>NC_021294.1:732678-1099017 GCF_000402035.1 Caballeronia insecticola
GACCACCATCACGAAAGACTTCAGTTCTTCGATCATTATTCCATTCCGTCATTCAAAGCAGTCTGAATATTCGCTTTTGGAAAGCATCGATCAAGTCTAGCCTAGTGGGTGTTATCACGCACGCCCGCTTTGAGGCCACTATGCCACTCGTCCGAATCGACCTTTCGAAATCCGCGTCACCCGCCGTCGCTCAGGCTGTCAGCGACACCGTCTACGAGGCGATGACTTCGATCGCCGGCGTCCCCGCCAACGACAAGTTTCAGATCGTCACTCGCCATGATGTTGACGAACTCGTCTATCCGGCCGATGGCTATCTCGGCATCTCCTACTCTCCGTCGATCGTTTTCATCCAGATCACCTGGAATAGCGGCCGTTCGGTCGATGTCAAGAAGGCTTTTTACGCCGCCGTGGCCGACGGCATTTCGTCAAAGACGGGGCTGCGAAAAGAAGACGTCTGGATCAACCTGGTCGAGGTCGCGCGGGAGAATTGGTCGTTCGGTAACGGGGAAATGCAATACGCGCCTGTCGATTAACCCCGCCTCGGCAACGGCACAGAAGCGCGCCAAGCCGGCTGAAAAAAATACATCGGCACGGAGGAAGACATGAAGCCACTGGAGCAACTGACCTATCATTCGGTCGAGTTACAAGCCGTGCTCATCCCGTTGAAGCGGCCAATCGTGTCGAAGGTCGGAAGCTTTTCGGACTGGCCAGTCGTCGCCATCACGCTCAGGACAAACGAGGGCATAAGCGGATGCAGCTATCTCGAACCGTATCTCGCTCATTCGATGAAGTACATCGTATCGATCATAAGCGACCTGGCGGCCGATAAAAAAGGCCAGCGCCTCGCGCCTTTGTCCGATTTTCAGAGCGGGCGCAAGTCTTTAAGTCTGGTCGGTCTCGAAGGTCTTGCAATGATCGCCATCGCAGGCCTGGACATGGCGGCCTGGGACGCGTTGTCGAAAGCCGCGAATCTCCCGCTGGCGCGATTGCTGGGCGGAGACATCGGCACCGTGCCCGCTTATAACAGCAACGCGTTGTGGCTCACCGATACCGCCAAGCTCGCCGACGAGGCGCTCGCTCTGGTCGCGGAAGGAGGCTTTGGGGCGATCAAGCTCCGGCTCGGGCGCGATCGATTGCAGCAGGATATCGACGCTATCGAAGCGGTTCGCCATGCCGTGGGCGGCGACATCAAACTCATGGTCGATTTCAATCAAGGCATGCGTTTCGGCGATGCGGTGCGCCGCTGCCATGCACTGGACGACTTCGGGCTCTACTGGTTCGAAGAGCCTATCGCCTACGACAACATCGACGGCTACTCGGATCTGGCGGCCAGGCTTAAGACCCCGCTCTGCCTTGGCGAGAACTTCTACGGACCGCGCGCGCTGTCGCGTGCCGTCATGGCAAAGACAGGAACCTTCATGATGCCGGACATGATGCGCATCGGCGGCGTATCGGGCTGGCTTCGCTCGGTGCCGATTGCAGGCGCACTGGGCATCGACGTGTCGAGTCATCTGTATCCCGAGGTTTCTGCGCACCTTCTACGGGTTACCGAGACAGGTCACTGGCTCGAATGGCAGGACTGGGTCGACCCGATCCTGGAGGAGCCGTTTCCCGTCAAAGACGGCCTGATCGAGATTCCAGATCGACCAGGCACGGGGTTCGACTTCGATAAGGAGGCGCTCTCGCGTTTTGCTTTGGGCTGAACAGAGCCCGGCGATATTTCCGCGGGCAGCCTCAATGCATCTTGCCGCCCTACATGTTGAGGCGCGCCGATGAGCGGCCTCTACTGTGCCGTCCATCCTCCGTCGATACGCAAACTCGTTCCGGTGATCATCGCGGCGGCAGGCGATGCGAGATACAACACCGCCGCCGCGACGTGATCGCTCGAGAGCAGACGGCCCATCGGTATCCGGTCGAATACCCAGCTCTTGAATTGTTCGTTCTCGAAGAACGGCTGTGTCATCGGTGTATCGACGAATGTCGGTGCTACCGTGTTCACGCGTATTCTGGGCGCGAGTTCGACAGCGGCTGCTTTCGTCAGACCTTCCATCGCATGCTTCGTCATGCAATACACCGATCGATCAGGCGCGCCCACATGCCCCATCTGCGACGAAATGTTGATGATGACGCGGTCGTCGGTCGCTTCGCCTTCGAGCATCTTACGAACGGCCGCTCGTGTCGCCAGGAATGTCGCTCGGATGTTCAGGTTGATCACGAAGTCCAGATCCCGAGTCGTGACGTCCGCGAGCCGCGCGGGGATGTTGGTGCCCGCGTTGTTCACAAGGATGTCCAGCCTGGGAAGATCGTCAAACGCCCGCTCCAGTTGATCGTCTTTAAGGAGGTCGCATACGACAGGCGTGCACGCCCCACCGTTCCTATGGATGCGAGCGGCGACATCATCGAGTTTTCCTGCATCCTTGCTGAGCAGATAGACGTGTGCGCCGGATTGCGCGAGCAAGGAAGCGATGTCCGCGCCAAGGCCACGTCCCGCGCCGGTCACGACAGCGCACTTCCCTTCCAGGTTGAAGAGTCCGTTAAACATGTGTCCCTCAGGTATTCAACTTCGGTTGATCGATTGTTAAGCGGCGCGCATCCATATCCCTCGCAGAGTTGGGCGATGCGTTCGGTCAGCCTTCATGCGTCGTGCCGGCCGGAATCAAGGTCGCCGCTGACGGCGCTCGGCGCTCATGAGCGACCCTCGCGAACAATGCACACACCAGCGTGATGCTCGCCGCGATCATCGCGAAGATAGCCACGGGCGTGTAGTCGCCGTATTTGGCAAGCAGCGCCGTGGCGATCAGCGGCGTCGGCGCGCCGGCGAGCAACGCACCGAGCTGGAAGCCGATCGTCACCCCGCTATAGCGGACTTCGGGGCTAAACATTTCCGCGAACCACGCGGCCATCGGCGAGAACACGGCCGCATGTGCGATCGTGATCACCATGATCTCGGCAAGCAGGATCATCGTAGGATTCCCGGTTCCTACCATGTGGAAGAAAGGGAACGGCGCTACCACGGCAATGAGTGCGCCGAAAATCACCACCTGCTTTCGGCCGAACCTGTCCGATAGCGCACCGAAGAGAGGATTCGTCAGCAGTTCCAGCGCGGCGGCGATCAGAATGGAGACCAGCACTGTTTTTCGCGGCAGGCCGAGATGGCTCGTCATGTACGTCAGGCCGAAAGTCGTAAATACGTAGTACAGAATATTGTCGGCAAAGCGAAGTCCGGCGGACATCAAAATCGCCCTCGGAAATTTGCGAATCGCCTCGACGATCGGGAGCTTGACGGTCGAGTCCGTGTCGAGCACTTTCCTGAACGCGGGCGGCTCTTCGATGCGGAGTCGGATGACGAGACCAACCGCGACGAGAACCGCACTGAACAAAAACGGAATGCGCCAGCCCCACGCAAGAAACTCCGCTTCGGGCAAACGACTCGCCAACTCCATCCCGCCCACTGCCATACACAGGCCTGCGGGAAGCCCCATCTGCGGAAAGCTGCCATAAAGGCCGCGTCGGTTCGGTTTGGCATGCTCGACCGCGATCAGTGCTGCTCCGCCCCACTCTCCGCCCACGGCCAGTCCCTGCACGATGCGCAGCAGTATCAGCGCGACCGGCGCCGCAAGTCCGATACTGTTGTACGACGGCACGAGACCGATCAGTGTGGTCGACACTCCCATTGCCAGCAGCGTGGTCACCAGCACGAACTTGCGCCCGACGCGGTCGCCGAGATGGCCTGCGACAATGCCGCCGAAAGGTCGCGCGACGAAGCCCACGGCAAACGTGCCGAACGACAGAAGCGTCCCCGTCAACGGATCTCCACCGGGGAAATACAACTTGCCAAAAACAAGTGCCGAGGTGATTCCGTAGAGAAAGAAGTCGAACCACTCAATGGCACTTCCCATGAAACTGGCGATGGCAATCGTCACCATCTTCGGTGACGAACGCGTTGTCGCAGTCGAGTGCTTAGTATTCAAACCCGTCTCCTGATGCATAGGTATGCAAATATGTATGAACCGACTGACTATCCACGTCCCGCGTCAGCGATCACGCGTAAGGAGGATCGGGCAACTGCCGGCCGCCCCGAATGATGAACTTGGGATTGAATTCGAGCAGGCCGGTCTCGATACGATCTTCCGAAATACCCGCATAGTCACTGAAAATAGCGCTCACTTTCTTGACCAGCGTGAGCTTCGCGTCGTCAGATCGACCGGCGCGGATGTTGCACATGATGAGCGTGTCGGCGCCCGGCTCTCCACCCACGTAACTGCTTTCGGAAGCAAGATCGTTAAAGACGACGCTGATGATTTCGAGCGGGGATTTGATGGTCTCGTTCACGGCGATGGTGATCGCTTTGGCGATCTTCCGTTTGATGTCGACGTCCAGTCCAGCGCGCGTGTTGCAAACGATGATGGGCATTTCGGGAACTCCTTAAAAGCTAGTTGGGGCTGCGGTAGCGATCGCCGGATCGATGCCCGCGCAATGAATCTGTTGCATATGCATCTATATGGGCGCAGCGTATCCGAACGAAGCCGACGCGAAACGATGTTCATGTCCCGCCTCAGGTCCACAGCGTCGGTCTAAAACAGATGCATCTACAACCGATGTATATGCAACAGTCTAGTAAGAATCGATGCCTCTTCAACCTAGTGCGAACCCGTAGCGACCTCTGTCTCCGGAAAGCCTGTGCCGTCTCTCGTCAGGAAGTGCTACGATAGTTGCATATACACTGATCATTCTTTCGAAAAGGATCGTCGATGTTCACCGAATGCTATTGCACCCAGTTCAGGCGCTCCGCGAATGCCCTGACGAGCATTTACGACGAGGCTTTGCGCCCGGTGGGCCTGAAAATCACACAGCACACCCTGCTCCGCGGCCTCGATAGACTCGGCTCGGCAACCTACAACGAGATCGCAGCCGAGTTGTCGCTCGACAAGACGACTATCTCGCGCAACATCAAATTACTCATCGATGCGGGATGGGTTGAAGTCTCCAGCGACGACGATGCGCGTTACAAACTCGCGAAGCTCAGCCTTGCCGGTAAGCGCGTTTTGAAAGAGGCGGAGCCGCACTGGCGCGCGGCGCAAAATCAGGTCGAGAAGGAACTCAAGAAGTACCTCAAGGGGCCGGCCCGGAATGTGCTCCTCGAGGCACTCGAGACGCTGCAGAATGTGGGTGGTGAACGCTAGACGGTCCGCCGCCGCATTTTCAAGTTTCCTGGATCTGATGTACCGCTTGCCGCAATTCGTCGGCCAACGGAACAGGCTTTCGCGTAACACGGTCGACGTAGGCGTGAACGAAAGTGCCATGCGCGAACGACTGATCACGGTCGTTTATGAAGAGGCTCAGCTCGTATGTCACGCTGGTCGTCCCTACTCTGCTCACGCACAATCCGCAGGTGACGAGGTCCGGGAAAACGACCTCGTCGAAATACTCGCAACTCGTGCGTACGACCAGGCCGACAGCATCGCCGCGAATCGGGTCGAGAAGACCGCGATCGATGAGCCATCCATTCACTGCGGTATCGAACCAGGTGTAATGAACGGCATTGTTCACATGCCCGTAGATGTCGATGTCTTTCCACTGGGTGTTGACCTGGCAAAACCAGTGAAAGTCGCTTCGAGGCCGCGGCCTGGTCCGTGTCATGAGCGTCACCTCGGCGGCAATTACGCAGGGACGGCCGTACCGTACGGCACATCACGATTGCCGAAGCGGCGCACGCGGATGTTGGCTTGCTCGCCGTGCGCGATCATGCCTTCGATCGCGCACAGCCGCGAGCAGTACGAGCCAATCAGCGCGCTTGCTTCATCCGTCAGCACCTTTTGATACGTGCAAGTCTTGATGAACTTGCCGACCCACAGACCGCCGGTATAGCGCGCGGCCTTGCCCGTCGGCAACGTGTGATTCGTGCCGATAACCTTGTCGCCATAAGCGACATTGGTGCGGGCGCCGAGAAACAGCGCACCGTAATTCTTCATGTTCTTCAGGAAGTAATCCGGGTCACGCGTCATCACCTGAACGTGCTCGGACGCGATGCGATCGGCCACCGAAACCATCTCTTCGAGCGTGTCCGCCACGATCACTTCGCCATAGTCGCGCCACGAAACCCCTGCCGTGTTGGCGGTCGGCAGAATCTCGAGCAGGCGTTCGACCTCGGCGATGGTGTCCTTCGCCAACTGCATCGAGTTCGTCAGAAGAACGGCCGGTGTGTTGAAGCCATGCTCCGCCTGACCCAGAAGGTCCGTCGCACACAGTTCCGCATCGACGCTGTCGTCGGCGATCACCAGCGTCTCGGACGGCCCCGCGATCAGGTCGATGCCAATGCGGCCGAACAATTGACGCTTCGCTTCCGCGACATACGCATTGCCCGGCCCAACCACCATCGCGACCGGATCGATGGTTTGCGTGCCGAGCGCCATCGCCGCGATCGCCTGAACGCCGCCGAACGTGTAGATCTCGTCGGCGCCACCGAGGTGCATGGCTGCAACCACAGCGGGATTCGGCTTGCCACCGACCGGCGGCGATGCCGTGATGATGCGCGCAACGCCCGCCACCTTCGCCGTCACGACGCCCATGTGTGCCGATGCAACCAGGGGAAACTTGCCGCCGGGGACGTAGCACGCCACGCTGTCGACCGGCATGTTCTTGTGACCCAGCACCACGCCCGGCAGCGTTTCGATTTCGACATCGCGAATCGACTCGCGTTGTGCCTGAGCGAAGTTGCGCACCTGAGCCTGCGCGAACTTGATGTCTTCGAGTTGGCCCGGAGACAGCGTGCGAATGCAGCTCGCAATCTCGTCCTCCGACAGCCGGAAACGCTCGGGCGACCAGTTGTCGAATTTCGCCGAGAGTTCGGCGACTGCCGCGTCACCGCGCGACGCGACATCGGCGAGGATGCCCGTGACCACATCACGAACTTTTGCCGCGTCCTGCGAAGACGCTTCCGCGCTGCGCCCATGCTTCAAGTACTGGATTGCCATTTGCGTTTCCCTTTGCGAAGTGATGCAGAAGCAGCGTGCGCCGATGGTTGAGAAGGCTGGCTGCATTGATGCAAATGTAGCGCAACTTTTTATGCAAATTTTGCGCAAATGCTCGATACTTTCCCTAGACGCCTGCAATTCAGCGGTAAGACGAGATCGCATCACAACGGATCAATGCAAATTTATGCAAACCAGAATTGGTAAAGGCGGCCGCGAAAAGGCCTCGAAAGTCCGGCTCGAAGATGTTGCCGAGCGCCTCGGCATATCGGTATCCACGGTCTCACGATCATTGACGGGTCACCCCGCCATCAGCAGCGAAACCCGTGGCGCCGTGCAGGCCGTTGCGGCTGAGATGGGCTACCGAATGCCGTCACAGGGTCGATCCACGCGCAAGTCGGCGACGAAGCTGATCGGCGTGGTCGTCGGTGCGCTGCATAACCGGTTCATGACCTTGTTGCTGACGCATCTTCATGACGCCCTGCAGGAGTTCGACTATCAGATCACCTTGATGATCGATCCGATGAACGACTCGAACAATCTGCTGGCTTTTCGGCCCTTGATAGATGGCTATCTCGACGGGATGATCTTTGCGACCGCGACGCTCGACTCACCCGTAGTGGCAGAGATGCAGAGACGCGGCATTCCCCTGGTGCTCGTCGTCCGGTCCGTGGATGACGTGAAGGTCGACACGGTCGAGGTCGACAACGTTCACGCCGGCGCCCTCGCGGTCGAGCATCTGCATCAACTGGGGCATCGCAGGATCGGGCTGGTCATGGGTTCGCAAAACACATCGACCAGCAGAGACCGTGTCAAAGGCGCCTTGCAGTGGCTCGCAGGCGCGGGCATACCATCGACATCGGTGCCGTTGATCTATTGTGATTACACCAGCGAGGCCGGATATTCCTGCGCCATCGCGATGCTGAGCGAGGAAAACCGAGTCACGGGCATCGTCGCCGGGAACGACACGATTGCACTCGGTGTGCTCGAAGCGGCAAAACGGCAGAACATCGCGGTGCCCCGGCAACTCTCGATCATCGGCTTCGACGACATGCCGCTTGCCGGATCGCCGCTGGTCGCGCTGACCTCGATCCGACAGCCCGTCGAAGCCATGGCGCGCACCGCCGCACGCAGACTCGTCGAGCGCATTCGAGCCGGAGGGATGAGCGCGCCCGTCCACGATGTCCTGCCCATCCAACTGGTCCGTCGCGATACAACAGGACCGTCAGGTTGACTCTGCTGCTCACGGTTGAGCATCGCGTTCATCTGCGACCGATCGAGTTCGCCTTCCCGTTCAACGTTTAAGCAGATTCATGGTGGCCAGGGTTGGCGAAGTTACTCGGCCGCTTCAACATTCGACGCATAACGCGGCGCAGCCTTGGCATTTGCGAACCGGGGCGCCAGCGCGCGACGGTCCGCTTCCCACTTCGTCCACTGGTCGCCGTCATGCAGCGTCGGGATAGTCACCAGTTCGCCCTGGTCGAGCCCTGCGAGCGCGGCATCGACGAGGTCGTCGGCCGTCATCGTGCTCGCCGCTTCCTTTTGCTTCGCATAGCCCGCCACGTCCCAGAACTCGGTTGCCGTCGCGGCCGGCAGCACGGTCTGCACGCGCACGCCTTTGCCTGCGAGGTCGCGTTGCAGTGCGTGGCCGAAGCTCAGGACATAGGACTTCGACGCGCTATAGACACCGTTGAGCAATTCCACCGCAATGCCCACCACCGAACTGATGTTGATGATGGTGCCCGAGCCCTTCGCGACGAAAGCAGGCGCGGCTGCATAGGTGAGGCGTGTCAGCGCCGTGATGTTGAGGTCGATCATCGATTCCATGACGTCGACGTTGCCATCCAGCACCGACGCAACCGAACCGACGCCCGCGTTGTTCACCAGCATCGTGATACGCGGGTCTTCGCGAAGCAGCGTTTCGATTGTCGCGAGCGCAGCCTTGTCGTTGAGATCCGCGACAACGGTCTCGATCGAGCGGCCCGTTTCTTTCGCGAGGCGGTCCGCGAGCGCATTCAATCGGGACGCGTTGCGCGCCACCAGAATCAGGTCGAAGCCACGCCGCGCGAGGCGGTCCGCGTAGATCGCGCCGATGCCGGCCGATGCGCCCGTGACCAGTGCAAAACCTTTCGTAGAAGCAGTCATGATCGTTCCTTTGAGTGGGTTGAACCAACTGGGTGCCGGTTCATGGAGCGAATTCTGACCTCGACCGCGTTCGACCTCAATGTCATATATGCAATGATTTAAGCCATAGATTTGCCTTGGAATCTGTCCTTTTCGTGCTAACTTCAATGAATCAGGTCATCGAACTCGGAACGTCATGCATACCGTCGGACTTCTCGTTTATCCGAATTTTCAGTCGCTCGCGCTCGCCGTGGCCAGCGTCTTCGAATACGCCAACCTTCTGCGCGACGAAGCGTCGTACCAGTTCAGCATCGTGTCCGAGCACGGCGGGCCGGTCGCGTCGTCGCAGGGGTTTTCGGTTCATAGCGAACCGCTGGCCAAGGAGGGTTACGACACGCTGATCGTCGCGGGCGACAACGAATGCCGCCTGCCTTCGGCGGCGCTCGTCGAATACCTTCGGCAGGCACCGCACCATTCACGACGCATTGCTTCGATCTGCACGGGCGCGTTCGTGCTGGCGGCCGCAGGTCTGCTGGAAGGTAAGCGCGCAACGACGCACTGGTTCCACGCGCGTGCCTTCCAGACGCAATATCCGAAGATCCAACTCGAGGAAGACCGCATCTACGTGGTCGATGGGCAAATGTGGACGTCAGCGGGCATGAGCGCCGGCGTGGATCTCGCGCTTGCAATCGTCGAGAGCGATTTCGGGCTGGAGACTTCGCGCATGGTCGCGCGCAAACTCGTGCTGTACCAACGGCGCGGCGGCGGCCAGTCGCAATTCTCGGCGCTGCTCGAGATGGGAGCACGCTCGGACCGCGTGCAGATGGCGCTCGCCTATGCGAGTGAAAACCTGGCGAGCGATTTGTCGGTCGAGCGGCTGGCCGAAGCGGCACGGCTCAGCCCTCGTCAGTTCAGCCGGGTATTTCGTGAGGAAACGGGGCAATCGCCTGCCAAGGCGGTCGAGCGGCTTCGCGTCGAGGCTGCTCGCCTGATGATGGAGACGACGCGTCATCCGATCGAGGTGGTCGCGCGGGAGACGGGCTTCGGCGACCGTGAACGCATGCGTCAGGCGTTCCTGCGTGCGTTCGGTCAGCCGCCGCAAACCATTCAGCGAGCATCGGGCGTCACGCCGCTGGCGCACTGAGCGCGTTTCGCCGCACGGCCCGCGCTTAGTGCTCGCCGGGTGTCCATTCCGGACTATAGCCACCCAGCGCCGGGTGATACATCTCATCGCCGGAATGCTGAGTGAATTCGACGTTGAGCCTGTCTTCGCGCAGGCCGAGAATGTCGATGCAATGCGCGCAAAGCGCCTTGGCCACGTCCATACGCAACTCGGGCGGTCTGCCCTTCCTGATGTCCAGCATCATCACCGCGACCGGTGTGGGCTCGTCACCGGCTTCGGGAATCCGCCAGACGCCTCCTTCGCCCAACTCTCGAATCGCGACGCTGATACGCCGGATGTCCACCGACATCATCCGCGCGTAGGTCTCGCTCATCTTCAGCGCCAGGTGCCGCTTGTCTTCCACCGAATAGTGGTCGCATACATCCAGTTGCAGGTAGGGCATGGTCGTCACACTCCTCGAAAGCCCCATTTTTTCATCGGACGCGGGGGCGTTCCAATGTCACATGCGCAAGGTTTCCGGACATAAGCGACCGCAGTCTATGCGAGCTTTGGTCGACCTCCGGCTTGAGCTTGCAAAGAATCGACACCGGCAAACGCCGCCCTCCCGCTCTTCTCCTCAAACCGGCACCGGCACTGCCAACGCCACCTTCGCCAGGCTACTGATCGAATCGTAAATCGCCTTCACGACGGCGTTATAGATCTTTTCGATCTCCACCTCCAGCATGCCGATCAGCGTATGCACGAAGCTGCTCGCCATATTCTGCAAACCGATCAGGAAGAAATCGCGTTCGTCGTCGGTGAATTCGTTCTTTTCGATCATGCCCGCAACGAGCGCCGACTGGCGCGCAAGCGAATCGAGTTGTTCTTCCGAGAAGCCCTTGAGCGTCGTCAGGTCCTGGGTCGTGGTGTCTTTCACTGCGGACGAGATGTTCGATACGAAGGTCTTCGCAGTGTTCGTCAGATCGAGTGCCATGACAGATCCTCACTTGGCGTTGCCTTGCCGGTTCAAGAATTGTTCGTAAGCCATGGCCTCGAACAGATAATGCTGCGTCTGACCCCGGTATGCCCGAACCAGATCCGGCGACAGACCCTGCGCGCAATCTTCGTTGCGCATGTTTGCGATCGTGCTCGACGCCTGCATCAACGCGAACGCGCTCGGCACGACATAGCCCTGTCCGTCGAGTCCGCCGGCGGGCATGCTCAGCTTCGGCGCTTGCAGATTGAGCTTCGCGGCGCATTTCGCGCTGTTGCGCGCGGCGATATCCGCGAGCTTCTGCTGATTCTCGGGCGAAACCGGCGGGGGCACCGCCTGCCGGTCCTTCAGATACTGCTCGAGCTTGTTGCGCAAGGCTTCATCCGGTATCGGACGGCTTTGCGCCTGCACCGCGAGCGCATCGAGTTCACCGAGAATCTGATCGTATCGATCGACCCGGCTCGCGAAGGTGTCCGCCCTCGTACCAAGGCTCGTCGACGCATACATGCTCATGACGTCGTTGGTCGACTTGCTGATGCCCGCGACGAGCGCGGGATCGTAGTCCGGCGCGATCTGGATCGTCGTGCACGCCGCGCCCGTCAACATCACGAACGCGGCCGTCGTCAGATAGGCCCGCAGCCGCAGGCCGAGCTTGTTCGACCGATGCATGGTCATGCCTTCGCCTCCTCGGGCTGCGCTTCCGCAGGCTGCGCCTCTTCCGGCTGCGCCTGCAACGCCGCATTCAACGACGCTTCGAGCTTCTGCGCATAGACCTGAATGTCCGCGGCGCGATCTTGTCCGTTGATGATCCTGCGCGCGCCGAGATAGTCGGTGCCGTTATCGTTGATGTACGACTTCAGGCTCTTGCCCGTGAAGATGCCTTCACGCATGCCGACCGACATGATGCGATAAGCCGTCAGCGGATCGAGCACGCGTTCCGGATTCGACACGAGATCGCTGCCCAGCGAGAGCCGCTGTCCGACGCTCAGGTAGTTCCGCTTGCCGGTGATCTGCACGAATCCCCTGCCGCGATACATGAAGCCGTCGCCGACTACCGTGTTGCCGAGCCGCGTCGCTTTGTCCGACACCGGGTCGTATTGCTTGAAGTAATCGGGCTTGCCCCACTCCGTGATCGGTTGCCATGTGTCGCCGCATTCGTGCTTGACCGTGGCGAGCATGTAGGCGACCCAGCGGACATCGTTCACATCGGGATCGAGCTGCACGAAGCCGAGCAAGCGATCAAGCCCGGAAAGTTGCGGCGCGGTCAGCTTCGAAAAAGCGTTTTCATATTCAGAAAAAAAGATCTGATGGTCGAACCACATGGCGGCCTCCAAACTAAGGGTTCACATACATCAATGGGTATTCGCTCACGCTTCGTTTGAGTCGTAATTGGCGAGCGACACGGCACACGTCCGATACTTCGGCCATCGCGAGCGGATGACTCATGAAGATCGGAATCCGAACTAATTAGAGGAATTGATCGACAAGCGGGATTCAAAAGAATATTGGTCGTTGCGCCCGGCGATTTGCCGCCAGAACCGATGTCGAATCGGACGTTTTGCGGGTCATGACAGATCGCTCGCCCCGATGCTGTCGTTCGGAAGCGAGGAAGAGGCGGAAAACGCAGAAAACGCAGATGCAGGAAACGACACGAACAGCGCCGCTGCCCGGAAGACAAAAACGCGTAGATGAGAAATTTTTCGCGAGGGGCTTCCCACAACGCGAAACTATCCCCTATAATGCGCGGCTTCTGTAGGCTCGTAGCTCAGCTGGTTAGAGCACCACCTTGACATGGTGGGGGTCGTTGGTTCGAGTCCAATCGAGCCTACCAACGCATTCAATAAAAAACGCACCATCGTGATTCATATCGCGATGGTGCGTTTTTTATTGACGCGCGCCTTTCAGCAACGCTTCAATTGCGCTTCAATCCCAGCAATTACGGAAGGCCACCGCGACGATCACCGGCACCGTGAGCACGAGCGGAATAGCGAAGTACGGCACTTCCAGATGGACGATCCACGTGTAGATCAGCCATGCCACGCCCAATGCGAGCGTGGCGAGGCCGATAAGCGCCGTCAGCACGTTGAGCATGCGCGGCGACAGTCGTTTGCGGGAGGCTTCTTTGCCCGAAGGAGTTTCCATGGCGGCGAGCGCGTTCGAGCGCGAGACAAATACATTCTGATTTTATACCGCGCGGCCCGCCGCCGTACTTCAGATATGGAAAAGCTGCGCCACGAGCGCCGCGCCGAGAAAGGTTCCGGCGTTGGCCACGAACGACACCAGCACAATGCGCCAGCCCAGCCTTCTGAACGCCGGAATGTCCTTGGCGATCGAGAGTCCGGCGAAGGTGAGCATCGGCGTCGTCACGCCGAGGAAGTCGTTCTGTGCGCTCGCCGTCGCGATCTGCGCGGCCCACGGGCACCACGGCGAAGTCAGGAACATCGCCACGATCGACACCCAGCACACCGCCGGAATCTTGCGCCCGGTCGCCTGCGCCACGGCATCGCCGACGATCGTCGCCAGCACCATCAGCGCCATGCCCGGCAGCGCCTGCAGCGGCGTCGTGCCGTGCGTGATCCAGTCCGCGACGATCGCCATCGCGGCCGTGACGCCCCAGGCGAGCAGCTTGCCGCCGTAACCGAGATGAGGCGCCTCGGTCTTCACGTCGCCGAGTTTGGGCGCTGTCGATGCCGCGTCGCGCGCGCTCGATGCCTTCGTCGTGCGTCCGATGAGCGGCTCCAGCAGACGATAGCCCCACACCGCCATCGGCAGCGAGATGAACAGCGTGAAGTACGTGCCGATGGTCGTCGTGATCAGATTGCTGGCCGCCGCGAACGTCAGCACCGATTTGGCCGTCTCCGGGTCCTGCTGCGCGGCGATCGCGCCCGAGGCCGCCGCCATCATGCTGCCGGAGCCGACGCCCGAGCCCATCGCGAGCGCAAGCGGATGAAAGATATGCAGACTGGCGACGAAGCCCGCGAAGATCGCGATGAACACCGCGCCGAAGACGGTGCCCGTCAGATATTCGGCGAGCACGCCGCGCCCTTCCGCCGAATCCATGCCGTATTTTTCGCCGATGATCGCAAGACTCGGCTCGCGCCCGACGGAAAACGTCGCGCCGATCGCTTCGCGCTTGATGCCGAGCAAAAGCGCGAGCGGCAGACCGAGCAGGATCGTGCCGACGAAATGGCCCAGTTCCTGAAACGCGAGCGCCCAGCCGGCCGCCGCGAGCTTGGGCAACGCGCTGCCGACCATCAGCCCGAGCTTCGCGACGAACAACAGGAGCGCCGGCTGGAGAATGGCGGCGGCATAAAACTGGCTGCGCACGTCGAGACGCGCCGGGCTCTTCCAGCGTTCGGAGACGAGTCCGAGCGCGGCGCCGAGCAACAGCGCCCAGATCATCGGCAACAAGACGACCTTGCCCGGCCCGATCCTGAACGTGAACGCGCCGATGAACTCCGCGATCAACAGAATGATTGCGGCGTAGAAGAACAGCTTCGCGGTTCTGAGACCACTGCTTTGTGCGCTTTCCGCGCTCAACGTGCTTTCCATTCCCTTCTCCCCTTGATTGCCCGTGCGTGGCTCATGCGTGGATCATATGTGGTTCATAGATAGCCGAACGTGTTTGCCGGCTCTCGCGCCGTTTCGACCCACACGCTCTTGGTCTGCGTGTATTCGTAGAGTGCCTCGACGCCGCTCGAACGGCCATATCCGGAAAGCCCGTATCCGCCGAACGGCGACGCGACGTTGATCGTCTTGTAGCCGTTCACCCAGAACGTGCCCGCATCGACCTCGGCCGCAACGCGCAGCGAACGCGCGACGTCGTTGGTCCACACGGCGCCCGCGAGACCGAACTCGGTGTCGTTGGCGATGGCAACCGCTTCTTCTTCCGTATCGAACGGGATCGCCGCGACCACCGGTCCGAAGATTTCGGTGCGCGCCACGTCCATGTTGTTGGTGACGCCCGCGAGCACCGTCGGCGCGACGAAATAGCCCGCGTCCGAACGCTCGGCCGTGCCCGCCGCGAGGGTTGCTCCATCGGCTAAGCCTTTGCCGATCATCGACATCACGTGATCGTACTGCTTGCGATTATTGATCGGGCCGACTTCGGTCGTATCGTCGAGCGGCGCGCCGACCTTGATCTTCTTGGCGCCCGCCGCGACCATCGCGACGAATTCATCGTAGACGGAACGCTGCACCAAAAGGCGCGAACCCGCGACGCAGCTTTGCCCCGCGCCCGCGAAAATCGCGGCCTGCGCGGTTAGTGCCGCGCGCTTCAGATCGGCATCGGCGAAGATGATGTTGGCCGATTTGCCGCCCAGTTCCAGCACGCACGGCAACACGCGTTTCGCAGCCGCCTCGGCGATGCGCGCGCCCGTCGCGGGCGAGCCGACGAACACGACTTTCTTGACCGCCTTGTGCGCGATAGCCGATTGCGCGACCGTGTGCCCAAGCCCCGCGAGCACGTTGATGAGTCCCTTCGGTGCGCCGCCGCGCTCCGCCAGCAGCCCGATCACGAGCGAAGTGAACGGCGTCAGCTCGGACGGTTTGAGGAGCACGGCGTTGCCCATCGAAATGGCGGGCGCGACCTGCCATCCGCAGGTGAACACGGGCGCGTTCCACGGCGTGATTTGCAGCACGGTGCCGGCGGGCTCGCGACGCGTGTAGTTCAGATGCGACGTCGGCACGGGAATGACATCGCCATAAAACTTGTCCGCCCAGCCGCCGTAGTACTCGAACATTTCGGCGACCTTCGCCACTTCGCCCCGGCAATCGCGGATCGGCTTGCCGGAGCCGAGCGATTCGAGCCGCGCGATCGGTTCAGCGCACCGGCGGATCTCCCGCGCGATCTCGAACATGACCCGGCCGCGCGCCGCGTGCGTGAGCGCCCACCATTGCTTCTGCGCACGCGTGGCCGCGGTCGCCGCCTGTTCGACGACCGCAGCGCCGCCGTCCTTATAGGCGAGGCTCCGCTTGCCCGTGGCGGCATCGTAGAGCTGGATCGTTTCGCCCGCGCCCTCGAGCAATTCGCCGCCGACGTACGAGCCGATCGTCTTGGCGTTCGGAAAGAAGTGCGCGAAAGCGGCCAGAAGCTGTTCTGCTGCGTTGTATTCCATGTCCGGAGATTCCCCTTACTTCGATTCGATGAACTGCACGATGCGATTGAAGTCTTCAGCATCGCCGATGCTTGCCTCGCTCGCCGCCCACAGCCGCCCCGCTTCCTGCGCGATCGGCGCGTTCGCGTGCACGCCGTCGAGCAGCGCCATCGCGAGGCGCACGTCCTTGCGCATGAGTTTCATCGTGAAGCCGGAGTCGAACTTGTCGTTGAAGATCCACGTCGGATAATTGGTGAGCGTCGCGCTGTTGCGTCCCGAGCCGCCGTTGAGCGCCTCGACGAGCTTCTCCGGATCGACGCCCGATGCCTTCGCCGCGCGAACCGCCTCGCTCGCCGCGAGCAAGTGCACGCCCGTCAGCATGTTGTTGATGATCTTCGTCACGTGTCCCGCGCCGACCGGCCCGACATGCACGCGCTTCGCGCTGATCACGGCGAGGATCGGCTCGACCGCGGCGACGTCGGCTTCCGTGCCGCCGAGGACCATCGTCATGGTGGCGGTCGCGGCGCCTTTCGGGCCGCCGCTCACCGGGCCATCGACAAAGCCGATGCCGCATTCCGCGAGCGCGGCCGCCACTTTCTTCGTGCTGTTCGGATCGGCGGTTGTCGTGTCGACGACAATCAGCCCGCGCTTCCCGCTCGATGCCACGCCGCCCTGCCCCAGCACGACTTCCTCGACAATCGCCGAAGTCGGCAGCGAGAGAATCAGCACATCGACTTCGCCCGCGATCGCCGCGATCGACGTGCGCGCCTCGATACCGTCCGCCTCCAGCGCCTGCGCGACGCCCGGCGCCGCATCGAAACCGAGCACGCGATACCCGCCGCGCCTGGCCGAGCGCGCCATGCCGCGCCCCATGTTTCCCAGCCCGATCACACCTACCGTCTTCATCAGCGAAATCTCCGTCCCGTGCGCGATGCGGTTCGACGCAGCCTGTCTGGCCGATGCATCGCGCGTTGTGCGTTCCCGTCATATTCGGTCCGTGAAGCCGTACAATCAATCAACGCCAATATTGAATGTGTTCTAATTTTTAGAACACTGAAGCCTATGACCGACAATCTCACCGATAGCCGGATCGTCTATTTCTTCGAAGCCGTGCGCTGCGGCACGATACGCGCGGCGGCCGACTTCCTGAACGTGGCGCCATCGGCGGTGAGCCGGCAGATCGGCCTGCTGGAAAAGGAACTGGATGCGGCGCTCGTCGAGCGGCACGCGCGCGGCGTGAAACCGACGGATGCCGGGCAATGCGTGATCGAGTATTTCCGCGAGCAGCTCGCACATCGCGACGACCTTCTCTCGCGCCTTCAGGAACTGCGCGGGCTGCGCACGGGTCAGGTGAACATCGTGCTCGGCGAGGGCTTCGTATCGGATCTGCTGTCCGGGCCAATGCAGCAGTTCTGCAGACAATACAGCGGCATCAAGGTGAATCTCGATCTCGGCGGCACCAACGACGTGATCCGCAAAATCTCCGAGGACGAAGGCGAAATCGGTCTCGTCTATAACCCGCCGCAGGAACCGAAGTTGGTGTCGCGCGCGATCAAGCGGCAACCGATGATGGCGATTGTCGGGCCCGACTTTCCGCGTCGCGAGCGCAAGTCGATGAGCGTGCAGGAACTCGCGCAATTCCCGCTCGCGGTGACGCATGCTTCATACGGCACGCGGCAGATGCTGCAGGCGGTCGAATACGCGGAAAAGCTCAGGCTCGATCCGGTCGTGACAACGAACTCGATCGCCATTCTGAAGCAGTTCGTGAAGTCCGGACTCGGCATTACGGTGTTGCCCGCGTTCGCTATCACGAGCGAGATGGAAGCCGGCGATCTGTTCGCCATCGACATCACGCATCCGATTCTCGCCGACGCCGAAGCGCATCTCGTCACGCGCGCGGGACGCAGGCTATCGGTTGCATCGAACAAGATGCTTCAGCTGATGACGGCGCAGATGCGGGCGTTTCGTTAGTCCGCTAGCATCGTAGCCGCGACTCAAAATCAAGGAGGAAAGATGATTGACGATACCGACAAGCAGCACCTGATCCGCTGCATCGCACTCGCACAGGAAGCACTCGATGACGGCGACGAACCCTTCGGCTCGCTACTGGTTTCGAAGGACGGGCGCGTGCTTTTCGAAGACTGCAATCGCGTGAGCGGCGGCGACCACACGCGTCATCCGGAGTTCGCCATCGCCAAATGGGCGGCCGAGCATCTGCCCGAAGCCGAGCGAAAGGACGCGGTCGTGTACACGTCCGGCGAACATTGCCCGATGTGTTCGGCCGCTCACGCGTGGGTTGGGCTTGGGCGCATCGTCTATGCGGCATCGACGAAACAGTTCACGCAATGGCGCGCGGAACTCGGCGCGAAACCGGGCCGCGTGCGTCCGCTGTCGATACAGGATGTGATCGACGATACCGTCGTCGACGGACCCGTCGATGAGTTTGCCGAACGCGTGAAGGCGCTGCATGTGGCGCATTATCGTCGGAAGTAGGTTAGAAGCAGATTGCCATCGGGAGGCCTGCGTCATCCGCTTCGATGGTTTCGGGAATGCGCAACGCTTCGCCCGAAGCGATGCGGCGCGCGCTCCATAGAACGGCGAAGGCATCGAGCACGTCGTCTCGCGAAGCTTGCGCGGCTTTTCTCGCAGACAGCGCCGTGTCGATCGCGCTGCCGAAACATCGTACGAGCATCGCATGACGTAACGTAAAGCCGGATGCCTGAGCCTTGCTTTCGCGAAGGCCGTGTGCCGGCCCGCCTTCCTGCATACGCAAATGCATGAAGCTCAACTCGGGATGCACTTCGAATACACGACCTCGCGCTGCCGCTTGCGTGCGCAGCAAGTGATCGACTTCGGCAATCTTGTTTCTGATGTGGAAGGCCTGAAGCGAGATGCGCTTACCCGTTGCCGCATGATTGATGTCGCACGCTTCTTCATAGGTCGATGCGGCGAGCGCCGCGCGCGTCGGCGGAGAGAAGACCGAGCTTGCGCGAGGAAGTCCCAGCAATTTGCGCGCGCGCGTATCGCAGGCGCGAATGCCGTCGGCAGAAAGCCCGACAGGCATATCGACGGCTATAACAGCTTGATCGTGTTGCCAGTCGATCAAGTCGTGAAATCGAGCGATCACGCGCGTCGAAATATCTCCGGTGCGTCCGCATTGCTTCGCGACGAACCAGCCTGCCCTGCAGCCATCGATGCCGAACAGATCGGCTTGTGCGTCGAGTTCGTTGTTCATGCGGCAATCGTATCAACGAATGCGATGCGCCGAGCCTTATAAAAGACCCGGCGGAAAGCAGTCTCACGCCCTCGGAATGCCTAGAAGTTGTGCCGTATGCCAAGCGTCACGGACAACTGGCGATCACTGTTCGAGTTCGGCAGATTGGGAATCTGCGCGTAGTTCGCGCTTGCGCCCGTTGCCGGATCGGTGCCGAGACCCGCACCCACCGCCTTCTGCATGATCGCGACGCCATACAGCGCGGTACGTTTCGATAACGCGTAGTTCGCGCCGAGATTCACCTGATGAAAGCGCGTCGACGAGCCGCCATCCACCTTCGCATTGTTATAGATATACGCGAGTCCCAGTTGCAGAAATGGCGTGGCAGCATACGTCAGATTCACCTCGCCGATATCGAAGCCGACATTGCGTCCATGCGGATTGGCGCTATCGGCGAAATACTGGCTGTGCTCCAGACGGCTATGCGTATAAATCAGCGCGATGGTTGCGGGTCCGATTGCATAAGACGCACCGGCGCCATAGGCCTTGAGCGCTTCCGCATTCTGCAACTGACAGTAAAGCGCAGTCGGATTGGAGCAAGCGAAATCGCCGATATAGCCGTTAGCGCCGCCTAAAGCCGCATCGAGCGGATTGCGCAGATTCAGATAGCCCGCGCTAAGCGACACCGGCAAGCGCGTATAAGCAGCGGCCAATGCATAGCCGCGCCGCTGCGCGTAGTCGCCTGCAACTCCACCCAGACTATAGGTGCCGCCTAACGAGAAACCATTCCAGTCCGGGCTCGTGTACTTGATCGCGTTATTGAAGTTGAATGCTTCGTTCAGGTTGTCCACGTCGCCGATATGCGAGCCATACAACGTTGCCCACGAATTGCTCGACACATAAACGCCCAGGAAATCCGAATAGGAATCGTATTGACGCCCGAACGACAGCGTGCCGAATTGTTCGTGTGCCAGCCCAAGCCAGGCTTGCCGATTGAACTGCGCCCCACCCTGCACGAAGTTTCCGCTGCCCGTATAGAAGCTGTTCTCCAGCATAAATTTCGCTTGAAGACCGCCGCCCAAATCCTCCACACCGAGAAAGCCGAAACGCGACGGCACCAGATTGCCGCCCGAGAACGCATAGTTGTGCCCTGAACCAACGCTGCCGTCTGCGCTCGTGAACTGCTGATTCGTCGTATAGGTCAGTCCGGCATCGACGGTACCGTACAGCGTCACCGATCCTTGTGCCGATGCATTCGCGCACACGGCCAGCGCCCCTGCCGCCACGAGCTTGCGCGAGATCGTATTCGATGTCATGCGGTGTCCTCACGCGTAGTTGATCAACACCGACTTCGTCTCGGTGTACATGTCGATCACTGCGCGGCCCAGTTCGCGCCCGAAGCCGGATTGCTTGAAGCCGCCGAACGGCATGGCATTGTCGAGAAGCGAATGGCAATTGACCCATACCGTGCCCGCCTTGATGCGCGGCACGAGCTTGTGCACGGCCGAGAGATCGTTCGACCAGATGCTTGCGCCGAGCCCATACGGTGTGTCGTTGGCCTTGGCGACCACGCTGTCGATATCATTGAACGGCATCGCGACGAGCACCGGTCCGAATATTTCCTCGCGCACCACTTTCATCGAATGATCGGTATCGATGAGCACGGTCGGCTTAACGAAGAAGCCCGCGCCCTCCTTGCGCGCACCGCCTGCGATAGCGCGAGCGCCCTCGTCGCGGCCCGCTTCGATATAGCTCAGCACGCGATCCATCTGCCGCGCCGAGATGATCGGACCGATCTGCGTCGATGCATCGAGGCCCGGTCCCATCGGCATAGCCTGCGCGATTGCGGCGACGCGTTCCATCACGCGATCGAAAATCCCGTCGTGCACATAGACGCGCGAGCCCGCCGTGCACACCTGACCGGAATTGAAGAAGATCGCATTGGCGACGCCCTCGGCGGCTTTGTCGATATCCACATCCGGCAATACGATGACCGGTGACTTGCCGCCCAGTTCGAGCGACATGCGCGTCATGTTGTCGAGGGCTGCGTGTCCGATTGCCTTGCCGGTCGGCGTCGAACCGGTGAAGGCGATCTTGTCGATGCCGGGATGACGAGCGAGCGCCGCGCCCGCCGTGCGGCCAAGACCCGTGACGATATTGACGACGCCTTTCTCGATGCCGGCTTCTTCGAGCAGCATCGCGAGTCGCAACGCCGAGAGCGGCGTATCTTCAGCGGGCTTGAGCACGACGGTGCAGCCCGTTGCGAGTGCCGGCGCGAGTTTCCACGACGCCATCAGCAGCGGGAAATTCCACGGAATAATTGCACCGACAACGCCCACCGGCTCCTTGCGCGTATAACCGAAGAAGTCGTTCGACGGGCTATAGGGAATCGATGCCTCGGGCGTGCTGCCTTCGATCTTCGTTGCCCATCCGGCCATGTAGCGAAAGCATTGCGCGGCCATCGAAACATCAAGCCCTTGCGCGACCGTCACGGGCTTGCCGTTATCGAGCGATTCGATTTCCGCGAGTTCGCGCGCATTCGCTTCGATCAGATCGGCCACGCGCAACAACAGGCGCTCGCGATCGGTCGGCTTCATGCGCGACCATGCCGAGTCGTCGAATGCGCGGCGCGCGGCTTGTACCGCGAGGTCCACATCGCGTTCGTCGGCGCTCGGCACGCGCGTGAGCAGTTCGCCATCGGCGGGATTGAGTACGTCGATCGTGGCGCCGCTCAGGCTCTCCACCCATGCGCCGTCGATCGGCATTCTCTTAGCGGACGCGATGAATGCGCGCGTCGATTCGAGCATCGCGAGATGCTGATGATGATTCATTCGATGTCTCCTAGTAATGTTCCGGGACGGCGTCGATGCCGTTCTCCTGCAATTCTTTGACGAGCTTTAAGCGCGTGCGCGCAACATCGCTAAGCGCGGGACGACGATGCGCTGCGATCTCTTCCGCCGTATAAGGCTTGAACGATGCAGGCCGTGATTGCTCGTTCATCGTTGCGAGCAACCAGTTCAGCACGTTGGCCAGATCTGCATCGTTCAAAGCGGAATTGGATGCACCTGGCACGCGCATCACGAATTGACGGCCCTCGGGAAGCGCGACGAAATGACCAAGCGACTCGCGCAACGCAGGCACCTTGCCGGGAATGCCGGAACCATCGGCGGTATGGCAACCCATGCAATTGAGCACCCAGCCTTGACGCGCACGCGCAGCATCGATCTCCTGCGCCTGCGCCTGCATTGCGGCTGCCGTGCAGAGTGCGACGCACGCGGCGACGGCCAGCACCGCGCGCGACTTCATAGCCCGAGGCCCTTCACGACCGCATCGCGACGTTGATGTACAGCGGATGCATCGATTGGACCTGCGCGCCATGCCTTGACCTCGGCGGCGTCGAAAGGCTTTGCAGCGCCGTGCTGTGCATTCAGATCGAAGACGACATAGTTCAGCACGTCGGCGATCTCTTCATCGCTCAAGGCGGCGAAGCTCGGCATCTTGAAGTTATAACTTTTGTCTTTCACCTTGATCGGCCCGAACATGCCGTAGAGCACGGTGTGTCCCAACTGAGCGCGACCGTCGGACGAACTCGCATATTTTCCGGGATATTCGACGAGCGGCGGCGCGAGTCCGTCCATGCCTTTTCCGCCTGCTTGATGACAGACGGCGCACTTGCCATCGAACGTCGCTTTGCCGCCGGGATAGTGAACCGCCTGCGCAAATGCCGATGATGAAAGAACCAAAGCACCGGCGACGAGCGCGCTTATCAATGAACGTGAGGTTTTCATTGCGTGGCGGCTCCAAGCAGGACGGACACCGAGCAGTGGTAATTCGAATTGCCGTTTGCCATGCACCAGTTGATGTCGTTGTTGAGCGATAGCTTGTAGAGCGGTTTTTCACGCTCGTTTCGATTGCAGAAACAGCGGCCGCACGTCGTCTTGCCGCAGCAATCGTTGTACGACACGATGTAGTCGGAGCCATCGTGCGGATTGCGGCAAGTGCCGATCCACGTGATCGGAGAAGGCGTCGTGCCCGGCGGACAACTGCTCGACGTGCCGCCGCAACAACTGCAAAGCCAGCCGTCGATTGCGCAGTATTTCCAGTAATCGCAGCTCGTCGGGTCATCGCTTGCCGATGCACCCGGCTTCTTAGGCTCAGTCGCATACGCGGTGCGATCGACCGGCAGCAACGGCACCATCGCCGATCCGACCAGCACCTTGCCGAGCTTCGCCATTGCGCCGCGACGCGAACTGCGTTGCGCCACGCCGCGCGCCTTGTGTTCAAAGAACGAATCCAGCCATTTCATGGACGCTCACCTGTAGTAATGGAATGATGAAATGGCGCTTTCAGGCGTGCTGCCCGACTTGCCCTGCGTGATCGTGATGCGCATGGTCGTCATGCTTGCCGTGCACGAATTCCTGCAACGAAGCCACGCCGCGCTCTTTGGCTTCGAAAAGGCTTTCCAGATGCTCGCGCGTATTCACGAGACCCTTTGCGCGCACCTTGCCTTCTTCGTCGAGCAACACGGCGTAGGGCAACTTGCCGATCTGATAGGAAAGGCCGAGCTCTTGCGACAAGACATACGGATACTTGGCGAGCCCCGTCTTGCGATAGAACGCAGCATGCTCGTCGATATCGCCATCGCTTGCGAGCACGATGTCGGTGGCTGCTTCGCGCGCCTGAATCGACGGAAGCAGAGGCAGCAGCTTCTTGCACACGGGGCAAGTCGGCGAGAGGAAAAAGACCAGCGTATTGCGCTTGACCGGCGACAAGCCGCCGATCTTCACCGCGCGGCCGGCGATATCGGCGAGTTCGAATACCGGAGCAACGGCGCCGACTGCCGGACCTTTGTCGATCATCAGCGCGCCGGCGGGCATCATGCGTTCATACAGAATGCCGACCTGGCGAACGAGTGCAAGACAGATCGCGCCGAGCGCGAGCAAGGCGGCCCACGACAGTGCGGCCGAAATCATCAGGGCGGTTTGCATCATGAATTCCTCAGAGAATCGAGCTTGGGAAGATTGGCGAGCAGCAGGTCGAGCGTGAACCACGCAGCGACTGCGAAGAGCGTGCATGCGCAGGCGCTCAGATAGTCGAACCACACGAGGGCACGGCCCGCTTCGGGAAAGACCGCGCAAGCGGCCAGTATCGCGAGCGAGTACGCCCGTGCGACATGCCACCATCCGATGGCGCGCGGCGTGCGTTCCGACGTTTGCGACGCGGCGATAAAGCCCGAGCATCCGCAGTCGATATCGGTATTGCCGCGCAGTATGTTGATCGTGAGCGCCAAGGCGAAGAGCGTGAAAAGCGCGCCCAGCACGACAGCACTCGGCACACGCGTGTCGGCGAACAACAGCCCGAGTGCACCCGCGGTTTCCAGCAGCGGCAACATGTACGACAGCGGCTTCAGCGCAAACGCGGGCAACAATGCGAACGCTTCGAGCGACGCACGAAAGCGCGCAGGGTCACGCCATTTCGGCACCGCGCCTGCAAGCGCGACGATCGCCGTGGACGCAATGCACACCATGAGCAAGACGGGATCGATCATCGCGTTACCTCAAGGGTTGAGCAGCAACGTCGACGTCGAGCCGAGCTGCTTTTCGACATGCTGGCGCTTGCCTGTGGCTGCATCCAGAACCACGAGATCGGATGTCGGCGTAAGGCCATAGAACAGCGGCTTGTCGTCGGTACTCACCTGAATGGCGAGCAACGGATCGATCTTTTGCTTCGCGAGTTCCCAGCGTGCCACGCGCTTTTTGCTCTCGGTGTCGTAGATCCAGATCTCCGTGCCCGGCTCTTTATGCGAGCCGTCCACGCCCTTATGCATCGCCACATAAAGGCGATGACCGGCGGCATGGAACGCAGTCTGCTGAAGACCGCCGGGACGCCAGCCTGCCTTGCGTTCCTGATCGCTCAGCAACGACCATGGCGTGCCGAACGTGGGCGTGTCGCCGGAAAAGTCCGCCGTGCGCACGCGGCCGTTGAAGGTCGTGAACACATATCTGTTTGCGTCGCGGACGGCATTGACGAAGGCAGGATCTTTCTCCACATCGATAAACGCCTCTGACAGCTTGCGGCTCGCTTCCTTGCCGGTCGCGTCGAGCTTGACGGTCAGCGCCTTGCCGCTCTCGCAGAGTGCGGTGAAGCGATCGTTGCCGGTGGGATAAGCGAGCACGCAACCATCTGTATCGATCTCGCCTACGACCTTCTTTGTCGCCGTATCGATTACCGTGACCGAAGTCGATGGCGTGATATTCGATACGAATAGGCGGCTGCCGTCGTCCGACAAAGTCGTGTTGTATGGCGTAGGCACGGCCTGAGCGTGCTTGGCCGGAATCACGATTTCACCGGTCACATCGAGCGTCGTGTTGTCGATGATCTCGACGACATCGGTACGTGCGCCATGCCCGCCGCGCGCGAAGTACGTCGTCGCGACATAGCTCGTCTTGTGATCGGGCGAGATCGCAAAGCCCGGCGCAAAACCGCCGTCGATTTCGCCGACGAAGCGTTTCGAATCGCCGTCGAATACGTGTACACGCGCGTCGGTCATGCTCGCGAACGAAACGTCAGCGACATAGACGCGATGCGGGTTATACGGCGGGACCTTTGCCACGGTCAGCTCTTCCGGCTTTTCGGCCGCACCCGCATGCGGCTGACACGCAAGCAGTCCATAGAATAAGGCCCCTGTCGCGGCGGCCAGCCGTCTGTGCTTCATCTGTGCTCCTCCTCGTTTATCGTCGAAACGACTCTAAAGAGATCAATAAAAAAGAGCACTTCGGAAGCGGCAGCGCGTGCGTGCCGAAATGGAGCATTCGAAAGCGAGCCGACAGAGACGCGCTTAGCACGCGTTCGAGTCCCTTAGAGGGCGCTTGAATCGGGGAATTGGGAGGCGCAGCCGTACAACGCCGCGCTAAAGGCGGCTAGCGATTCCTCAGGCGAGGAATGCCTGCGTTTAGCGGGCGCGCTGTGTCTGAGAGGGAAGTTCGCCGAAAAGGCTTTTGTAATCGCTTGCGAAGTGACCGAGATTGCTAAAGCCCCAGCGCATGGCTGCTTCGCGAACCGGTACTTCGCTTTGCGGCGTGGCGGTCAACAGCCGTCGGACTTGCGCAAGACGAATCGCGCGAAGGTAACTCAGCGGATTCATCTGCGTGACCGACTGAAAGCTGTTTTGAACGGTCCGGCGACTGACGCGCAAGCGCTCGCACAAGTCGAGAATCGATACCGGTTGCTCGGGACGTGCGAGCACGAGATCGTGGGCGCGCCGCACGATATCCGACCTGCAAGCGTAGGTAAGTCGGTCCTCGCGGCTCGGAACGTGGAAGGTCAGCAATTCCAGAATGCTATCGGTGACGGCGTTCGCGAAGTTTTGCGGACCATCAGACGATGAGAAAGCGTGTGGATCGGCGAGCACCGCTTCGACCGTCGTGACGATACGCCTGCCCGCGCGTGCACCCGCGGCGCCGGGAATGCTCAGCACATGCTGACCCAGAAGTTCGTGCTTGATATCGACACCCGCAGCGTCCGCCGCCGCCTCGAGCTTGTCCGACTCGATCGCGATGCCGAGCAGCGACATATTTGCCGGCGAATGCAGCAAAAATTCCCGTGCGCCAGGCGCGGCGACCATTCCATTTCCGTCGACCTTGACGCCCTGAAACGAAAATGGTGCGCCGCCGCCGAGAACGAGCCCGAACGTGACATACCCTGCCGGCAACTGCCCGCGCTGAACCACACGAACGTTCGCTGTTTCCTGAAACACTTGCACGCCCGCCATCGAAACCTGTTTCACCGCGCTGCGGAATGCGCCTTCGCCGATTTGATCGTAGCGCTGTTCCCAACCCGCCAGCGCATGCGCGTGCCGGTCGGCGTCCTCGAAGATTTCGTAGCTGGCGTACATGCCCTCCTCCTGATTTCGCGTCGCAAGCCAAGCGACGCATTTATAGATTTTAGTTTTTTTGACGTCAAGCCCCTTAATTCTTCTTGTCTGAAGGTTAAGACGCAATTCTAGGAATGCACGATTGAAAAATGCATGACGGCATGCGTAGGCGCACAAAAGCGCCCGTATTAGTGCGCTTGGCAACGTTTGGGAAAATCGGGAACTCCTGCCGTTTTCATATGTGCGGGCCAGCGCTTACGCTCGAATCACGTTTTGATATACAGCATGAAACAATCTGGAAAACAAAATCATGTGTGCCGAGCCCAGCCGCGTAGAAGGCGGTGACGTCGAAATCGTACGCAAGCAGTTTCGTCAGGCCATGGCGCATCTCGGCGCGGCAGTGAATGTCATTACCACAGCCGGGTCACATGGCACATGCGGCATCACGGCAAGCGCCGTGTGCTCCGTTACCGACCGGCCGCCGACCTTGCTCGTGTGCATCAATCGTTCGAGCGCGATGCATTCGGCGTTCGTCGGCAACCGTGACGTGTGTGTGAATGTGCTGCCCGGTCACTACGAAGACATTGCCCGGCACTTCGCCGGCCTCACGCAATTGTCGATGGAAGAGCGTTTTTCGCTGCCCGTATGGGAAGCAGGCGCGAATGGCGTCCCCGTTTTGCGCGATGCGCTCGCGAGCCTTCAAGGAAATATCGTCGAAGCAAAGGAAGTCGGATCGCATTCGGTGATGTTCGTCGAAGCGACGGCTATCCGCGTGCGCGGCGACGGCGACGGCCTGATCTATTTCGATCGCAACTTTCATCGGGTGCCGCGCGTATGCGCTACGCGGTAATGCATGCGTTCGCGACGGAATCGCTACGAGTCCGTTAATTGATTACAGGAATGCCGCTTCCTATACTCCACGCGCAGACGGGCGACTGAAATCAACTCGAATACCGGCGCCGGCCAGAGGGTGGTCGGCTCTTTTCACGGCCACGCGCTTGCGCGATTCGTCCGGGTCTGCAATATCGCCATTGGAGACACGTGATGAACAAGTCCTTAAGGCAATGTGGTGTGTGCGTGCTATTGGCGCTTGCCGCCTCGCAACCTGCAATTGCACAGCACGACAAAACAGTCGACGAGACGAACGCCACCTGGAATGCGGCGTTCAACAAGGGCGACGCGCGCGGACTCGCTGCGACGTACGACGAAAAGGCGGTCGTTTCACCCGGCAACGGCAAGACCGTTCAGGGACGCGCCGATATCGAAAAGCTTTTTCAGAGCTATTTCGATGCAGGCGTGCGCGATCATACGATCGATGTTGTGAGCGCTAAGCGCGTCGGCAACGTGATGTATGAGACCGCAAACTGGACGGCCGTCGCGGAAAAGGACGGCAAGAAGACGCCCTATAAAGGCGTGTTGCTCAAAGTGATGACCAAGAGCTCGGACGGCAAGTGGCGCACCACGGCTCACACGTGGAACGCGGCGCAATAACATAGAAACGGACGAGCCCGACATGCGCCGGGCTCGTTACGTTCACGCTCAGTTCAGGCTGCGCAGACGCGCATTCAAACGCGCGCGCGTGATGGCCGCGATCTGTGCCAGCGCTTCATCCAACTCTTCCTGCGTATTGCGGCCGATACGGCGCTCCAGGGCGCTGAATATGCCCTCTCGCGTGTAATGCCGCACGCAGATGATGAACGGAAAGCCGTGTCGTTCAAGATAGGCTGCATTCAGCGCGTCAAGCGTGGTTTCGTCAGCGGGCGACATCGCATCGAGGCCGGCACTTTTTTGCTCCGCATTCGAGTCCGCAGTCATGGTGCCCGCACGGATGTTCGCGCCGGACAAAAGCGGATGCAGGTTGAGAAATTCGCGCTGCCCTTGCTCGTCCATCTTACGGACGACATCCATCATCGCGTCATGTAAAGCCGTGGGCGATGCGAACGGGCGCTCGCTCCATGCGCCTTCCGCGGCTCGCGGAAAGTGCTCGAATACGCTAGAGAATGCGCCGACGAAGGCCGTGTGATCCAGCGCATTGATCGGCTCAAGATTGATCGACTGTGACATGAACTACTCTCTCCCATAAGGCACGCCGCATTCGCCTGGCGTCGAAGGCGATTCGTGCCGAGTATAGGAAGCGCGCACCGCGACGGCGAGAACCGCGCAGCTATGAACCGCATAACAGATTGCGATAGCGCCCGCGCATATCTATTTGCGGTGCATGTCGCGCAACGTGCGTAGCTCTTGTGCTGCAGCGGTCAGCATGCCGCGCAACCACACGTGCGAAGCCGAGCGATGTCGCGACGGATGCCAGAGCTGATAAAAGCGCATGAACGGAAATTCGATGGGCGGATCCAGCACCGTAAGCGGCAGATACTGCGCGTGATAGTTGGCAAAATGCCGCCCGGTCGTGAGGATCAAATCCGTTCCCGGCAGCAGGCTGGGCGCGAGATTGAAGTAAGGGCAACTCACGCGATTATCGCGATGCACGCGCATGGTGCTGAGTCCGGTTTCCACGACGCCGCGTTGATCGCGCGAATAAGGCGCCGGCACGATATGCGCGGCGCTCAGATAGTCGTCGGCATCGAACTTGCCTGCCTGAGCGTAGGCGCTGTCGCTGGCCACGACGCACACCACGTCGTCCTCCAGCAGAACGGACAGATGCAAATGCTCCGGCGGATTGGGCCAGTTGCCGATCACGATATCCGGCGAGCCTTCCGAGAGCGCCTGTTCATAGTTGAATGAAGCCGACAGCGGTACCGCAACGATGCGCGCGTGTGGTGCAGCGCGCCTGAATTCGCGCACGACATGCGCAAAAAAGGGTGGCGCCAGATAGTCCGGCATGCCCACGGTAAAGCTTTGCTCGGTGGTCGCAGGATCGAAATGCTCATCCGATACGAGCAGGTTGTCGAGCGCGCTCAATGCAGCCTGCGCGCTTTGCGCAAGCTGAATGGCGCGCTGTGTGGGCACCATGACGTTCTTTTCGCGCGTGAGCAACGGGTCGTTGAAGATGGCGCGCAAGCGCTTGAGCGCCGAACTGACGGCCGGCTGAGACTGATTCATACGAATTGCCGTGCGCGACACGCTGCGCTCGGCAATCAGCGTGCAGAGCACACGCAGCAAATAAGTATCGAATGGATCGTCGGTGCGATTCATGGTGGTTTCCGTGCCCGGTCGGTGCGCAAGAATGCGTCGCTATTTTGCCAGCCGTCGTTACCGACGCGTCTTCGCTAATGTCCCGCTAGGGTAATCCATAGGTCGGCAAACGCGCTTCTGCGAAGATCGCAAAGCCGCATGGCATAAGGCTTGGCAACCTATATACGCATTGCTATGGGGCTTATTGGCCCGTCCCCCGTTCCCGATTTATTGGCCGTTTCTATACTTGCTTCCAACCGAGCGCACGGCCCAGGTCGCGCGCCCCAAACCGACTGGAAAGGAGAAACCATGTCGCTCGTCAAACAGGAGATGCCGGCGTTCATCAGCGACGCCGACAGCGCCGAAGCAAGCGTCTATCGCAAGGTCTCGTGGCGGCTGTTGCCGTTCCTCGGCGTGCTGTGGGTGCTCGCCTGGTTGGATCGCGTGAATATCGGCTTCGCAAAGCTGCAGATGCTGGACACGCTGCATTTCAGCGAAGCCGTATATGGTCTCGGTGCCGGCATCTTCTTTGTCGGCTATTTCCTCTTTGAAGTGCCGTCGAACATGCTGCTGCAAAAGATCGGCGCGAAAAAGACGATCATGCGGATCACCATCTGCTGGGGCGTCATCTGCATGTTGCAGACGCACGTCTCCACGCCGACGCAGTTCTATGTCCTGCGCTTTCTGCTCGGCGCCTTCGAAGCAGGCTTCTACCCCGGCGTGATTCTGTATCTGACGTATTGGTATCCGTCTCAGCGGCGCGCGCGTGCATTCGGCACGTTCATGTCGGCATCGGCGATTGCGGGCGTGCTTGGCGGTCCGCTCGCGGGCTGGATCATGACGTCGATGAGCGGCACGCACGGCATGTACGGCTGGCAGTGGCTCTTCATACTCGAAGGCATTCCTTCCGTACTGGCCGGCATCTTCGCGTGGTTCTATATGACCGACAAGCCGGAGCAGGCGAACTGGCTCAGCGCCGATGAAAAGCGCGTCGTGCTCGACGCCCTGCAGCGCGACAATGCCGCAATGGGCGAGCGTGGCCACGACTGGCGCTCGCTCTTCACGAACCGCAAGGTGTGGCTGCTCATCGCAATCTTCTTCTGCCTGCTTTGCGCGAATTCGACGCTCACGTTCTGGATTCCGACCGTCATCAAGGACGTGGGGATCGGCGCGCCGATGGCGGTCGGCTGGATTGCGGCAGTCGCTTATCTGTGCGGCGCGCTCGGAATGATCATCAATGGCGCGCATTCGGACCGCAGCAACGAGGTGCGCTGGCACTTCAGCGGCGCAGCGATCGTGGGCGGCGTATCGATGGCGGCGCTTGCCGTGCTGATGGGTTTGAACGCCGTGTCGCCGGTCATCGCATTGCTGGCCATGACCGCTTCGCTTGTCGGCACCATGAGCGCCATTCCCGTGTTCTGGCAACTGCCCAACCGTTATCTTGCGGGTAGCGCCGCTGCGGTGGGCGTGGCGCTCATCAATTCGGTGTCCAACCTCGCCGGCTTCGGTGCGCCCTACATGATGGGACTTATCAAGAATGCGACGGGCAAAGTCACGACAGGACTCTATCTCGTGGCCGTCATCGAGATCGTCGCTGCAGTGCTCGTGATCGTCGGCATCCGTAAGCTCGGCAACAAGGAAGGAGCCTGACATGAGCGATAAAGAAGCCTCTACAACGCTAGATCTCGGCCGACGTCGCTTCGCTTTGACATCGATGGCTTCAATGGCTTCGACGGCTTTAGGCACCGGCATGCTGATGTCGAAAGCCGCATTCGCCGCCGATGCACCGAACGCTCCCTCGCCGAATCAGACATCGGGCCCCGTTCAGCAGGATGGACTCAGTCCGCGTCTGACCATGCATGGGCTCGACACCTGGAACGGCACGCCGGCGGCAGGCATGCGTGTCGATCTCTTTGCGATCGAAGGCGACCGCTCCAGGCTTTTACAGACGACGACGCTTGCGGCAAGTGGTCGCAGCGAGCCTCCGCTTCTTATCGGCGATATGTATCGCGTCGGCACTTATGAATTGCTGTTGCACGTGGATGAATACTTCGCTTCGCGCAAGGTCAATTTGCCGCAACCGTTGTTTCTGTCGAAGATTCCGTTGCGTTTCAGGATCACCGATGCCGGTCAGCGCATTCACTTGCCGGTGCTCTTCGGACCGTGGAGCTATAACTATTATCGCGGCAGTTGAACGAAACCAGGCGAAACGAAACGCGAAATCAGGAGACTCAACATCATGGCCGCAGGCATCACCACTCATGTGCTCGACGTCGCGCTCGGCAAACCCGCAGCCGGCATGCAGATCGAATTGTTCGATGTAGGAACGCAGCCGCCCACGCTCATCGCGCGCACGCGCACCAATCGCGACGGACGCACCGACGCCCCTATTCTGCCCGCTGCTCAAGCGCGCGCAGGCGACTTCGAACTAAGGTTCTGGGTAGCGGATTACTTCAAAATGCCCGATGTATTCGCGGACATCGTGCCTGTGCGTTTCACACTCGCCGATGCAACGCAGCACTATCACGTGCCGCTGTTGTGCTCTCCCTGGAGCTTCGGGACGTATCGGGGAAGTTGAGTCGGCCATGCATTCGGCCATGCATTCAACTCAGTCATTTCGTTCCGACGGTTTGATTTTTTCAAGCTATCAAGATTCAAAGGACGTATTTGAGAATTTCGTTAGCGTGCGTTTTGCCTCACACGCACGCAGAAAGTAGTTTCTGATTTGCTCGATTGATTGAATTCCAGCCGATTCGCGTGAATTTCCCCTAGCGCGCCCCGCATGTGCATGGCATAGTGCGGGAAACAATACCTAGGGGTAAGCCATGTCCACGCTCGAAAGCATTCAGACACGTATAGCAGCACTTCAGGCGAAAGCGGATTCGCTCATCGCGAAGCAATCCGAAAGCGTTCTGCAAAAGATTCATGATTTGATGTCGCGTCATAACCTGACAATCTCCGACGTCGAGAATTACACGGGCGCTCGCAAGAAATCAGGAAAGTCGAAGCCGGCACGCAAACAAAGTTCGGTGGCCTATCAGGATCCGAAAACCGGCGCCACATGGAGCGGTCGTGGCCGCGCGCCCGCATGGATCGCCAAGGCAAAAGATCGCAGCAAATTCGCAGTGAGCGCGACGTCCGCGCAAAGCAAGCCTAAGGCGAAGACGCGCGCCGCGGTCAAGGGCAAGGCTCAAGGCAAGGGAAAAGGCCAGCCGCGTGGTCCGCAACCGGCGCTTTATCGTGATCCGCAAAGCGGCGCAACGTGGAGCGGACGCGGCCGCGCGCCCGCATGGCTGGCGTCGGTCGAAGACCGCACGCCGTTTCTGATCGGCTGACTAACCTATACGCGCGGATCGAAGTCGAATTCGATGCGAATCCCGCCCGGCTCATAAATCATCATGTGCCGCTTCGGTCCGCTTCCCAGCAACTCGGGTCCGAACTCCACGGTTACGCCCGGCCACGCAGACACGCGCTCGAGAATCTCGTTGAATGCGTTCTCATTGGCTGCGCGTAGCGCAAGGTGATGAAGCCCGACGTTCTTGCGCCGGTCGAAGCCAACGGGCGCCGACACCTCTTTCTGCTGCCATAACGTGACCAGCAGGCTGCCATCGGAAACGAACACGGCTGGGTAGTCCGGCTTCTCGCCAACAACCTTCCAGCCAAGGCATTGCACAAAGAAGTCCCGTGTTGCGTCGAGATTGGGTACTGTCAGACCCACGTGATCGATTCCAGATGTCAGCGTCATCGTTCGCCTCCGGCAGATCGGTGATCGAGCAATAGCGCGTTCGAACGTCACGACACGGACGCTCGAACGCTACGTGGCATCAAGCCAGCGTCAGCTTCACATCAATGTTATTGCGCGTCGCATTCGAATATGGACACACGATGTGCGCTTTATCGATCAAGGCCTTCGCCTCGTTGGGGTCCATGCCCGGCAGCGAAATCTTCAATTCCACTTCAATGCCGAAGCCGTTCGGAATCTGGCCGATGCCCACATTTCCATCGACCGCTACATCCTTCGGCAGATTGATTTTGTCGCGCGCCGCGACGAACTTCATCGCACCGATAAAGCACGCGCTATAGCCTGCTGCGAATAGCTGCTCGGGATTCGTGCCGTCGCCGCCACCGCCGCCGAGTTCTTTCGGCGTCGTCAGCTTGAGGTTGAGATTGCTTTCGGGGATGTTCGCGCTGCCGTCGCGGCCGCCGGTGACATGAGCGTGCGCGCGGTAAAGAACCTTTTCAATCGACATCGTCAGACTCCTGTGCTTTCGGGTGATGCGGCCCCGTGGCCCGGGTGAACCGGGCGAGGCACGCTGACATGGACTCTCGATGGGACACTGCCCCGCATGGGGCGGGTTCCAGTATGGAAGGATACTCAAGACGCGCGAAGCGCGCTCACGTGGCGCGCAGGCGAACGCATCAACGCTCAGAGCACGACTGGCTCTCTGCCTGGAAACATGGGGTCCGCAATGGTCGCCCTCTTTTCCTTGGAGACGTTGTCGCACAGCGCAATGACTTGTGCCGAACCTGCCGACATGAAGAGCGAATGATCGGCATCCGGAAAGATCGCCATTCGCACGGACGGGAAGCGCGACAAACGTGCGCCGCCTTTGCCGAAGTGCGCGTTGATCAGATCCATGCCCGCGTCGTAAGCGCCATACACGAGCACGGTTTTAACGTGTCTCGCATCGAGTGCGCGAATGATCGGGCCCGGCTCGGTTGCGAGTTCGGGCGGTGTCTGGCTCAGGCGATCGAGGCGCAATACATCGACGATACGCGAACGCATGCGCGTCACCAGATAGCTCAGAACAAAGCGCAATACGCGCGTCAAATTCTTTTCGCCACGAAAGATGGCTTTCCACTTCTGCGGATCGAGCATCGAGAATGCATAGCCCGCCATGGAATTGCGCGTCGACTGGCGCAGTGCATCGGGCGCGATATCGACAGGCTTCTTGAACGTCGGCAGATTCACCGTGACGACGCCTGTGATCGATTCCTCGATCAGCGCGGCCTTCAGCGCGTGATACGCACCCGAACACACGCCCAGCGAAAAGATGGATTTATATCCCTGACGCGAGAGCCAGCGTGCGGCGCACGCGGTGTCGTCGGTCGCCACGGAGTTATAGATGCGCCCGAACGCTGTATCCGATTGCACGATGCCCGGTGCCGCCGGACTGTCGCCGCGACCGCGCGCATCGAAACGCAGCGACGCGACGCCGCTTCGCGCCAGCTCACGCGCGATACGCACGGTCAACCTGCTGTCGCCCACGCGAGAACTCGCCGATGTATTGGCGATAAGAAATACGGAGCCGCGCGCGGAGCCCGTGCGTGGCTCGCACATGATGCCGAAGAGACCATCGTCGCCCATCGAAACGGGACGCTCGATCGCTTCGGGCGTTTCGATCCTGAGCTCGGGCCATTCTTCTGCCACGACAGGCGAATTCACGGATGCTTCTTCCGATGCGCTGCCCGCGATCCATTGCACGGCTTCCGCGAAGGCAGCACGCGGCAATGCGTTAAACGCGGTCTCCTGAACGAAGCCGATCAAGTCCTCGAAAGGACGCGCTTCAACTTCGACCCCACGTTCCGCCAATGCGTCGAACAACGGATCCTTGCCGCCCGCTCGCGCGTTCATGATCAATGCGCGACGCGCTGGCACCGTGGCTGCGCTCTTCACGCTCGATACGAGGTCTATTTGTTCAAGCGAACGTTTGAATTCGTCGTGATAGATCTGGCCGAGCACATTGAGCGGCGCATCTTCTTGCTGCATCTCGCGCAGCGGAGGCGCTAATTGATCGAGCCAGGTCTTGCGCACGATGCTCAATTCACGCATATAAATGCGTCCGCTCGTGACCGGCGCAAGCAACACCAGTTCGTCGACTGGCTTGCGCAATGCCGCGGCCAGCGCAAACGCGGCGCCGACCCGAAAACCGCATAGCGTGAGATGCGTGACGCCCGTCGTTTCCTTGAACCAGTCGATGGCCGCTTCTACGTCGCCGACTGAGGAAGCGAATTGATCAGGTGCGCCGTCCGCACCGGCCGAATCGCCGGTGCCGTGATAATCGAAGCGCAGCACCCAAAGGCCGCGCGCGGACAACGCGTCGGCGAGATGACGCATGCCGCTGTATGTCCATACGTATTCGTGGCCGTATGTGTTGCAGAGCACCACGCCTCGCGTGCCGTTCCCTGCATGCAGCCATCCGAAGCGATTCCCGAAGACAACCGGTCTCATTAGATCTTTTCCTCGTCTCTGGTGGCGCGCAATCGGCGACAAGATGTCTCCTGCCGCAAGTCTCGCCTTGCCATGACTGGCCGTCAACGTCCGGTCGCGCGTATACGCGGTGATCCGCGCACGCAACCGATGTTCCCGGAAGCAAAAAGCCCCGCGCGATGTCGGGGCCTGGACGGGGCAACCTGGTACGCCTTGTCTACGAGCCGCTCGACTGCCTCACGGCGGGTTCGCGAGGTATAGAGCGAATTATATTAAGCGTGCCCTGCGTAGCGGGTTTCGCCGCCGTTATTTGCCTAAAGAAGCTATCAATTGGCGCTTAACGCATGGCTTGTGTTTGCCATCGCTCATTCGTCGGCGGAAAGGATATCGAACGCTGCGCCTAAGCTTTCTAAAGCATTTCGCTAACACGAGCACCTTGCTTGTCGCGCGCGATACACACGCCATCAGATACTCGGTCTTTTCTTCATTGGCCGCAGCCGCCATTCAACCGTGCGGCGCTTGCGATGAAATGCCTTTGCGACTGGATCATAGCGAAGGCCAGCCTCGACGAGCGTGTCGAGGCCAGCGTTTGAATCGGCCGCACGTCCAACGTTCAACGCTCAAGCGGCTTGTCTCGCGCGTTCTTGCTCCGCCATGCGTGCATGCTCATACACGCGATCGCGTTCGAGCGCGACGAGCGTGCGCTTGCGCGCCAGCGTCTGTCGATGATATTTCGGGTCGCCCATGCGCGTCACATATTCGCTGTGACGGTGACAGAGATAACGTTGAAAGAACTCGGCTCCTGGCAAGCCGCTGTCGAGCGCCATTAACACTCCGTAGTCGATATCGCGCACATCGCCCAGCGATTTGATCGCGGACTCCAGCGCCGCATAGCGCTGCGGGAGTGGCACGCCTTTATCACAGAGCGCGTGAAAGCGCTGATAGCTCAGCACCTGCCCATGCGATGCACAACGCCATAATGCCTTTGCAAGCCGCTGACTGAGTTCCGTTTCCACGTTTCCTCCCGCTTATTGCGCGGATCGTATGCGTGCGACATTCCACCCTCACCGGATAAACCGATGACGGTACCGATTGCCAGGAAATCACCTGCAACGCCAAGAAGGGTGCGCGATATTCGCCGATTACGAGCCATGCGTTACGTATAGCATTTAAAGCGCTTTAGTAAGCAGCACTTCTGCGTAACGCATTAACAGTAAAGTCGAATTCGCCATGACCGCGTTTGACACGCTTTATGAATTTGCGTGTTTTTTATTTCGAGTGCTGAAATAAACAGTGCAATCGGTCAAAAATTCGAAATGCATCAAACGTCTGGCTTAATGCGCGCATGTCTGACCGCTCGCCGGGCATCTGGCCCGCGATATGCCGGAAAATACGTATTGAAGATCTGCGCCGCTTGCCTGCTTTCCTTACAAAGACCAGGCGACGGCTGGGGTTCGATTACATGCTAGCAAACATATTGCGCAAAACCAAGGAAAGTTTCCACATAGAAGAACGGCCCGCGATTTCACGGAAGTGTCATCCGGCAATTTTTTCAGCAAGCGATGTGCTGCATTTCGGTGCGCACGCTATCGAAATGTTCGGAACGGTGAGTCTGCGAAACGAATAGTCAAATGCGGCAAGCGTTCCTCTTAAACAAATGCATTGAGTGAAGCGTACCTGTCTAAAACGCTTCGTAATCGCTCTGCTTCATCATCGAATGATTCTTAAGACTGGTTTAAGCAAGCGCGGCTACAACGTTTATTGTGAACGGGAGGCGCGTAGTTTTGCGAGATCGAACGCGGTGGTTTCGCGTTAGCTTTCATTGAAACGTCCACGCGGATGGTCGGACCGGGCAACGTCATACGCGCATCCCAACGGCGCTACGGCGAAGCGATGACCATCCCCTTCAACCCGGCAGCAATGCCGGGTTTTTTTTAGCCCCGCCGGCCGTGTTCACGCGGTGCGCCATCGCCCGTTTGCACGACGGCGGCGGGCAGGTCGAAACGGAATGTCGTGCCTTGATGCGCCGCATCGATCAAGCGAATCTCACTGCCGTTCAATTGCAGCATGCGCTTGACGATGAGCAGCCCAAGCCCGCCACGATGCGCACCGCTCGATGCGAACGGACGTTGAAAGAGCGCATCGCGCATTGCGTGCGGTATGCCCGGTCCGGTATCGCTCACCGTGACTTCAACCCTTTCGCCTTTATCGTTCACGGGCGCGAGTGTCACTTCAACGAGGCCATGCTCAGGCGTATGACGAATCGCGTTGTCCAGCAGATTCGTGAGCACGCGCTCGATCATGCCAAGATCCGCGAGCACGCTCGGTAAGCGCGGCGCGATCTGGGCGTTCAAGCGCACGCCGCGCGCCTGTGCCGCGAGTTCGAACTTTTCGAAAACATCTTGCAAGAGATCCGCAAGCGAGAACGGTTCGGCTTCAGGCGCCACCATGCCGTGCTCGAGCCGCGCAAGCTCGAACAGCGACTGCGCGAGATGACCGACCTTGGCACTTTGCGCGAGCGCAATCGACAGATAGCGACGGCGCTCCGTCTCGGCAAGTACGTCGGACTTGAGCGACAGTGTCTCCAGATAGCCATGCAGCGACGAAAGCGGCGTGCGCAAATCATGTGAAATATTGGCGACCATCTCGCGCCGTTCGCGATCCTGCCGTCCAAGCTCCCGCCATTGCTCGCCTATACGCTCGGCCATCTGCACAAAAGCGCCCTCCAGCACGACGATTTCGTCGCGTTCGTCTTGGCGCTTATCGGCTTCGCGGATATCGCGCTGTGCGGATGCAAGCGGCAGCGCAGTCGCGACTGGCTCGCCGCGTGCGTCGAACTTGCGCATCGCTTCGGTCAGGCGGCGCAACGGGCGCGTAACAAGCCCGAAGGCCACGACACCGGCGACGAGCCCGAGCAACGTGACCAGTCCCATCGAAGCGAGTGTGGTGCGCAACACCGCGCTCGCCGACGCCTTCGCGGCAAGCGCGTCGTGTTCCTCGCCGAGCAGCACGATATAGACATAACCGAACGGCGGCTGACCGGGCGCGGCGAGCGGCGCCGCGCTGAATACTTTGCGGTCGTCTTCGCTGCGCGGATCGTCGCCGAGAATCGGCAATGCGTCGCCGTTCAGGAAGCGTCGCACCGGCGCGAGATCGACACGATCGCGTTTCACATGACCCGGCGGCGCATCGTCGGCGCGAATGCGGCCGGTGTCGTCGAGCAGATAGACCTCGACGCTCGGGTTCACCACCATCAACTGGCTAAAGAGCCGGCGCACGGCGGGCGCGTCGATATCGTGGGCGTCGGCGAGCGCGCCGTCATGCGCGATGTGCGCAGCCAGCCCGCGCGATAGGCTTTGAATGACTTCCTTCTCGCGCAGATCGCTTGCACGGATCTGCAGCCATGCGGACGCTCCGCAGCACGCCAGCAGCAGCACGCAGAACACCGCAAAGAGCCGTTGCGACAACGTGAGCTTCACGGTGCGGCACCCTCGCCCTCCGGCGCTTGCGTCGCGAGCTTATAGCCGTGACCCCATACCGTGAGAATGCGTTTGGGATCCGATGCGTCCTTCTCTACCTTCGCGCGCAGCCGGTTGATATGCGTGTTCACGGTGTGCTCATAGCCTTCGTGCCGATAACCCCACACCGCGTTGAGCAGATCCATACGCGAAAACACTTTGTTCGGATGACGCGCGAAGTGATAGAGCAAATCGAATTCGCGCGGCGTGAGTTCGATACGCGCGCCATCGACCCACGCTTCACGCGCAAGCGGATCCATCGCGATGCCCGACACTTCGATGCGCCCGGCATCGTGCCGTGAATCTTTCGCGACGGCATCGACGCGGCGCAGCAACGCCTTCACGCGCGCGACGAGTTCCAGCACCGAGAAAGGCTTGGCAAGATAATCGTCTGCGCCGAGTTCCAGACCGAGTATGCGATGCACTTCACTCGACCGCGCGCTCGTGATGATGATCGGCGTATAGCGCGTCATGGCCCGCGCGCGACGGCATATTTCAAGGCCGTCGACGCCCGGCAACATCAGATCGAGAATCAGCGCGTCCCAGCCGCCTTGTTCGAGCAAGCGCAATCCTTCGGCGCCATCGGCGGAATGCACGACTTCATAGCGCTCGTCGCGCAGGTTGAGACTCAGCACATCGGCGATATGCATGTCGTCTTCGACGATCAGAATGCGTTTCGGATGATCCATGAGCGAATGTCATCGACGGGCAGTGAACAATGCGCGCTAAACACTTTAGCGAAAAATCGGCAATAAATACTTAAAGCGCTGCTTGCCTTGTCATTGTGCAGAAAAGCGCGCGGCCAAGTATCACATTTAATTTAACTTTCGGTGAGGACTCGGGGACACGCGCGCGCCTAAGATCCGGCTATCCCACTCGCACACGAGGATCGCATCATGCCAACCCGCCGCCGCTTTCTTCTGACGGGCACTGCGGTTGCCGCCGCAGCGTTCGGATTGTCCGGGCGGCTGCGCGCGCTTGCCGCCGGATCCGCGCCGCAGACGACTTCGCAGGAGCATTTCGACGTCGTTCATAGCGACGACGAATGGCGCCGCCTGCTCGGCCCCGCACAATTCGATGTTCTGCGCCGCGAAGGCACGGAACGCCCTTATACGAGTCCGTTGAACGACGAACATCGCGCGGGCACCTTCGTTTGCGCGGGCTGCAAGCTTGCGGTGTTTTCTTCGCGCACCAAGTTCGATAGTCATACCGGCTGGCCGAGCTTCTGGGCGCCGCTCGATCATGCAGTCGCGACGCGCGCAGACGGTTCGTTCGGCGTGTTGCGCACCGAAGTGCATTGCAGCCGCTGCGGCGGTCATCTCGGACATGTTTTCGACGACGGACCGAAGCCCACGGGCCTGCGCTATTGCATGAACGGCGTGGCCATGAATTTCACCCCGGGCGCAGCGTAACGCGCACACGGCACATCACGAACAAACTCATTCGAGACCATCATGCTGCTCATCGTCCTGGCCTATCTTGGCGGCGCGCTGACGATTCTCAGTCCGTGCATCCTGCCGGTTCTTCCTTTCGTGTTCTCGCGCGCGGACCAGCCGTTCGTCAAGAGCGGTCTGCCGCTTCTTGCGGGCATGGGTCTCACGTTCGCCGCCGTCGCAACGCTTGCCGCAGTCGGCGGCGGCTGGGTGACGCAGGCCAATCAGTACGGCCGCTGGGCCGCCATCGTGCTGCTTGCGGTGTTCGGCATCACGTTGCTCTTGCCGAGCTTCGCGGAGCGCGTGATGCATCCGTTCGTCACTGCAGGTAATCGTCTGACCGCATTCGCCCAGCGCGGCGACGGCAAGCCGAGCGCGGGTGGTTCGTTCGTGCTCGGCATCGCGACCGGACTTTTGTGGGCGCCGTGCGCGGGCCCGATCCTCGGCCTCGTGTTGACCGGTGCGGCGCTCAACGGCGCGAGCGTCGGCACTACGCTGCTGCTGATTGCTTATGCGGCGGGCGCGGCCACGTCGCTTGCCGTTGCGCTGCTCATTGGCGGACGTGTCTTCACGGCGATGAAACGCTCGCTCGGCGCGGGCGAATGGGTGCGGCGCGGCATCGGTGCGGCGATGCTCGTCGGCGTCGTGGCGATCGGTTTGGGACTCGACACAGGCGTGCTCGCACGTGTATCGACGGTGGCGACATCGGGGATCGAGCAGCATCTCGTCGACAAGCTCTCGAATCGCAATGATGCGATGATGAAGTCCGCGCAGAACGTCATGAAGCCCGCCACTGCGAACGTCGATTCGTCCGCCATGATGCGTGCGAGCACCGAGCAGCCGAAGGCTGACACGCCCGCCGCGTTGCCGGTGGAAGGCACGCTGCCGCCGCTCGATGGTGCGGTGCAGTGGCTCAACTCGCCGCCGCTTACGCGAGAGGCGCTGCGCGGCAAGGTCGTGCTCGTGGATGTGTGGACATACTCGTGCATCAACTGCCTGCGCACGTTGCCGTATGTCAAGACGTGGGCGCAGAAGTATCGCGATCAGGGTCTTGTCGTGATCGGCGTGCATGCGCCGGAGTTCGCGTTCGAGCGCAACGTCGACAACGTGAAGAAGGCGATTGCCGATCTCGGCATCGACTATCCGGTTGCAGTCGACAACAACTATGCAATCTGGCGCGCGTTGAATAACCAGTACTGGCCGGCGCACTATTTCGTCGATGCAAAGGGCAACATCCGCTATCACCATTTCGGCGAAGGCGACTATGCGCATTCCGAGCACGTGATTCAGGAGTTGCTCGCGGAAGCGGGACACGGTGCGGCGCCCTCAACGGCGATGACAGCAAAAAGCAGCGACGATGCCACCGCTCAAGGCGCGATGATGCAGGCCGACAACGCCGACATGCGCTCGCCGGAAACGTATATCGGTTATGAGCGCGCCGAGCAGTTCATGTCGCCGGGCGGACAGACACCCGACCGCATTCACGACTATGGCGCGCCGAAATCGCTCGACGTGAACGACTGGGGCCTTGCGGGTGCATGGAAAGTCGGCGCCGAACATGCGACGCTCGAAGGCACGTCGGGACGCATCGTGTATCGCTTTCATGCGCGCGATCTGCATCTCGTGCTCGGGCCGTCGAAAGATGGCAAGCCGGTACGCTTTCGCGTGAGCATCGACGGCGCCGCCCCCGGCGCTTCGCACGGCAGCGACATTCAGGCCGATGGAAGCGGTATCGTCAAGGAAGAGCGTCTCTATCAACTCGTGCGGCAACCAGGTCCGGTTGGGGATCGCACGTTCACCATCGAATTTCTCGACCCCGGCGTGGAAGCCTATGCGTTCACGTTCGGTTGAGCCCGGTCAAACCCGATTCATCGAGGAGTATTCATGTTGAAGAACACCAGCAAGTCATTCAAGATCGCGAGCGTGGCCGTGCTGTTCGCAGGCGCGTTCGCATTGCAGCGCGTTGCTTATTCGAGCGAGGAAGCCGTAAAGATTCCGCCGCCCGCGCACGATGAAACGGCAGGCGCGGTTCATACGGAAACCGCTGTGTTTGCAGGCGGCTGCTTCTGGGGCGTACAAGGCGTCTTCCAGCACGTGCGCGGCGTGAAGGAAGTGATGGCAGGCTACGCGGGCGGCGCGGCGAACACTGCGCAATACGAACGCGTAAGCGATGGCGACACGGGACACGCGGAGTCCGTGCGCGTGACTTACGATCCGGCACAGGTCACGTACGGCAAGCTCTTGCAGATCTTCTTTTCTGTCGCGCATAACCCGACCGAATTGAACTATCAGGGCCCGGACCACGGCACGCAATATCGCTCGGCTGTCTTTCCGACGAACCAGGCCCAACGCGATGTCGCCAACGCCTATATCGCGCAGCTCGACAGCGCGCATGTGTATCGCGGCAAGATTGTCACGAAGGTCGAAGACTACACGAGCTTCTATCCGGCGGAGAGCTATCACCAGAACTATCTGACCGAGCATCCGGAAAGCCCGTATATCGCAATCAACGATCTGCCCAAGATCGGCAATCTCAAGCAGATGTTTCCGGGTGCCTATCGTCAGGATGCGGTGCTTGTTACGGTCGCGTCCAAATAGGCATCGACGATCGCGAGTGCTTCGGGCATGTTGCGTCGGCCGAAGCCCAGGCGAAAATGCGCGTCGCCATGATCGACTAGCGAGGAAGGCAACAGCAGCACGCCCGTACGTTCGAGCAGTTCAGCGCAGAACTGCTCGGCGTGCCCTTGTTTCAGTCGCACGAAACCGATGGTGCCCGCACGCGGACGATGCCACTCGAAGCGATTCGCGTGACGCGCGAAGAATTCGTCCAGCAAACTCAGATTGCCTCGCGCGATGTTCGTGTTGCGTGCGATCAGCGCCTCGGTATGACGAACCGCGATGGTGGAAAGATACTCGCTCGGCGCGCTATTACTGATGGTCAGATAGTCCTTGAACGTGCTCATGCGTTCGAGCACGGCCGCGCTTCGGGTCGCGATCCAGCCTAATCTCAAGCCCGCCAGTCCGTGCGTCTTCGACAGCGCGCCCAGCGAGATCGCGCGTTCGTACACATCGCACGCTGCGGGCAGACGATCGGCGATATCGTATTCGAGCCCGCGATACACTTCATCGCTGAAGAGCCACAGGTTGTGCTTGCGTGCGAACGCAACGATTGCGTCGAACACCTCGCGCGTGGGCAGATAGCCGGTCGGATTATGCGGCGCGCAAATCACGAGCGCACGCGTCGCGGGCGTGAGGAGCGTCTCCAGTTCGTCGGGGTCGAGCGCCCAGCCCGCTTCTTCACGCGCCTTCCACGGCGAGACCTTTACGCCCATCGCCTCTGCCACCGAGTAATGCGACTGATAGCCGGGCATATGAACGATCATATGATCGCCCGGCGCGAGCATCGAGTGCATGAACGAATAGATCGCTTCCTGCGCGCCCGTATGGACGATGATTTCATCCGCCTGAACGTTCTCGTATAGCGTTGCCAGCGCGCGGCGCAATGCGGGTGCGCCCGGATATTCGGTGTAGCCGAGCCAGGTTTCGCGCAATGCGTCGATCGAACCGGGTTCGAAGGCCAGAAGCTCGCCAATCGACATCGATTCGGGATCGGAGCTGCACAGAAGATGGCGCGCGGTGAATTCGTGCTGCGCGAAGTAGCGTTCCAGTTTGAAGGGCGTCGGTTGCATGATTGGCCGTGTAATCCGGGTCGAAGAAGACCCGAGTTTGCCCTCCGTCATCGAATTCAAAAAGCTAAACTTCCTAATTTGGATTAAGGAACGCTAATGCTCGACTACGCCCTCCTCGATGCACTGCTTGCGGTCGTTCGCAGCGGTTCTTTCGAACGCGCCGCGCGTGAGCTGAACGTCACGCCTTCGGCGGTCTCGCAACGCGTCAAATTGCTGGAGGAACGGGTCGGAAGCCTGCTCGTCAAGCGCGGGCAACCTTGCGAAGCCACGGCATCGGGCGCGCTGTTGTGCCGGCACACCGAACGCGTGCAAATGCTCGAAGCGGAACTCGGCGGACGCATGCCGGCTTTGCCGGGCTCGCCGGGGGAACGGCGCGCGAAGCTGCGTATCGCCGTCAACGACGACAGCATGAGCACCTGGTTCATCGAGGCTGCGGCGGCCTTTTGCGTCGAACGTGAATTGCTGCTCGATCTCGTCGTCGACGATCAGGATCACACGGCGCAGCGCATACGCGAAGGCGACGTGCAAGGCGCGGTCACGACGCTGGCCGAGCCGGTGCCCGGCTGGCGTTCGATCAAGCTCGGACGCATGCGCTATCGCGCGGTATGCTCGCCTGCGTATTTCGCGCGACACTTTTCCGATGGCCTCACGCGCGATGCGTGGCGTAGCGCGCCCTGCGTGAATTTCAACGACAAGGACGAACTACAAAGGCGCTTCATCAAACGTGTGAGCCGCGCGGACATCGAACCGCCCGCGCATGTCGTTCCGCACGGCGCGGCTTTCGTGGGCGCATGCATGTCGGGTCTTGCTTGGGGCATGTGTCCGCAACGCCTGATCGCGCGCGAACTCGAGAGCGGCGAACTGGTTGAAGTGCAGCCCGGTTCGCGTCTCGATGTCGATCTTTACTGGCAGAGCTGGCGTCTTTCGCTCGGCTGGCTCGACGATTTCAGCGCGATGCTGAAGACCCGCGCGAAATCGTTACTCGATTAAGCATCAAGCATCGCGCGTTTCGAACGAATCCACGCGATCGCGATAGAACGCCAGATGATCCTTGATCACCGCGACGGCATCATAAGGCGACTCATAGGTCCACACCGCATTGACAGCCTTATCGCCGCCTGCGGGAATGCTGTAATAGCTGCATTCGCCCTTGTAAGGACAATAGGTAGTGTGCGACGTACGTTCCAGTTGCGACATGTCGACATCTTTGCGCGGTACGTACAGCACTTCGGGATACGATGCCTCGCGAAGTGCCAGCGCGTCAGTCGTATCGACGATCACGCGCCCGCCCGCCTTGACTATCACATGCAAGGGACTGCGGTCGATAGTAATCGGATGATCGGGTCCGGGAATCTTGACGGCTTTATCCATGAGTTTCTGCCTGATTCTTTGGCTGCTCGAGCGCGAAGAAACGCGCGAAGAAATCATGGTAGCGCGCCTGCCGGAAAGACGCACAACACGCCGCGCCATGCAATGCTATGGCGCGGCCTCAGCCCGCGTTAGTGGCCGAAGTAGACCGGCTTGGTGCCGTCATTGTTCATCGGTCGCATGGTCTGCATCGTTCGCATACCCGACGCCGAGGCGCCACCCGCCGTGCCACCGTAAGCGTTCGTGTCCGCGGGCGCTGCACCATTCTGGCGCGAGACGCGGCTTTCAGCAGCCTGAATATCCGACGGATACGACGTCTGATCCGAGCGCGACGGGTCATAACCCGCAGCTTCCACCTGCCGCAAATCCTGCTTGACCTGATCGCGTGATAACGACGAATCGGTTTGTGCGAAGGAAAGAGCCGGCGCCACCACTACGGCGGCGACGGCCAGAGCTTTGACGAACGATTTCATGGCGAATCTCCGGTTTGTAGAAAGCGCGCGATGTTTTCTGCGCGTACTACAAACTCAGCATCGGCCGTGCCCGCGTAGTGATAAATCGCGTCAGCCCGCTTTGTTTTCAATCAGCCTGACGAGCACGTGCAGCAAGCGGTTCGCAGGCGTCGGTACACCGAGCGCCTCGCCGCGTCGCACGATCAATCCGTTCAGATGATCGATTTCGCTCTTCTTGCCGCGCGCCAGATCCTGCGCCGTCGATGAAAACTGATTCGGCATGGTTTCAGCGATACGACGCACGGCGGCATCCACATCGCCGGGGATCGTGACGCCATCGGCTGTCGCGACGGCAAGGCATTCATCGACGATATCGCGCATTGCCCGCGTCACACCTTCGCCTTGAACGAGCTTGCCGTAAGGCATCTGCGTGATCGCTGAAAGGGCGTTATACGCGCAGTTCAACACGAGCTTGGCCCATAAGGCACCGCGCACGTTATCGGAGATTTCGGTCGGCACGCCCGCGTCGACAAACGCGCGCGCCACGGCTTCGCTCATCGTCGACGGTTCGATCACGAGTTCGCCGCGTCCGTGATGCCGTATATGCCCCGGCCCCGCCATCTCCGATGCCACGTACACCACCGCAGCCGCCGCTTCCTGCGGCAGCAGTTCGCGCAGACGCGCCGCGTTCTCCACGCCGTTTTGCAACGACAGCACGAGCGCGTCGCCATCGAGATAAGGCGCCAGGGCTTGAGCCGCGCTGTCGGTATCGGTGGACTTGACGCAGAAGAGCACGAGCTCCGCGCCTTTCACCGCGCTCGCCTCGATGCTTGCGGATACGCGCACGCGTTCGTCGAAATGTTGCGTGTCGAGCCGCAAGCCTTCGCGCATGATGGCCTCGACATGCTGCGGCCGCGCGATCAGCACGACGTCGTGACCGGCGCGCGCGAGCATCCCGCCGTAATAGCAACCGACGGCGCCCGCGCCCATGACGGCGACTTTCATGTTTCCCTTCTCCTTACTAAGTTGGATTGCGTTGCATTGCGTTGTATTGGCGGGCAAAGGCTAACACATGAAATAGTGCGGGCTCAGGCAACCGATGCTTCGCATAACGGATGACGCGCAAACGCTTGCGCGTTGCGACGCAAATCGCGGCGCGTGCCCTGCCTGCGCAACTTTGTGTGCGGACGCACGATAGTCAGTCGAATTAGCGGTGAACCATATTGTTAAACCGGGTCGCGCGGATATACGCTTCTTTCAGCGGATCGACGAGGCTGTCCAGACAAGAATCGACCGCTATGGGGTGGATGCGGATCAGTCCGCATCGGGTAGCTGGAACCTGGGGACCAATATCGGCATGCCGGAGGGCAAGCGCCAGCAGCGCACATTCGGCGGCGCGGCGCACCGAGGCGTCGGGACACACAATGCGCGGGCCATTCCGTTCGGCGACGAACGGCGGGAAGCCTTAAGCGTGGGCGTTATCACGAGAACAAAAAAATGAATCATGGATATGAAGCATCACTCGTCAAGCGCGTAGTCAATCAACTCGTCGCGGGCATCGTGAGCGGCGAATACCAAGACAACGTGCTGCCGCCGCAAGTGCTGCTTTCCAAGAAGCACGGCGTGAGCCGCACCATCATGCGCGAGGCGTTGAGCATTCTCATCTCGCGCCGCATGCTCGACGTGCGGCCCAAAACGGGCACACGCATCAAGCCCGCGCGCGAATGGCTCATCATGGATCCGGAAGTCGCCGAGTGGCGTTTGCGTGCGCTGCCGGACCCGGAATGCATCCGCAGGCTGATCGAATTCCGCGCGCTCGTCGATCCGCCGGCCGCCGCGCTTGCGGCGACGCGCGCGAATCGCCATCAGCGCATCTCGATCAACGCCGCGTATCAGCGGCTCGTGCATGCGAGCCCGTCGGAGGCGCTGCAATCCGCATCGGAAGATGCGTTGCAGGCGGCTATCGTCGAGGCAAGTGGCGACGAATTGCTGCGGCAGATGGGCAGCGTCGTGCGTGTCGGCATCAAGACGATGAAGGCGGCCCTGCGCACTCAGCCGCACGCATTGCCGCGCGTGCCGGACTCGCAGCTTGCCGATTACGGCCGGGTCGTTCGCGCGATCGAAACGAACGACACCGAAGGCGCCCGCATCGCGATGTCGCAGGTGCTCGCGGGCGCCGCGTCGCTGTGGATCGAGGAAATGGCTTAAGCGGCCTGTTCAGCCTTTGCGGGCGTTTTACGCCCTGTCCTTGCCTGCCGCGGCCGCGAAGCCGCCGCATCGTCGTTTATTCACGCCGGGAGCGCATCTTGCGCGCTCCGACTCCGCAGTTTCACCCGCATGCGCCGTTGTGATGACTACAATGGGTGAAGCCCCGCATGCGATGAGTCATGGCCCATCCGTCCCACGGAGCGCCCGGCGTTGAAAAACGGAGGCAGCAATGGCAGAGCTCGAAAAGGAAAAGGTCGTCGACGTCCTGAACAAGATTCTCGAATCCGAACTGGCAGGCGTCGTGCGTTACACCCATTATTCGTTTCTCGTGTTCGGCTTCGGCCGCATTCCGATCGTGTCGTGGCTGCGCGCGCAGGCCGATGAATCGCTGACGCATGCGCATCAGGCCGGCGAATGGATTACGACGATGGGTGCGTATCCGTCGCTGCACATCGGTCCGCTGCTCGACAACCATACGTTCGATATCGCCACGATCCTGCGCGAATCGTTGCAGGCCGAAGAAGTCGCGCTCAATCTGTATCGCGATTTGCTCAAGGTGGTCGAGGGCCGTTCCGTCGCGCTGGAAGAATACGCGCGGCAGATGATTCACGTTGAAGAAATGCATGCGGGCGAAGTGGACAAGATGCTGCGCCGTCCGGGCGAAGTCGATACATCGCCGGAACGCCGGACCGGTCACTCCTGAAGATCGTGCGCATTAAAAACGCCGGTCCGCATGACGCGAACCGGCGCTCTCTCGCAATGCTGCAATGCGCGGAATTACTTCGGCTGCGCCACCGTGCGCAGATAGGGCTTCAGCGTCTTGAAGCCGTCCGGGTACTTCTTCTTCGCGTCTTCATCCGATACGGAAGTCGGAATGATGACGTCCTCGCCCGGACGCCAGTTCACCGGCGTGGCCACCGTGTGCTTCGCATTCAGTTGCAGCGCGTCGAGCAGACGCAGCACTTCGTCGAAGTTGCGGCCCGCGCTCATCGGATATGTGAACGTGGCCTTCACCTTCTTGTCCGGACCGATCAGGAACACGGCGCGGATTGTCGCGTTGTCGTTCGCGGTGCGCGGGCTGCCGCCGCTCGCGTTCGGATGGATCATGTCGTAGAGTTTCGCGACGTTCAGATCCGCGTCACCGATCATCGGATAATTGACCGCGGTGCCTTGCGTTTCCTCGATATCCTTCGCCCACTGCGAGTGATTCGTGACCGGATCGATCGAGAGGCCGATCACCTTCGTATTACGCTTCTCGAATTCCGGCTTAAGCTTCGCCATGTAGCCGAGTTCGGTCGTGCAGACGGGCGTGAAGTCTTTCGGATGCGAGAACAAAATGGCCCACTTGTCGCCAATCCACTCGTGGAAGCGGATCGTGCCTTCGGTCGTTTCCGCAGTGAAATCGGGGGCTTCATCACCAATACGTATGGACATCTTCAATCTCCACGTTAGACAAGATTCCGGTGAGCGTTCCGCACGTCGGGCGGGAACGGATTCCGGGCTGAAATGCGCAACATTCCACGCGATTATAGTGCCCGGCGCATGACAGAGCATCTCGCATCGCAAAGTCCGCAACGCTGGTGCGGACTTGCGATGCAACGGTAAAAATAGCACATGCCAGACGAGCGGCACGCTTCGTGCTGCGTGTCGCTCGCCGTGAACGAGCACTCGCGGCCGATTGCCAAGGTCCAAGCGCCTTGCAGAACTGTTCTCGAATTCCCCTGCAAAATCTGCTATCACGAAACGATATATTTATATGAAAAACCAATCGAACGTGATGCGAATGTGAAGCAGCAAGAAACGCGAAACATCCCGCACTTGAATGGGCGGACAGACTGCGCCGCGCCACCTGGCACGGCCACGCTGCCGTCGCACAGGAGGCGATCGTGACCGTGATGCAAAGAAAGACCGTTGCTGCACTGCAAAGCGAAGCGTCCGAAAACGACGAAGTGGTTCAGGAGGACGGCGGACACGCGCTCAAACGCTCGCTCTCGGCACTCGATGTCGTGATGCTCGGCGTAGGCTGCATCATCGGCGCGGGCATCTTCGTGCTGACCGGCCACGCGGCGGCGACCAACGCGGGGCCTGCCATCATCCTGTCGTTCGTGTGCGGGGCAATCGTGTGCGCGCTTGCGGGCTTGTGCTATGCGGAAATGGCCTCGACCGTGCCGGTCTCCGGCAGCGCCTATACCTACGCCTATGCGACGATGGGCGAACTGATTGCGTGGCTCATCGGCTGGGATTTGATTCTCGAATATGCAGTTGGCGCGACGACTGTTGCAATAGGTTGGTCGGGCTATGTCGTGAGCTTTCTGCATTCCTTCGGCATCGACATACCCGAGCAGTTCGCGAAAGCGCCCTTCTCTTATGAGCCCGGGCACGGCTGGAGTCACGCGGGCGCGGTGCTCAACGTGCCCGCGATGGTGATCGTCGGCCTCATCACACTTCTGCTCGTCGTGGGCATTCGCGAATCGGCGCGCGTGAACAGCGTCATCGTGATCATCAAGGTGTTGATCGTGCTGGCGTTCATCGGCGCGGGCATTTCATATGTCGACACAAGTCATTGGGTCACGGCGAAGAATCCAACAGGCGCATTCATTCCGCCGAACACCGGCGAATCGGGCGTGTTCGGCATGAGCGGCGTGTTGCGCGGCGCGGCGGTCGTGTTCTTCGCCTATATCGGCTTCGATTCGGTATCGTGCGTGGCGCAGGAAACGCGCAATCCAAGACGCGACATGCCGATCGGTCTGCTCGGCTCACTCACCATCTGCACGATTCTCTACGTACTCGTTTCGTATGTGCTGACGGGCATCGTGCCTTATGACAAGCTCAACGTGTCGGACCCGATCGCCGTCGGCGTCGATGCAATCGGCATGCGCTGGCTCTCGCCTATCGTGAAGCTCGGCGCGATCTTCGGTCTCACGTCCGTGATTCTCGTGCTGCTGCTTTCACAGCCGCGTATCTTCTATTCGATGGCGCGCGACGGCCTCTTGCCGCCCTTCGCATCGAAGATCCATCCGCGCTTTCATACGCCCTATATCACGACGATCATCACGGGCGTAGTCGTGATGATTCTCGCGGGGCTGCTGCCAATTGGGCTCGTCGGCGAACTGGTGAGCATCGGCACGTTGTTCGCCTTCATGGTGGTGTGCATCGGCGTGCTCGTGCTGCGCATCACGCAGCCGAATCTCGAACGCGCGTTCAAGACGCCTGCCGTGTATGTCGTCGCGCCGCTGGGCGCGCTTTCGTCGCTCTTCCTCATGGCCGGACTGCCCGCCGATACATGGATCCGGCTCATCATATGGATGGCGATCGGCATCGTGATCTACTTCGCCTACGGCATTCGACACAGCCGATTGCGTCGCGAGCGCGAGGCATCGTCCGGTCAGGCCGTGCAGAGGTGAAATAGAAAGGGGCCGCAATCGCATGCGGCCCCTTTGTCATTGAAGCGCCGGGTCAATACATCGCGTAGATGAAGTTCGAGACCTGCTGGGTTTCCTGATCGGTCGCGCGCAACGCTTGCGCAATGCGGCGGAAGTCCGGCTCCAGCGCCGCGAGCGCATCGAGTCCCTGACGCTGCCAGATCTCCACGAGCGAGCTGATCATGTCTTCCTGACTCACAATCGGCTCGGGCTCGAACACATCTTGCAGATACGACTCGCAGTTCGAATCGAATTGCGTCGGAATGAAGCCCTGAACATCGGGCTTCAGGTTCGCGAGCTTCGATGCGAAGAATTGGTTCAGGTCGGCATCAGTCAAGTTCATACTCCTTCTTCCAGGATTCATCCATTTCGACGGCGGCCTGCTCTTCGCGATAGAGGATGTAATCCCCCAGCACGAGTGCGTCGATCTCGGTTCTCATGAAGCAGCGATAAGCGTCCTCGGGCGTGCACACGATCGGCTCGCCGCGCACATTGAACGATGTGTTGACGAGCACCGGGCAGCCGGTCAATTCATCGAAGGCCTTGAGCACGGAGAACATGCGCGGGTTCACGTCCTGCGTGACGGTCTGAATGCGCGCGCTGTAATCGACGTGCGTGATCGCGGGCACGTCGCTGCGCACGGCATTCACGATTTCGAGCATGTCCTCCGGATCGGCCGCTTCTTCCGGCGTGAGACGGCGCGCTTCCTTGACCGGCGCGACGAGCAGCATGTAGGGACTGTCGGCGTCGATATCGAAATAATCGGCTGCGCGCTCCTTCAGCACGATCGGCGCGAAAGGCCGGAACGATTCGCGGAACTTGATCTTGAGGTTCATGCGCGATTGCGTATCGGCCGCGCGCGGATCGCCGAGAATCGAGCGCGCGCCGAGCGAACGCGGGCCGAACTCCATGCGTCCCGAGAACATGCCGACGATCTTCTCCTGCGCGAGAATCGACGCCACGTGCTGCGCGCCCTCGTCGCCCTCCGGCAGCTTGTGCCAGACCGCGCCTTGCCGCTGCATGAACGAGAGTATTTCGTCGTCGCGATACGCCGGGCCGATGAAACTGCCGCTTTGCGCATCGCTCTGCGGCACCACTTCGCGCCGCTTGCCGCCGAGCACGTTGAAGTCGGCGAGATAGGCCGCGCCGATTGCGCCGCCCGCATCGCCCGCGGCGGGCTGAATCCAGATTTCGTCGAACACGCCTTCGCGCAGAATCTTGCCGTTAGCGACGCAATTGAGCGCGACGCCGCCCGCAAGGCATAGTTTCGTCGCGCCCGTGAGTTGCTTGAGGCCGTGACACAACTTGATCATCACTTCTTCGGTCACGGCCTGGATCGATGCGGCGAGATCCATTTCGCGCCGCGAAATACGTGATTCCGGCGTGCGCGGGGCAGCGCCGAAGAGTTCATGAAAATGATCGTTCGTGAGCACAAGCCCGCGATGAAAATCGAAGTAATCGAGGTTCAGGCGGAACGAGCCGTCTGCCTTGATATCGATGAGATGCTGCTTGATCTTGTCCGCATACACCGGCTTGCCATAGGGCGCCAGGCCCATCAGCTTGTATTCGCCGCTGTTGACCTTGAAGCCGCAATAGAACGTGAACGCGCTATAGAGCAGCCCGAGCGAATGCGGATAGCGAATTTCCTTGAGGATATCGAGCTTCGAGCCGCTGCCGAATGCGAGACTCGTCGTCGACCATTCGCCGACGCCGTCGACGCATAACACCGCTGCTTCCTGAAACGGCGACGGAAAGAACGCCGACGCCGCGTGCGAATAATGATGCCGCGAAAAATAGATCGGCACGTCGTCGCATGCGAGCATTTCGCGAATCTGTTCCTTGAAATAGGGCTTCACGCCGAAGAACGACTTCACCGCCTTCGTGAAGAACGCCTGCGATTGCGGCGCGAAAGCGATCGACGAACGGATGATGCGATCGGCCGTCAGCGCGGGATCGTCATAGAACGCGATGGCCGAGAGATCGCTGCCGTCGATCTCCGCTTCCTCGAGACAGTAGTTGATCGCGCCGGCCGGAAAGCCCGCATCGTGACGCTTGCGGGTGAAACGCTCTTCCTGCGCGGCCGCGATGATCTCGCCGTCCTTGAGGATCGCCGCCGCCGAGTCGTGATAGAAGGCCGAAATGCCGAGTACGTACCGTGCCATTATCGTTATCCAATGAGGGGTCGAAGATAGTGAGCCATTGCTTCGCCCACAGCGCGATGTGCGGGCGGCGTCATATGCACGTCGCCGCGAAAACGGAAGCCGCGGCGTTCCTCGTCGCCGAACTTCCACAGGTCGTCCACGATGTGATGCACCGGCGCGCCGCATTCCGCCGCGAGTTCGTCGAAGCGTTTGCGCACGTTCGCGTAGCTCGCAGTCTTCTCGACGTACTGATACACGGGCAGCACCGCGATCATCACGGGCACTTTCACTTCGCCGATCCAGTGCAGGAGGATCGCGCGCAAGAGCTTCCACGCGTGGCTGTCGGGTGAATCGTATTCGGGCAAGGGCTGAAAGCGCGTGAGCTTCTGCACCTTGTCCTTGAACTCCGGCCCCATGCCGTTGACCATCTTGCGCGCCTTCGAAAGCAGGCCGCCCGCTTCAGGCGCGGGTTGATCGACGTCGCGATGAAACGGCTGTGGCACGGGCACGCCCTGCAAGGCGATCGCGCCGCAATCGGACAGCTCGAACCAGGGCTTCGGCACATGGAGCGCCGCGCCTTCGCGATCCGCCCATTCGCGATGCTTCACGACATTGCGCTGAATGTTCTCGACGAGCACGCTGATCACGACCGCATCGAAGTCGATCTTCTGCGCGAACTCGCGATAGATCAGGTATTGCTGATCGGTCCCGCTGCCGGAGAGGCCGAAGTTGAGCACTTCGGTATCGGAGAGCGAATCTTCGAGCACGTCGGAATAGCGCTTGCCGTTGCTCACGCCATCACCGGCCGTGTAGGAATCGCCGAACACCAGCACGCGATGCGCGCGGTTTTTATGCGGCGTCGCTTCGTGATTGCAGCGAAAGCCCGCGCCATTGGTCTTGACGAGATAGCCGCCGCCCTCGTGCGGAATCCGCACCTTCAGCCCCGGCACGAACCGATAGCCCAGCAACGCGTCGTACTGCATGAGTTGCCGGTGCAGCGGCGGCGGCGCTTCTGCGCGTGCATTCATCGATCTCTCCAGTCCGCCCTGGGGGCGTTATCCGTTATTGGTTGGCGATGCAACTATCCGGCGACGGCAAGCTCTCCCGCCAGCACGCCGTTCACCACTTCCGCGATGCCGTCGATATAAACGTGACGCGGCTTATTCGACGCGAGCAGTTCGGCGAATGCCGCGCTGCCCTCGCCGCCGCGCCACGCAGCGGGTTTGTCGTAGAGGCACAGGTCCGCGCGCATGCCCGATGCGAGCGAGCCCAGATCGCGCAGGCCCAGCGCGCGGGCCGCGCCGTGCGTGAGCGAGTCGATCCATGCGTCGCATGCCTGGGACGTGCACGCGCCCATTTCGGCTGCGCCCTGAGCAAGCGCGTGAGGTGCGGCGGCATCGAACGAATACGCGAGTGCGCGGCCGTTGAGCCAGTGCGCCCACAACCGATGCTCCACCAGCGACGCGCGCACGAGCGACTGTCCGCACACGAGATTCACATCCGTTTCCGCGATGAACGCTGCATCCGTACGCGACACGTCGGCGGGACCGAAGAGCGTCGTGTCGCCGCTCAATATCGAGAGGTAGGACAGCAGTCCGATCTCGGTAAAGAAGCGCGTTTGCAGGTATTCGCGCTCGTCGTCGTGTGTCGGGCAGAGCTTCACGCACAGGCGTTTGCGCAAGCGTTGCGCGGCCGACGCAATGGCAAGCAGTGACGAAGCCGACCAGATTTGCGCGGGCACCACGGCAGGCAGCAGCGTGCAACGCGGATTCGCGGTCTCGAACGCTTCGAGCGAAAACGCGGCGTGGCCCGTTTCTATCGTCTCGTCCAGTTCTACGTAAATCAGCCTGCGCACGCCGCCGCATTCACCGAGCGCATGGCCTTCGGCAAAGCCGCGCTGAAACGAGCCGACGGTAGTTACGCCATGTCGGATGAGATCGCCGGAGCATGCGCGCCATGCGTCCTTTGCAATGGACGCATCCGCATCGATGAGGCCGGGTACGCATACGAGTTCGCTCGCATCGAGCCGGTCATTACGATCGGAGGCATGCGGCGCCACAATGCGCTCGATACGTTCGCCGTCTATTTCCAGATCGCCGCGCACGAAACGATGCGTGAGCGAATCGAAATAAAGCGCATTGGCCATCACCCACTGATTCGAACCGCACGCAAGCTGATCCAGCGCATTCATCTCGGCCCCCGTGTGCGTCATGCCGCGCCTGTCAGTCGATTTCGAAGGCGCGAATCGATACGCACGACGACTGTCCCCCGCGCGACACGCAGCGCGCGTCAACGCGCTGCCTTGAGGCGCGATTGCTTTAGTCAGGAATTAAAAGCCGGCGTCGTTTTAGCGTTTGCAAGCCGTACGGCTTTCCGGCGTGAAAACATTTTCTTCAGCGCCTTGAACTACCGATGTGCGGAAAGCCACAGAACTGAAAGCGGGCAATTTTGCCGCAGCGCCGCGCGTGCGCTGCGCAAGGATCGTGCAAAGAGCCTGTTTATGGGGCTTGCACGCGCTTTTAGCGGGCTTTTTAAGGGCCATTTTTGTGCATTGCGCCAGTGCCGCGTGGCCGATAGGCGCTATGCAATGGCCGCCGCGTGAGGTGCCCACGCAACGGCCTTTTCGCTCGATTTCGACACTAGGCGCAAGCGCCGCAGTCATTCGCGATCATGTGCGGCCGCAATACCTTTACTCGGCTGCGCGCTTGGATTCGTGATGGCGCGCTTCTTCCGGACTCTCATAGATATACGGCGCGACGCCGCGGCGTTTCAACGCATCGCCCAGTTTCAGGCGTAAAAAGCTGCTTGTCGTATAACGCGTCACGCGGTCATAAAGCCCGTTGACCAGCTTCGTCACCATTTCCGAATAGGCATCGAGCATGTCGGGGCGAATCGAGAAATTGTCGTAATTCACGATCGCATGCGGACGCGACTTCGCTTTCGCCAGTTGCTTTTCGACTTCGCGGCGTATCGCTTCGACATCGCTCAGGCTTGCCACTTCGTGCCCTTCGAAGTTAATGAAGAACAGATTCTTCTCCGGGTCATAACTGAACCGCTCCGACAAATCGAGCCTCAACAGGATATTGCGCAAGCCCATAGGCGCGTCGCGGAAGATGCGTTCGTCCATCGTGCGTGGCGGCGTGTCCATGATCGGCGCGAAACCCATCTGCGCGACGATGTCCCGCTCGATATCGATGCCCGGCGCGACTTCCGTCAGCACGAGCCCCTTTTCCGTGAGCTCGAACACGCAGCGCTCGGTGATATACAGCACCGTTTGCCCGCGCTGCGCCGCATAGTGTCCACTGAACGTGCGATGCTCGACCGCATCGACAAACTTGCGGCAATCGCCTTCGCGGCGGATCGTGAGCTTGCCGTCCGCGATCGCCACATCGAGCTTGCCCGCATTAAAGGTGCCGACAAACACGACCTTCTTCGCCGCCTGGCTGATATTGATAAAGCCGCCCGCGCCAGCCAGCTTCGGGCCGAACTTGCTCACGTTGAGATTGCCTTCGCGGTCCGCCTGCGCGAGTCCGAGAAAGGCGATATCGAGGCCGCCGCCATCGTAGAAATCGAACTGATACGGCTGATCGATGATCGCCTGCGTGTTCGTCGCCGCGCCGAAGTTGAGCCCGCCCGCCGGAATGCCGCCGATCACGCCGGGCTCGGTCGTCATCGTGAAGAGATCGATCACCTGCTCTTCGTTCGCGACGCTCGCAATGCCTTCCGGCATGCCGATACCGAGATTCACGATGCTGTTGGCCATCAGCTCGAACGCGGCGCGCCGGGCGATGATCTTGCGCTCGGTGAGCGACATTGGCGGAACCGAGCTTGCGGCCACGCGCAGTTCGCTGGAAAACGCCGCGCTGTATTGCTCGCCGAAGGTCTGCCAGTGGTTGTCGGGGCGCGCCACGACCACGCAATCGACCATCACGCCGGGAATCTTCACTTGCCGCGAATTGAGCGTATTCGATTCGGCCAGGCGTTCCACCTGCGCGATCACGATGCCGCCGGAATTGCGCGCCGCCATCGCGATGGACAACGCTTCGAGCGTCAGCGCCTCCTTTTCCATCGTGATGTTGCCGTTGAGATCGGCGGTCGTGCCGCGCACGATGGCGACATCGATCGGAAAGGTCTTGTAGTACAGATAGTCCGTGCCGTCGATAGGCATGAGCCGCACGAGATCTTCGGTCGTGCGTGCATTGAGCTTGCCGCCGCCGTTGCGCGGATCGACGAAGGTGCCCAGCCCGACCGTCGAGAGCTGTCCGGGCCGATGCGCGGCGATATCGCGAAAGAGTTGCGAGATCACGCCTTGCGGCAGGTTGTACGCTTCGATGCGGTTTTCGATCGCCATCTTCTGCAGGCCCGGCACGAGTCCCCAGTGGCCGCCGATCACACGCTTGACCAAACCTTCGTGCGCGAGGTGATTGAGGCCCTTGCCGCGCCCGTCGCCCTGACCGGCTGCGTAGACGAGCGTGAGTCCGGCGATCGGCTCGTTGCCTTCCGTGCGCCCTTCGAGAAAGCGTGCTTCGAGCGCGAGCGCCACTTCTTCCGCAAAGCCGATGCCGACGAAACCGCTTGTCGCGAGCGTGTCGCCCGAGCGGATCAGACGCACGGCCTCGCGCGCGGACACAATCTTGCCGCGCTCGACGAGGCGTGCAGTCGACGGAAACGGATGGCGAGTCGGCGTGCTGCTGGCGGTCATGGCGGCTCCTGTGTGGCGCATATATCGCGCCTATATCGCGCATATATGGCGCGTTTCTTATGGTGAGTCTGGCTCGAACCGTCGCCGCTTGCTTGCGTCGAATGCACGCGGATCAGCGTATTTGCGCCTTCATATCTCGACCCGCGCCCCCAGTTCGATGACGCGATCGGCAGGCAGGCGCAGATAAGCCGCGACGTTCCCCACATTGTGCAGCATGACCGCGAAGAGCCGTTCGCGCCATAACGCCATGCCGGTGCCCGGCGTCGGCACCACGGTCGCGCGCGACAGGAAATACGAAATCGTCCTGCGATCGAATTTGAGTCCCGCGCCGCGGCAGGTCTCCAGCGCGGCGGGCAGATCGACTTCGTCCTTGAAGCCGTAGTTCACGGTCACCTGAAAGCATCCGTCGCCGAGCGTTTCGATCGCCACGCGGCGCGCTTCCGACACCCACGGCACCGGCGCGTTCGCCACCGTCAGGAACACCGTATGTTCATGCAGCACGCGGTTATGCATCAGGTTGTTCAGCAGCGAATGCGGCACGCCGGCCGGATCGTTCGACATGAAGATCGCCGTGCCCTCCACGCGCGCGGGCGCACGCGCGAGCAGATTCGCGAGGAACGGCTTGAGCGGCATCGTGCCGGCGCGCACGCGTGCTTCCTGGACCATCATCTGCGCGCCGCGTCCCCACGTCGCCATGACGGTGAACATCACGAGGCCGATCGCCACCGGAAACCAGCCGCCTTCCGCAATCTTCAGGCAGTTCGCGGAAAAGAACATCGCGTCGATCACGAAGAAGAACGCCGTCGCGAAAACGCATAGCGTCCAGTTGTAATGCCATGCGTAGCGGATCACGAAGAAGGTCAGCACGGTGGTGATCAACATCGTGCCCGTCACGGCGATGCCGTATGCAGAGCCGAGCGCCGTCGATGAGCCGAAGCCGAGCACGGCAGCGACGACCGCGAGCAGCAACGTCCAGTTGATGCCGGGCACGTAGATCTGCCCGATCTCTCTCGCCGACGTGTACACGACGTTCATGCGCGGCAGGAAGCCGAGTTGCATCGCCTGCTTGGTCATCGAATAGGTGCCCGAGATCACGGCTTGCGAAGCGATGACCGTGGCGATGGTCGAGAGCACGACCATCGGATAAAGCATCCACGACGGAAAGAGCCGGTAGAACGGATTCTGCACCGCGGCCGGATCGGCGATCAAAAGCGCGCCCTGACCGAGATAGTTGAGCGCGAGCGCGGGAAAGACGACCGCGAACCATGTGAGGCGGATCGGGCGCGAACCGAAGTGGCCCATGTCGGCATAGAGCGCCTCCGCGCCCGTCAGCGAAAGCACGACCGCGCCGAGCGCGACGAAGGCGAGCCAGCGATGATGCACGCAGAATGCGAGCCCTCGAAGCGGATCGAGCGCTTCGAGAATGCGCGGCGCATCCGCGATATTCATGAGGCCCGACACCGCCAGCACGATGAACCACAGCACCATCACCGGCCCGAACACCGCGCCGATGCCGGACGTGCCGTGCTTCTGCATCAGGAACAGCGCGACCAGCGCGACGAGCGTCACCGGCACGACGTACGGCTGCAGGCCCGGCGCCGCCACTTCGAGCCCTTCGACCGCGCTCAGCACGGAGATCGCCGGAGTGATTACGCCATCGCCATAGAAGAGCGCCGCGCCCATCACGCCGATCAGCAGCAACGTATGCTTCAGCCGCTTCTTCGATTCGACCGACGACGCCGCCAGCGCCAGCAACGCCATGATGCCGCCTTCGCCGTGATTGTTGGCGCGCAGGATCAGCGTGACGTACTTGAGCGAGACGATCACCGTGAGCGACCAGAAGATCAGCGACACGATGCCGATCACGTTCGCAGGCTCAAGCGCGAGGCCGCCCGCCGGATCGAACACGGTCTTGAGGGTATAGAGCGGGCTCGTGCCGATATCGCCATAAACAACGCCGAGCGCCGCCAGCGATAGCCCGAGCAAGGCCGGGTGCTTATGCGGATCGGGCGCGTGCGGGTCGTCGGCCGGCACGCCGGGTGCAGTCGGTCCCATGATTCCTCCCTGCGTTTTCCGGACCGCCACAGCGAGCGGCCTATTTGTCAGAGGATGAGCGTCTGCGTTGCTGGGTTGCTAGAAGCTGGGTTGCTAGAAGTATAGAAACCGATTCGCGGTTATGCCGGTGTAAGCCACGTCAGGCGTATTTGATCTGCGCGACCGCGCGCAAGTCGTCGGCGGTGGCGGTGCCGTAGCCGAAGAATTCCAGATACGCCGGGATCATTTCGAACAGCATGTCGGTGCCGACCTGCACGGCGCAGCCCTTCTCCTTGGCCGCGCGCAAAAGCGGCGTGAACTCCGACTTCATCACCACTTCGCCGACGAACGTCTCCGGCGCGATGCGATCGATATCGAACGGCAGCGGATCGGTGTCTTTCATGCCGAGCGGCGTCGCGTTCACGATCACGTCGAAGCCCGCGGGATCTCTCGTATCGGTCCTGACGACGAGTTGCGGATAGTGCTCGCGCAAGCGCGTGGCGAGCCCTTCGACGGACGCCGTGTTGGTGTCGAAGACCGCGAGTTCGGCCACGCCCGCCGCCGCCAGCGATGCCGCGATCGGCGAGCCCACGCCGCCGCTGCCCAGCACGAGTACGCGCGCGCCCGCGAGCTTGCGGCCCTTGCGCTCGACGCCGCGCACGAAGCCCGCGCCGTCGAACTGGTCGCCGAGAAGTGTGCCGTCCGGCCGTTTAAGGATCGCGTTGCAGGCTCCGGCAATGCGCGCGGTCGGGCTGACTTCGTCCATCAGGCCGACGGTCGTGATCTTGTGCGGCATCGTGACGAGCGCGCCGCGAATGTTTGTGAGCTTGAACAGATGCGGCAGAAAGGCGACGTAATCCTCGGGTTTGACGCCCATCGGCACCACGACGGCATCGATCCCCTGTTTGTCGAACCAGGGGTTATAGATCATCGGCGCCTTGAAGGCTTCGGTCGGATAGCCGAGATGGGCGATGAGAGTGGTCTTGCCGCTGATCATGGCTGCTCCTTGCGAGGATGTCAGGGACGCGCGGGTTCGCGCGCGCCGTAACCATGATAGTGCGGCTTTTAGACTTAGGCGTGTTTTGCGCAGTGCGGCATTGCGGAATGCTTCAGTGGCTCGCGCCTAGATACGCCGCCTTGACCGATGGATCATTGCGCAACTGGTCGGCCGGGCCGTGCGTCGCGACGCGGCCGTTCTCCAGCACATAGCCGTAATCCGCGACGTTGAGCGCGGCCGCGGCGAACTGCTCGACCAGCAGCATGGTCACACCGTCGGCCTTCAGCCGCTCGATGATGCGGAACACTTCTTCGACAAGGATAGGCGCGAGGCCCATCGACGGCTCGTCGAGCAGCACGAGATCCGGATTGAGCATGATGGCGCGCGCCATCGCGAGCATCTGCTGTTCGCCGCCGGAGAGCGTGCCCGCGAGTTGATTGCGGCGCTCCTTGAGGCGCGGGAACAATTCGATCGCGCGTTCGAGATCGGCGTTGACGTCGCCTTTCGGACGCGACCACGTGAGACGCGGAAACGCGCCGAGCAGCAGATTGTCGGTGACGGACATCGTCGCGAAGACGCGGCGTCCTTCGGGCGAATGCGCGAGTCCCAGGCGCGCGATCTTGTGCGAATCGAGCGAGTCGATGCGCTTCGCATTGCTGCCGACGCCCATCGTGATTTCGCCGTCGGTCGCCTTGATCATGCCGGATATCGCGCGCATGGTCGTGGTCTTGCCTGCTCCGTTCGAGCCGATCAACGTCACGACCTTTGCCTTAGGCACGTCGAGCGAGATGCCGTGGAGCACTTTGACTTTGCCGTATCCGGCATGGAGATTTTTGATCGTCAGCATGAGGTGGTCTCGTCGACTGCTAAAGGCTTCTTTAAACAAATCAATTAAGCTGCTTCCGCAGGCTGTCCGCCAAGATAAGCCTCGATGACCTTTTCGTTCGCCTGAATCTCCGCAGGCTTCCCTTCCGCGATCTTCTGCCCGAAATCCAGTACCGAAACGGTGTCGCACACGCTCATCACGACATCCATGTGATGCTCGATCAAAACAACGGTGATGCCGTGATTGCGCACCTTGCGAATGATCGCGACGAGTTCGCGGATATCCGGCGCCGTCAGACCGGCCGCGGGTTCATCGAGCAAGAGCAATTGCGGATCGAGCGCCAGCGCCCGCGCGATTTCGAGCAAACGCTGCTTGCCGTAGGGCAGATTGCGCGCTTCTTCGCCCGCGGCGTTTTCGAGCCCGACGAAGCGCAACATGTTGAACGCCCGCTCGCGCGCCGCACGCTCTTCGCGACGATAACGCCCGCTCATCAAGCCGACATCCGCGAGATTCGATTTGAACGTGTGATGCAAACCGACGAGCACGTTCTCCAGCGCCGTCATCTCGCCGAACAACTGCACGTTCTGAAAAGTCCGCGCGATGCCCGACAGCGCGATCTTCGACGACGTGCGTCCCGCCAGCGACTGTCCTTGATATTCGATCGCGCCTGCTGTCGGCACATAGATGCCCGTCAGCACGTTCATCATCGTGCTCTTGCCCGAACCGTTCGGTCCGATCAGGCCGTGAATCGTGCCGCGCCGCACGGTCATGTTCACGTCGTTCAGCGCCTTGAGGCCGCTGAACTGCATGAGCACGCTGCGCACATCGAGGATGATGTCCGCGCCTTGCGTTTCAACTGCGGCAACGGCATCGTCCTGACGCGTCTGGCTGGCGAGTTCTTCGGTATCGACCTTCGTCACGCGCACGCGGCCGAGGTTGAGCGTCTTGCGCACGAAGCCCACGATACCGTCCTGCAAGTAATACACGACGAGCAGGATCATCAGCCCGAAGATAGTCAGACGCCAGTCGGTCAGCGCGTCGATCCAGAACGAGAACACAGCGAGCCCCGCCGTGCCGATGATCGGCACCGCCACGCGTTGCGGCGTGGAAGTTTTGCGGGCCAGCGCGAGCACCGCACCCGCGACGACGATCACCGCCAGCGCCGTTGCGACCACGCGAAAGTTGGAGATGTCGTCGAGCAGTTTCGGCAAGAGCACGATGACCGTCGAACCAATGATTGCGCCGGTGCGCGTCTTGCGCCCGCCCATGATGATCGCGAGCAGGAACAGAATGGTCAGCTCGAAGTTATACGTGTTCGGCGAGATGTACTGCTCCGAGTACGAATAGAGGCAGCCCGCGAGTCCCGCGAAGCCCGCGCTGATGACGAACGCATACACCTTGTAGCGATACACGGACACGCCCATGCAGTCCGACGCAATCGGGCTGTCGCGCAGTGCTTCGAATGCGCGTCCCAGATGCGACTTCAGCACGCGATGCACAACGATCAGCGACACCACAAGGAGCGCCGCGACCAGCCAGTAATACTGCACTTCATCGAGCCTGTGGCCTGCGAACATCGGCTTTGGAATCTTGAGGCCCATCGGACCGTTCGTCAGAAAATCCATCTCGTTGATGAGAATCTGGATGATCGTGCCGAACGCGAGCGTCACCATCGCGAGATATGGACCCGAGACGCGCAACGCGGGCAAGGCGAGGATCGCACCGAAGCCCGCTGTGACGAGAATCGCGAGCGGCGCGGTCACGAAGAACGGCATGCCGAGCTTGGCGAAGAGCACGCCCGCCGTGTAGGCGCCCACGCCGAAGAGGCCCGCATGACCGAGCGACACCTGCCCCGTATAACCCACCACGATATCGAGCCCGAAGAGCAGGATCGCATAAATCATGATGGTTTCGACGAGATGGATGTAGTACGGATTGCCCGACACCACCGGAAAAATCGCGAGTGCGGCAAGTCCGACGAGCGCCGCAATCCAGTTCTTTGCTTTCATCGTGGCCGCCTCAGACTTTCTTGATCGCCGTCTTGCCGAACAGACCTGCGGGCTTGACCGCGAGCACGATCAAGAGCAGCACGAGCCCCGGCACATCCTTGTAGCCGGTGGAAATATAGAAGCCGGTCGTCGTCTCCGCGATGCCGAGAATCATCCCGCCGACGATGATGCCCATGCCGCTCGACAAGCCCCCAATGATCGCCACCGCGAAGGCCTTGAGGCCGAGCACGGCGCCCATCGTCGCACCGGTCAATGTCAGCGGCGCGATCAAAACCCCTGCAAATGCAGCGGTCAACGATGAAAGCGCATACGAGAACGTAATGACAAGTCCCGTGTTGATGCCCATGAGCGCGGCCGCATCGCGATCGTTGGCGGTTGCCACGACTGCCTTGCCGAAGATCGTCTTGCGGTTGAAGAACTCGACGGCGAGCATCATGACGAGCGCCCCGCCGACAACGAGCAGTTCCATCGGCAGCACGTTCGCGCCGAACACCTTGAGCGGCGCTTCGGGCAGCGGCGACGGGAAGCGCAGATCGTCGCGGCCCCATACGTTTTCCGCGACGTTCTTGAAGATGATGCCGAGCGCGATCGTCGACATGATCCAGCCGAACTCGGACTTGATCTTGATGGCGGGCCGCACGCCGATGCGCTCGACGAATGAGCCTTGCACGAGCCCGAACAGGCACACGAGCGGAATCATCAGCCAGTAGTTGACGCCCGCCGACACGAGCGTCAAGCCGACGAGCGCGCCGAGCATCAATGCATCGCCCTGGCCGAAGTTCAGCGTGCCGGATGTGGCGAACGTGAGTTGATAGCCGAACGCGATCACGGCATAGATCATGCCGAGCGCGATGCCGCTATAGATGAGTTGCAGAAGGATCATCTTCGAGCACCAGTAAAAGCATGACAAAGCCGCGCCCGCCATCGTGGCGAGCGCGGCTCATATCGACATGACTGAACGAACGCGCTTAGTTCGCAGCGGTCGTCTGCTTGGTGCGCAGCGTACTGCCGCCCTTCTTGTCGGCGTCGTAGGCGTACACGACACGGCCGTTCTTCACTTCGCCGACCACCGGCACGTTCGGGCTGATCGCTTCGTGATCGGTCTTCGTGAACGGCTTGTCGTAGACCATCACCACGCCTTCCACCTTCGTGTTGAGATTCTCGAGCGCTTCCTTGACCTTCGGGCCGTCGGTCGAGCCGGCCTGCTTGATGGCCGCCGCGAGCAGATAGACCGAGTCATAACCTTGCGCCGCCGACACCGGCGAATCGATGCGGTCGTTCTTCGGCTTGAACTCCTTCAGATACGCATCGATAAAGACCTTGCGCTTCGGCGTATTCGCTTCCTGAATGAAGGTCTGCGGCATGCGCGCGCCTTCGCCGTTGGTGCCTGCGTTGTCGATGTAGTTCGCCATCGACAGCGTCCAGCTGCCGATCAGCGGCACCTTCCAGCCGAGCTTGGCCATGCCGTTGGCGATCTGCGCGAGTTCCGGCCCGATGCCGTAAGTCAGCACGGCTTCCGCGCCCGCTTCCTTGGCCTTGAGCAACTGGGCCGTCATATCGACGTCCTTGATGTTGAACTTCTCGACCGCCACCGGTTTCACGCCTTTCGCGGACAGCGCCTTTTCCAGATCTTCGCGGCCAAGCTGGCCGTAGTTGGTCGAGTCGGCGAGAATCGCGACCTTCTTGAAGCCGCGCTTCGTCACGGCTTCTTCGACGATCATCGGTGCCTGAATGCGGTCCGCCGCCGCGTTGCGGAAGACGTAGTTATCGGGCTGATCGTCGAACTGCTTGGTCACCACCGTGCCGGTCGCAACGTTGTTGAACACCGGAATCTTCGCTTCCTGGAAGAAGCGTTGCGACGCAAGCGCCACACCGGTATTGATGTAGCCGACGACCGCGACCACCTTCTCCTTGTTGATGAGTTCTTGCGCGATCTGCACGCCGCGCTCGTTCTTGGCTTCGTCATCGCGCTCGACGAGCACGATCTGACGTCCGAGCACGCCGCCCGACTTGTTGATCTCCGCCGTGGCGAGACGCACGCCGTCGCGCATGCTGACACCCATGGAAGACGAACCGCCCGTGAACGGCCCATCGACGCCGATCTTGATCGGGTCGGCCGCGTAGGCCAGCGAAAAAACGCCGAACGCAAGCGCGCCCGCGATGAGCTTCATCTGCATACCCATGTGTGTCTCCGTCGCTCGAATCGTTATTTGAAGGGTCGGCTCGCGCTGTCGGCGAGAGTGGCGCTTGCGCGCTCTGCTCCGGCCCCATGCAAACTCCCAGGTCCGCTTTTGGCCTCAGCGATGCTTTTAAGTGCAGTGCGCGTTATCGATTACATAGGCGGTGACCGAGTTTAGAAAAATGTAAGGATATGACCATATTCGGAGATACCCGAAGAGCACGAGCGTTAGCGCACATCCGATGCATCGCAAATGTGCACGGCATGGAATAAACGCTAAAAGATGGATTCCGCGCATCACATTTCGCCAGCATCCCAAAGCGTTTTTAGGCTTGAGCAAGCGGCGTATCAGCGGGTATACGCTTAACGGCCAAGTAAAAAAACGCGCGGTCCCAGGAGGGAGACCGCGCGCAACCTTGCGCACTCTAAGGATTTCTTTAGCGATTAAAGCCTTAAGCTTGATGCACGCGTGCTAGCGCGGCGCGCCGGTTTCGATCGCATGCGCGAACTGACGCAGCACGGCGCCCGATGCATCGGTGACGGCCCAGAACGTCATGCCGTCGTGATTCCAGCGCGCGAGTGCATAGCCATCGTCGGACTGGGTGACGACCGGCGAGAACTCCTTGTCGCCTGTATCGCTTTTCGCTTCGCCCTTGCGCTGGGGAAACACGTACACGTCGATCGGATGCTTCAGATAGCGATACACCACCACCGCCACCGGCCGATGATCGATGTAATCGAGCCGCCCGCCGACCAGCGCGAAGCCCGGTCCCGCAGGATCGATCACCGGCGGCGCATAGTCGATGCGGCCGTTGAACCACGGCTTGACCGTGTGCTTGTCGCTTGATAGCACGTCGATAGGACGATCCGACATCAGCGCGCGCACGTGGCTCGATACGATCTCCTGCGCGAGCGGCGAGCCACCCGATACCGTCGACATGAGCGGCACCGCCTGGAACCACAGCATGGTGCCGAGCACGAGCGCGGAAAGCGTGGCGCCCGCGAACGCGCCGCCGAAGAACGGCCACGGCGCCGCGAACGGATTGCTCCAGCCACGCCGGGCGCGTCGTGCGGGCGACGGCGCGTCGGCCTCTTCCGCTTCAGCGGCCGCGGCCCGCACCCGGGCCAGCACCTGCGCCCGCAGATGCACGGGCGCGCGCTGATAGAGCGACCCATCGGTGAGCCTCGTGTCGAGCGAGGCGGTGTCGTTATTTTCCATTTCCCGACTCCTCCGAATGACCAGGTCCCGCGCGGCGGACGAGCCGCACGCTCGGCCGGTCCTGTCCGCCCTGCGCCGCGCGCACCGCCCCCGCCAGCATCTTGCGGCCGCGCGCGAGCCGCGACATCACCGTGCCGATGGGCACGCCTGTCACGGACGCCACTTCCTTGTAACTCATGTCCTCAAGCTCGCGTAACACCAGCACCTCGCGGAAGGCCACCGGCAAGGCCTCCAGCGCGCGATGCACCAGATGAATCTCGTCACGGCGCACGGCGAGCGTTTCAGGGTCCGCCGCGCCTTCTTCCGACCAGCCCGGCAATGCTTCGTCGCCGCCGAGTTCTTCGTCGTAGGGCGTGGCGTCGGCCAGTTGCACGCGACGTCGCCATTCCGTGAACCACGTATTGCGCACGATAGCGAGCAGCCATGCCCGCGCGTTCGCCTCCTCGCCGCCTTCGAATCCACCGAAAAAACGGAACGCGCGCAGATAGGCTTCCTGCACGACGTCGTCGGCGTCGCTCGCGTTGCCGGACAGCCAGCGCGCGAGGTTGTACGCGGCGTCCAGATGCGGCATCACCATCGCCTCGAAGCGCGCGTGGGCCGCCTGTGCGTCCGCGCGCTCGCCGCGTCCGGACTTCTCCTGTCTCGACCTGCCTTGCCACATCGCGCGGGTCTCCTTTCGCCTGCCACGTTCGGGAAACTTCGTCGGGGCCTCGCGGCAACACGGCTTTTCCGCGCCCTCACCCTCCCATACTTCCCGCCCGCCGGGTTTATTCCCGTTTATGCCCGCGCCTTAAAAAAATATAGCGGGAATATCGCGCCCGTTCCGCCGGTTCGATGGATGCCACAGCGATCCGCAAACGATGCGGAACTCGCGGGGCCTCGCGCTCATGCACCGGGCCGCCGTGAGCGTGCGAATTGCAGAATCTTCGCCGAATGTTCGCCGAATCGAACGACAAGATTTGCGGCCGCGATCACATCCAATCACATCCAATTAAATCGAAGGGAACCGCCATGAAACCCGATCCCACCGCTCTGCATCCCGCGCAGGAAATTGATGAACTCGACGATCACGGCAAGCGCCGCCGCACCGCGCTCTCGTGCATGGCCTGGGCCGGCGCCGGCGTGCTCTGGACCGTGAGCGGCGGCGTGCCGGCCTCGCGCCTGATTTCGTCCGCCGAGGCCGCCGAGACGACGAGTTCGTTCAGCTTCGTGCAGATCAGCGACAGCCATATCGGTTTCAACAAGGACCCGAACACGGAACCGACAGGCACGCTCGAAGAAGCCGTCAATCACGTCAGCGCCATGAAAAAGCGCCCCGCGTTCATGATCCACACCGGCGACATCACGCATCTGTCGAAGCCCGGCGAGTTCGATACGGCGACGCAGATCATCGGTAAGGCCGGCATGGACGTGCATTACGTGCCCGGCGAGCACGACGTGCTGGTCGAAGACGGCAATCCGTTCTTCGAGCGTTTTTCCGGCCAATACGGCCGCGGCAGTAACCGTCACTGGTACAGCTTCGATCAGGGCGGCGTGCATTTCATCGGCCTCACCAACGTGATCGACCTCAAGGGCGGCGGCCTCGGCTTTCTCGGCGACGCGCAACTCGCATGGCTCAAAGCCGACTTGCAGGGCAAATCGAGCAGCACGCCGATTGTCGTGTTCGCGCATATCCCGCTGTGGGCGCTCTATCCGCAATGGGGCTGGGGCACCGACGACAGCGCGCAGGCGCTCGCGCTCCTGAAACGCTTCGGCTCGGTGACGGTATTGAACGGCCACGTGCATCAAGTGGCGCAAAAGGTGGAGGGAGACATGCGCTTCTATTCGGCGCTGTCGACGGCGTTTCCGCAACCCGCGCCGGGCGCGCCGTCCGGCCCCGGTCCGATGAAGGTGCCGGCGGATCAGTTGCGCACGATGCTCGGCCTGCGCGAAGTCACGCATATCGCGGGGCGCGGGCAACTGGCCGTCACCGACACGTCGCTGGCAGGAGCGCAAGCATGAATATCGACACAATTTCGAACTACGTTTCGCCTGCCAATCTGCGCCCGCTCGCCGGCAAGTTTCTGCGCAAGGCGGTGTTTGCGCTCGTCGTGAAAGGCGTGATCGGCGTGATTCCGACGGCATGCGCGCAGGCGCCCGCGCAACAGATCGCGGCGGTCGCGGCGCCGACCATTTCCATCGACAACTTCGCGTTCAGCCAGCAGGCGATCACCGTGCCGGTCGGCACCAAGGTGACATGGGTAAATCACGACGACATGCTGCACACCGTCGCCGACGAGGGCAAGAGCTTCAAGTCCGACCCGCTCGACAGCGGCGACAGCTTCTCGCATGTGTTCGACAAGCCGGGCACGTACAAGTACTTCTGCTCGCTGCATCCGCACATGACGGGGACGGTAGTGGTGCAATGAGCGCGCCGCGCGCGTGGCTTCAGCCGCGGGCCTTCGCGATTGCGGCGAGATTGCCCTCGCCGAATCCGTGATGCCCGCGCCGCTCGACGATCTCGAAGAACATGTCGCCGGGCCGGCGTTCAACGAAGGTTTGCAGGAAAAGCTGCGGCGTGCCGTCGGGCAGAATCTCGCCATCGACAAGAATGCCGCGCGTGCGCAGATTCTCGACATCGAGACCGTGGCCGGGAAGGCGCTCGTCGATCTCGTCGTAATAGCGCGGCGGCGGCTGCAGAAAACGCACGCCGCGCGCGAGTAACGCATCGACGGATGCGAAGATATCCGCCGACGCGAGCGCGATATGCTGCACGCCCTCGCCTTCGTGATCGGGCAGATACTGCTGCATCAGGTCCGTGCGATACGTGCCTTCCTCATACACCGGAATGCGGATCGAGCCGCACGGCGACAGCGTGACGGCCGAATCCTGCGACACATGCCAGTCCGGATGCACCTGATGAATCTCCGAGAAATGCAGCACTTCGCGGTAGAACTCGAGCCATTCCTGAATGCGGCCCGGCCCGACCGTCTGCGTGAAGTGATCCACTTCGAGCAGGCCGGTGCCCGCGTTACTCGCGCTCGCACCGGCAAGCGGACGAAAGTCGATGTCGTAGATCGACGCCTCGCCGCTGTTCTTGCCCGGCCAGTGATCGACGAAATAGATATGCGAATCGCCGATGCCCTGAATGGCCGGAATCGCGAGTTCGTTCGGGCCGATCTTCTCGCCTTCGAAATCCCACGCGCCGTATTCGAGCGCGCGCTCGTGGGCGATCTGCGCGTCGAGCACGCGAATGCCGATCGCCGCGATGCCGACGCCGTGCGACTCGGCGAAGCGCGACGCGAACGAGTCCGGCTCGGCGTTCAGCAGGAAGTTCATGCTGCCTTGCCGGAACAGCGTCACGGCCTTGCTGACGTGCTGCGCCACGGGCACGAAGCCGAGACGATCGAACAACGCGGCAAGGCCCTCGGGATCGGGACTGGAAAACTCGACGAACTCCAGCCCCGCGATGCCGAGCGGATTGTCACCGACAGAAAAATCGGGCGTCGCGCGGGCGGAGGAAGAGGAGTCGGGCTGGGTCATCGGCAATACCTCGAAAATGTACGATCTGGTTCACGGACGCAAAACTACCACGACCTGCCGTATCCGTGCGACCCGGCGGCTTCATCGCAATGGCCGGATGGTCTGCGCCTAGAGTAGCGGCAGCGGGATTGCCGTGTCAAAGGCGGGGCCGCCCGACGCGTCCGCCGCCATTTTCGGGAATTTACGCGGCGAGGCGCTCCGCATTCATCGACGGGCGTCTGGCTTGCGGCGGAAACACGTTCCAGGAGCCGTCGTCGTGCCGGAAGAAGATGATCGCGAGCAGCCCGCCCGGATGCTGCGCCTCGATGCAAACATAACGCGCGCCGGTGACATGCGAGCGGCACAGGCGCACGACGCGCGCCGGATGCGCGGGGGTCGGTGCGAGCCATTTGTCGACGGCCCAGTGCAGCGAATTGGCGGCGGTTTGCATGATGGTCTCCCGGAATGCAAAGCTCAGCGTGAAGTTCAGGCGACGAGCGCCGCGTTCATGCGGCGGCGTTCGGCGGCAACATAGGCGCGAAAGAGTCCCGACACGGCGCGCAGCGCGGCGCGCGGGTGCGCGAAGCACGCTTGCACCTGACGGCTGCGGGCGCGGCCGTCGAGGCACCACGTGACGAAGTGCTCGCAGTTGTTGGTCAGCAGGCGATACTGGTCTTCGCCGATGCGGCTGCGCGCGCGGCGCACCGCTTCCATGCCGACGAACTTCGCGGCCGGATTCTGGCGGATGGTGACTTCATGACCGGCGGCGAATTGTTCGACGGTGACTTCCTCGACCGGGCCGCGATGCAGCGACTTCGCGAAGCCGGCATAGTGGATGACCATGCCGTTGCCTGCGTAGATGCCGTGGTGTTCGTAGCCGGACCGGCGCGTGACGAGTTCGGTGCCGAGCGCGGGTTCGTCGTCGAGCGAGAAGCTGTCTGCCTGGCGGTCGATCACGGCGAGTTGTTGGTTGGTTGACATGGCGGGCTCCGATTCTTTTTCGCTTGGCGCCATGTGTTTGTCTGGCGCCGGGTTGCCCAGTCATTTGCATCAACCTTGCCAGCTTTCTCAAGCCATTGATTTATATCGATAAACTGATTTTGTAGAGTGCTTCGTCGAAGCGTTGTGTTCTGCTTAGGCCAACAGTTTTCCCCCGTGTTTGTTGGCTGCCGAGCGCCAGAATCGGTTATCGGCGAAATCGTGATGAATACCTTGTGAGTGCGGCCCGGCACGCGTGTTAATCGATGTGTTGGATGTTCGCTCGCGCACCAACGCCTGCTGTTGGAGCCGGTCCAACTGATCGGCTTGTGACGGCCCGACGCGACCGGTCGTGCGATGCCTTCGAAGCCCCGTCCGCCTTGCCATTCGCCGGAAAACACTAATGGACCGCTTGCGCCGGCACAGGCCTTGCATTAGTCCGTGCGTCCTGCTTCTCAGGCCATTCACGGAGAGCCGAAATGAGCGTCATCACCATCACCGATCTCGAATACGACTGCGAACTCGATCGCCGGGCGATGTCGGCCATTAGCGGCGGCGGTGGCGCACCCTGGGTGTATGGCTGGATCACGCCGTTCACGGGCCAGTCGTCGGGTGGGGGCGGCGGCGTCGCGGCGGTGAACATCATCGATGTCACCAACAACATCTACGAGACGACCAACAACATCACCAACACCACGGTCTCGGTCGCGCAGATGATCAACCAGTTCCAGAGCGTCAACGTCAGCAACACCGGCAACGGCGCGACGCTTGCCGTCAACCCGAACTCGGTTGCGGGAAATCGCGCGGGCTAGGCGGCATGGCGGTGCATATCCGACGTTCACTGCAGCGCGTGTTGGTACACAATGGGCGAGACCGGCGGCCGCGCCTGCCCGACGCCACGCCACCCAGCATTCCGGAGGTTGCCGTGACCTTCACCACCGAATTTCGATGGACGTCCGCCGCCCGCACCGACACCGGCTGCGTGCGGCAGATCAACGAAGACGCGCTGCTCGATGCGCCCGAGCGCGGCCTGTGGGCCGTTGCCGACGGCATGGGCGGACACGCGGTCGGTGATCTGGCGAGCCGCATGGTGATCGAGAGCCTGACGAAAGTGACGGGGACGAACGGACTTGCCAGCGTCGTCGCCGATGCGCGCACGCGTCTTCTCGATGTCAACGACGTCCTGCGCGCGGAAGCGGCGCGGCGGCTGGTGTCGCGCATCGGCAGCACGGTGGTGCTGCTCGCGGCGCGCGACCGCGCATGCGGTTATGTGTGGGCGGGCGACAGCCGCATCTATCTATTGCGGCGCGGCCGGCTCGTGCAACTGACGCGCGATCATAGTCATGTGGAAGAACTGAAGGCGCGCGGGCAACTGACGGCCGAGGAAGCGCTGCATCATCCGGCGCAACATTTGATTACGCGCGCTGTCGGCGCACTCGATGTGCTCGAACTCGACGAAAACACGCTCGAGCTGAAAGACGGCGACACGTTTCTGCTATGCAGCGACGGCTTGTCGAACGAAGTCAGCGAAGCGGAAATGGCGAGTGAGTTGGCGCCGGGGAACTGCGAAATCGCGGCGCAGCGGTTGCTGGAGATCGCGCTGGCGAGAGGCGGGCGCGACAATATTTCGGTGGTTGTCGCGCACGCGGAGGATTTGATGGCGTCGGACAAGACGCAGGTGAATCCGGGGGTTTAAGGGGCTTCAAGGATGCCGGCGTTGCTGAGTCAGCATATACGCGCGCAGAAGCCGGTTGATGCGCGTCTGATACCCCTTCCCTTGCTGGCGAAACCATTCGAGCACGTCGGCGTCCAGCCGCATCGTGACGGCTTGCTTGGGCGGCACGTGCAGTTCCGCCTGCTCGAAGAATGCGTCGCCCAGTTCCGGCATGTCCGAAAAATCGATATCGGCGTCCTTCATCTTCGCCAATCGCTTCCAGTCAGTTCCCGATTTCTTGCTCATATCTTCTCGCTTCGTGTCTGGCTGCCTTGCGCGCCGAGATGATCCGGATGACATCGCCATATCGCTCTACATAAACCACGATGCCCACCAGTTCCTTCATCCAGCCCAAAGCGATCCAGCGCTCCTCTCCGTAGGCTTCACGCCGATCCAGCCAGGTCAACACCGGATGATTGAACACGTCCACTGCATCTCGAAAATCGATTCCGTGCTTTCGAATGTTGGTTTGATTTTTCGTTTCATCCCATTCGAAATGCACACGCGACCTGTATTGACGTTTGTATGTACATTTTGCGCCGACTCGTACTCCGCGTCAATACGGCAATCGCCGCACGCCCTCTACTCCTCCGCCTCCCGACTCTTCTGCGCCGCCAGCCGAAACTCCTTCGAATGCAGCCCGTGCTTCTTCAAAAGCATCTGCAGATGCGAGCGGTTCATCTCATAGCGCCGCGCCAGTTCCGCCACCGTGCCGCCCGTTTCCTGCAAGCCGCGTTCTAGAAACGCGCGCTCGGCCTCATCGCTTGCGACGCGCTTCGCCTCCGCCAGCGAACTCGCCGTGGTGACGCCGTTGCCGCTCGCCGCCGGTCCGCTCACGGCCAGCGTCAACGACGACTTCGGCCGTACATCCACCGGCAAATGCTCGAGATCGGCCATATCGCCGGCAAGACAAGTCAGCCGGTACACCACATTGCGCAACTCGCGAATGTTGCCGCGATACTCATAGTTGCGCAGAAAATCGCGCAGACGCGGCGACATCTTCACCGGCCGGCGCTTCAAGGTCGCCGCGGCTTCATCGCCGAAATAGGACAGCAACAGCGGAATCTCGTCGCGACGCTCGCGCAAGGATGGCAGCGTTAGATGAATCACGCTCAGCCGATAGAACAAGTCCTCGCGGAAACGCCCTTCATCGCAGAACTTGCGCAAATTGCGATTCGTCGCCGCGACGATGCGCGTATCCACCGCAATCGGTTCATCCGAACCCACGCGCTGAATCTCGTGCGCTTCGAGTACACGCAGCAGCTTCACTTGCCCCGATAACGGCAACTCGCCGATTTCATCGAGAAAGATCGTGCCCGTATGCGCGCTTTCGAATTTGCCCTTGCGATCGTTCGTGGCGCCGGTGAATGCGCCCTTGCGATGCCCGAACAATTCCGACTCCAGCAGATTGTCCGGAATCGCGCCGCAGTTCACCGAGATATACGGCTTGTCCGCGCGCGAACCGTTCGCGTGAATGACCTTCGCCATCAGTTCCTTGCCGGTGCCGCTTTCGCCGTCGATTAGTACGGGCAGATCGGTCGGCGCGGCTTTCTCCGCGATTTCCAGCGCTTCGAGCAACTTCGGGTTGTCGCCGAACGTGCCTTCGAAGACGAAGCTGCGTTCGAGCAACGCGCGGCGCCGCGCACCCGGCGACATATCGCGCTTCGGCTCCGCGGCGGCCGCCTGCACGAAACGCTCTTTGTGCGACATCTGCATGACTTCGTCGCGCAGCGCGCTTGCCTGCCGCAAGAGCTTTTCGATTTCGGGACGCTCGAGTCGCGAGGTCCAGCGAAGTGTCGAGCGCAATATCTCGATCTTCTCGATGAGCCCCGCATACGAAATCGCCGATGTGGGCGCCGCGCTGTCGCTTTCCGGTTGATCGAGTATTTTCATGCTGCGCTCAGTTGCTTCTGCACGAGTTGGTAGTACATGCCTTTTCTCGCGACGAGTTCGTCGTGCTTGCCCTGCTCGACGATGCCGCCTTCGTACAGCACGAGAATCTTGTCGGCACGCATGATGGTGGACAGCCGGTGCGCGATGATGACCGCCGTGCGCCCCTTCAAAATCTCCTGCATGTTGCCGAGAATATTGCTCTCCGATTGCGTATCGAGCGCAGACGTCGCTTCGTCGAATACGAGCAGACGCGGATCGTGATACAGCGCGCGCGCAATGCAAAGCCTTTGAATCTGCCCGCCCGACAGACCCACGCCGCGCTCGCCCACGACCTGCTCATAACCGAGCGGCATCTTCACGATGAACGCGTGCGCGTCGGCCATCTTCGCGACTTCTTCGATGCGCCTCCTGTCCGGCGTTTCATCGCCGCTCGCGATGTTCTCCGCGATCGTTCCCGAGAACAGCAGGTTACTCTGCATCACATAGCCGATCTGCGCTCTGAAAAAACCTTTGTCGATGACGTTGATGTCATAGCCATCCACTGTCATCTTGCCTTCGCTCGGCGCATAGAAACCGACGAGCAACTTGGCGAGCGTCGTCTTGCCCGAACCGCTGCGCCCTACAACGGCAATCAGCTCGCCCGGCTTGATATCGAAGCTGATGTTTTCCAACACGTAAGGCGTCTCGCCATCGCCGTAACGGAAGTACACGCCGTTGAAGCTGATATCGCCTTGCAGGTCGGGCAGCATCACGCGTTGCTGCATGTCCTGCGCCTTCTGTTCCGGCTCGATGTCGAGCACATCGCCGAGACGCTCCATCGCGACGCCCGCGTCGTTCAGCAAACTCCACAAGTTGATGAGGCCCATCAACGGCGCAAGCACGCTGCCCATATACGCGTTGAACGCGATCAGTTGCCCGATGGTCAGTTCGCGCGCCAGCACGAGATTCGCGCCGACCCACAGCACGCCGATGGTCGTCGCCGCGTTCAGCAACTGGCTGCACAGGCCTACCGCGATATTGAAACGCTGCGACTTGTACTGCACTTCTAGCGACTTCGCGTACTTCTTCTCCCACTTCATGCGCACCGCGCGCTCGATGCCCATGCCCTTCACCGTCTCCACGCCGCCGAGCGCTTCCATCAGATAGGAGCGCGCGTCCGTGCCCGCCGAGAAGGTCTCGCGCGCGTTCTGCTTGATGCGCGGCGTCGCGAGAATCGTGAGCCCCATCATCGGGATCACGAACGCGATCAGCAGAAACGTCAGCTTCACGTTATAGAGGAACATGATCGTGAAGTAGATGAAGATCATCAGCAGATTCAGCACGGTCGTCACTGTCGACTCCGTGAGGAACGCGCGAATGGTGTGATTCTCCTGAAAACGCGCGAACACGTCGCCGGTCTTGCGCTTGGCGAAGAAGCCGAAGGGCAGCGAGAACGTGTGCTTGAAGAACTGCGACATCATCGCGAAGTCCATGTTGCGCACCATGAAGTTCGCGAGATACGCGCGTATTGTCGCCATCAGTTGCGTGAACAGACTCGCGATGATCAGCCCGCCGATCAGCACATGCAGCAGACTCACGTTCTGATGCACGATCACGCCGTCGAGTATGTTCTGGATAATGAGCGGCGGAATCACGCCCAGCACCTGAATGACGAAGGTCGCGAGAAAGAGGTGCAGCAGGATCTTTTTATACGGCTTCAGATAGCCGACGAAACGCAGCCACGGCGAGCGCGACACTTCTTTCTGCGTCAGGTCCTGTCCAGGCGTGAACAGCAGACACGTGCCGCTCCAGCCGCGCTCGAACTCGCCGACCGTCATTTTCCTGAAGCCGATGGCCGGGTCCGCGACCCACACGTTATCCTTCGACGTGCCATAGACAATGATGTAGTGATAGCCCTCCCAATGCGCGATAAACGGCATCTCGAAGGCGCGCAGCGATTCGAACGTGCACTGCACGCCGCGCGTCGTGAAGCCGAGCGATTCGCCCGCGCGCGCGAGCGAGTCGAGCGTCGCGCCCTGCGTCGTCACGTTGGCGAGTTCGCGCAGCTTGCCGAGCGTCATGTTGATGCCGTAGTGACGGCAGATCATCGCGAGGCACGCGGCGCCGCAATCCATCTCCTCTGCCTGCTCGACCCACGCGAAACGCTTGATCACGCGCTCGCCGAGTTCGGGCTTCGTGTGCAGATCGAGCATGGCCGGCAGCTTGCGGCGCTCGTGGAGTTTCTTCTGCCGCTGAATCTCGCGCTCGGTAAAACGGATGCGCTCTTCCAGCACCTCGCGCAGCTTCACATTGCGCTCGATGATGAAATGCACCGTCTTCTCGGGAATCACGAGCAGGCGCGTATCGACGCTCGCGATCGCCGAGGCCATCTGTTCCTGGCGCATCACGCACGCTTTTTCGCCGAAGATTTCGCCCGGACCGAGCGTGGCAAGCAGATGCTGTTCGCCGCCCTCTTCACGCACGATGCGCACTTCGCCCTGACGCACGACATAGAGACGCCGGTCTTCGCGCGAATCCTGCTTGAGGATTTCCTTGCCCTCGCCCACGCGCTTCACGCCGACGCTGCGCACGCACTCTTCGAGTTCGGCGCGATCCAGTTTGCCGCGCAAATCGAAGAGCTTCGCGACGAAGCCGCCTGCCGAACTGATCGCGACATAGCTCGTAATGAACGCAAGCGCGGCCGGATTCTTCGCGATCACGGGTTCGATCGCGAGACGTGGAATATAGAGCAGCTCGGTCTTGCCGGAAGAACGCACCGACGATTCATGGCGATAGTCGCGCAGCATCGCGATATCCGCGAAGGTCTCGCGCTCCTTCTTCACGCCCATGCTGATTTCTTTGCCGTGCTCCTCCGTGAAGATGCGCACGGAGCCCGCCTTCACGATAAAGAGCCCGTCGGCCGCATCGCCTGCGTTGCAGACAGTCTCGCCGAAACCGAAGCGGCGCGACTCCGCGTGCACGGCCAGTTGCTCGATTTCCTCGCGCGAGAACGGCGAAAGAATCTCTACCGCTGCTAAGAAGTCGGCAGGGGAATCAAGGCTCGATGGAGCATCCATGTCGTGATGTGCAGGGTTTAGCGAGCTTCGATGACATGTTCCTGCGCGCGCGTCACCATCCATTCCTCGCGCAGCAGACGGCGAATTTCGGCGGATACGTCCTCATCGAGCTTGGCGGGATACTTCGCCGTCACCGCAAAAATCTCGTACGACGATCCATCCGCCGACACGAACGGCCCAAGCAGATCACCGATTTCCGCATTGAACACCTTCGCCTCGATATCCGGCTTCAGTTGTCCGCGCATCACGCGGCCAATCACGCCGCCTTCGTCGCGCGTGTCGGCAAGCGAGTGCTCGCGCGCCATGTCGGCGAAGCTGTCGGGGTCGTCGTTCAAATACGAAATCATTTCCTTCGCGCTGCCTTCGGTGTCGAGCAGAATGTGACTCACCTCGATGCTGTCGAACTTCGGCGAATTGAGCTGGAAATATTCCTCTATCTCGCGGCTCGTGCCGACCTTCTCCAGCATCTTCTCCTGATAAAGCGAGTCGGTGACGAAGACCTCGAACTCGTCGAGACTCACGTGCAGTGCGTCGAGATAGTTGTTCATGTCCGCCGCACGATGCAGCCCGCGAATGCGGCGGAACTGGTCGGCGCGATTCTGGATTTCCTCGTCGCTGATATCGACGCCCGCTTTCTTCGCCGCGCGCACGGTCAGCTTGTCGCGCACCAGTTGCTCGAGCAGGCCGTCGAACTGGCCGCTCAGCTTCAATATCCTGATGAATTCCGCTACGTCGACCACTTCCTCGTCGATACGCACAATCGCCGTCATGTCGTTCTCCGTTCGGTTCAAGTTGAATTCCGCAGCATGTTCGCGTTTTGGCGCTCCGGTAACCCCCCTTTCCTATCCCGCCAGATTGCGGAATGGATCGAGTCCCAGATCGATCAGGCGGCGCTCGCGCACAACGATCTCCGCGCTCGCCGTCATGCCGTAGCGCAGCGGATACTTCGTGTCCGCGATCTGATACGAATCGCGATCGAGCGTCACACGCCCTTCATACACCGGCTGCTTGCTGGTCGGGCTCGGCTTGGTGGCGGGCGAAATGAACGCGAGCGTGCCGTCGATCACGCCATAGCGCTGATAAGGAAACGCGTTGAACTTGAGCTTCACGCGCTGCCCTTCACGCAGGAACGCGCGGTCGTGCTCGGCGATCTCGATCTTCAGCACAGGCTTCGCGTTCGCGGGCGCAATGCCGCCGAGCGGCGTGTTCGCCTGAATCTTGTCGCCCTGCTGCGTCGACGTGACATCGGTGATCACGCCCGACACGGGCGCGAGAATCAGCAGGAAATTGTCCTTGTCGATGTTCTCGAACTTGATGCGCGCGGCTGCATCGGCGACGAGGCGCGCCGTCTGTAGTTGCAGACGCAACTTGTCTTCGGTGCTCGCGACCTCGCGCATCGCGGCCTCGTATTGCAGGCGCAGATTGGTCGCTTCCTGACCGCTCGTTTCGAGCTGGCGCTTCGCTTGCGTGAAATCGTGGCTCAGGCGGAAGTCCAGTTCCGCGAGCCGCGATTGCTCGACGCGATAGCCGCCGTCCGCTTCCATGTACGCATTGCGCTTTGCATCGACCTGCGCCTGCGAAATGCCGCCGCCGCCCGGCAGCGCGAACAGACGCTGAAAGCGATCGAATTCGACCTTCGCGGCGTCGCGCGCGCGACGTGCATTTTCGAGCGTGCTGCGCGCTTCCTGCAACTGCGCCTTCTGGCCTTCCGCGAGTTTGCTCGTGCCTTCTGAAACGCGCTGCTGATGCTGATGTTCCTCGACATCCATCTGATCCTTGAGCGCGGCGATCTTGCGCTCCATCAGCAGCTTTTTCTCGGGGAACTGCTTCCACTCGCGCTCGGCGTCGTCGAGCTTCAGTTGCGCTTCGAGCGCGTTGGTCGCCGCTTCGATCGCGCCGCGCGCATTCAGCCGCGCGACCACGTCGTCCTTGCGCACGGGCTGCCCTTCGGCGATATACAGATCAGCCAGTTCACCGTCGATCGGCGCATAGAAGCGGCGCACTTCCGACTCGGGCGCGAGCGTGCCTTGCGCCGTGACCATCACGTCTGCATGGCCGACGAACGACCACACGAGCGCGGCGCCGACGAGCGCGACCATCGCGAAGACGAGCGCCTGCGTGGCCTTGAGCGGCTCGGCGGTGAGTATCGAGATGCCCTCGGCGCCGTGATCGCCGAGCGCCTCCGACAGCGGTTTAAGGTGTGCGTCTCGCTTCACTGGTCGTACCTCCGCCGATCAAACTCAGCTTGGTATTGAGGAGCCCCGGTTCGAGCACCATGCGCAAATCCTGCAACGAGCGCCGCTGCAAGTCCGCTTCGGTGTCGATCTCATTGGCGAGCGCGGTCCACTTGTTCGTGGCGCCGTCCGCCTTCACTTGCCTGAAGATGCGCATGCCGCGCGTGGCAGCGTCCTCGGCATCCGACAACAACCGCGCCTGCGTACGGAACGTGTCGGACACGCCCGATTCGAGCCGCTGCGACCCGCCGATGCCGCCATTGGTCCGATACTGCTGCCACGCCGTCTGCGCCTGCGTCATGAGCGTCTGCGCGCGTGCGATGGCCTTGTCCTTCAGCGACGCGACTTCGGGCGCGACCGTCTTCGCGTAGTAAGCGTCGCTGTCGAGATCGAGCGTTTCATAAAACGACAGCAGCGATTCCTCATAGCCTTTCGTACCGCGCGCCTTTTGCAGATCAGCGTATTGCGCCGCCACGGTCTTCTTGTGCGCGAGTTCCTTCTGCACCATCGCGGACCACGAACCTTGCGGCAGCTTCTGCAAGGCATCGATCGCCTGCGCGGCACGACCGTGGTCCCATGCATCGGCGACGGTCGCGTATTGCGTGAGCACATCGGCGGGCGGCAACTGGCCCGCGCTCAACTGACGAAACCGTTCCTGAAACGGCGGCGTCGAAAAATTCGCCTTCGTCAACGATCCCGCGAGCGGTGCGAGGCTTGCGCCGTTCAGCCCGCGACGCAGGCCCGTGTACGCATTCAGATCGGCGCGCACGCGATCGAGTCCGGCGAGACGCGGATACTTGTCCGCATAATCCTTCAGCGTCGCGCCGATCGCATCGAGATCGTCCTGACCGAGACTCTTGACGATGCTCGCATCGAGCCTGTCGATGGCCGCGAGATACACGGAATCGTCGCTCTGCAGCTTGCGCAGATGACTGAGCGCCTGCCCATACGGCTCGCGAAACTCCGGCACATAACCGGCAATGCGGTCCAGATCGCGCTGATGTCCCGACGCATCCGCTTCCCAGTGCTTCAGAATCGCGCCGATGCGCGGCTCGTCGCCATAGATGCGGATCGGTGCATCGGCGCCGCCGCGACCGATCACGAAGCTCTCCAGCTTGCCGATCCATTCGAGTTCGTCGAGCAGCGAACGCACGTCCGCATTCTGTTCGCCGAGCGTTCTCATGTGCGCGATGATCGCGTCCGCGTTCGCGAAATCGCCCTTCTTCAGCGCGGCGAGCCAGCGCGGCACGTTCGACTTGAGCACGGCTTCGGTGTTCATCGACGCAAATTGCGCGTCCTGCGGATGCGTCTTCAGGTAATCGCGCGTGAGCGTGGCGGCACTGCCGTAATCGCCTTGCGCCATCAACGACTTCGCGTGACGCTCGGGCGAGCCGGTATAGAAAAGCGCCGCGCCGCCCGCGACAAGCGCCGCGAGCACGCATGCCACCACAATGCGCGTGCGGCGCGTCGTGCGGCGTTCGTCGCTCGCCAGCGCCTTGCGTAACTCGCCCACGAACAAGGAGAACTTGCCGCGCTTCGCCTGGCGCGCATCGTGACGGCTTTCTTCAGCCGTCTTCGGTTGCGCGTCCACGTTGACTTCGTCCTCGCGCGCGGCCGCCTGATCGACGCAAAAGATATCGAGGAAAGAATGCGCCGAGCCGACGAAGGTCGTCTTGTCGGCGTCGAACTCATCCGGCGGCTGCGATTGCGCCTCTTCGAACGCGGCCATCTCGGTCAGAGTGGATTCGCCTTCCTCGCCGTGCACATGCACCTTGTACGCGAAGTGCGTTCCGCCGAACGCGAGCGTATCGCCATTCTTCAGTTCGACCGCGGACGCGCCGAGCCGCTCGCCGTTGACGAACGTGCCGTTGGTGCTGCCGAGATCCTCGACGAACGGCGCGCCGCCCTTGACGAACACATGCGCATGCCGCCGCGATACGTAATTCACCTGATGCGGATATTGCTCGCGATAACGCGCGAACGTCGCATCCGTCTTGCTGACGAGAAATGGAAACTGCGCAAGCTCGATCGGCTGAAGACCGCGATCGTCGCGCTGCGGCGCGAGCGTGAGGCCAACGGGTCGCGGCACGCCAAGCCGCCGCGCACGCGGCGCGAACTGCACGCGATACGACAGGCGGCTGCCGAACGAAATGACGTCGCCGTTGCGCACGCGCACGGGCATGTCGCGCACGGGCGTGCCGTTGACGGCCGTGCCGTTCTTGCTGGCGAGATCGGCGATATAGACAAAACCGTGCTCGATGAAAATGCGCGCATGACGGCGCGAAAGCTGTGCCACCGCTTCGGGCGGGCTCGTATCGAACGGCGCTTCGGCGCGGCCGATTGCGAAGAGATTTTCGTCGATGCGGATTTCCGCGAGTCCGTCGGCGTCGCTGCCGAGCTCGCGATTCGGCACGGGCTTCAGGATGACGTCGAACGCCTCGCCCACGCCCGGCTGTTGTTCCGCAACGGATACGCCTTGAGCCATGTCCATGTCACGCGGTACGTCCAGCCACTGCCGCCGATGCGTCAGAGGAACGCCCGCCAACGTCGGGCGCACGGACAGGTTGGAATGCGCCGTGATTGATGTCATTCGCAACCGGCGGCTGTTGAGAGTTTAAGTCACGCATCGTCGTAGTCAATCACGCTGCACTGGTACATCACGCCATATATAAGCGATTTATTCGCTCGTTTAAGAACGATCGTTAGCTATCCTTCTCGTATAACTTCATACGATTATTCGTGCGACGCATGTAACGATTCACTTCAATCCGTCCTTGCTTGCGCTTTGCACATCGACCTCGGTCCAGCCGCCGCCGAGCGCCTTATAGAGCGTCACGGTGTCGGAAAGAATCTGCTGATGGTTGGCGAGCAGCGCCAGTTGTGCGGCGAGCAACGTGCGCTCCGTCTCGAACACTTGGAGTTGCGAGATCACGCCCTCTTTCAATTGCGCGTCGATCTGCGCGGCGACGATCGTCAACTGATCGACTTCCTGCTGCAGTTCAACGCGCTGCTTCATGTGCGAATCGAGATTGACGAGCGCGTTCTCCACTTCCTCGAACGCGTTCATCACGGTGCTGCGATACTGCTGCTCGGCCACTGTGGATTGGGCCTGACTGGTCTTCACGCGCGCGCGCACGCTCGGATCGAGAATCGGGATATTGATGCTCGGCAGAAAGCTGAACGTGAAGGTCTTGAGCAGATCGGTGAGCGCGAAGCTCGCCGAACCGCCGCGTCCCGTCAAACTGATGGTCGGCAATTGCGCGAGCTTTGCCTGACCCACGAGATCGTACGCTTCGAGCACGCGATATTCCGCCGCGATCAGATCGGGACGACGCGCGAGCAATTGCGAAGGCAGACCGCCCGGCACCGGCGGCACCTGCACGCGCTTTTGCAGCTTGCCGTCGGGGACCTTGAATTCGCCGGCCGGCACGCCGATCAGCGTTGCCAGCGCGTTGTCGCCGAGATCGCGCGAGCGCTTCAGTTCCAGCATGTCGCGCGTCAGACGGTTGAGCTCGGCGCGCTGCGTGAGCACCTGCGTATGCGGCACGAGGCCGTTCTTCTCCATGCCCTCGAATATCGTCAGGATCTTCTGGTTCGTGATGATCGTCTGCTTCTGCTGCGAGATCTGATCGTCGAACTGAAGAATCTGGAAGTAGGTTGTCGAGACGCTCGATACGAGTTCGAGATAGCCCGCGCGCCAGTCCGCTTCGGTCGCGCGAAACTCCGCCTTCTGCGCCTGCACGCCTTTTTCGACGGCGCCCCAGATGTCGATGTCCCAGTTGACCTGCGTCGCCACGTTGTATTGCTTCGAGAACTTCTGGCCGGTGGTTTTCTCGAACGCCGCTCCGGCGCCGAGGTCCATTGACGGCAACGCGCCCGCGCGAGCCTCGCCGATCTGCGCGCCCGCGACCTGTATGCGCGCGGCCAGCACCTTGATGTCGAAGTTGCCGTTGATGGCCTTCTCCACCAGCGAGTCGAGATACGGATCGCGGAACTGCTTCCACCAGTCGGGCTGAATGGTCTCGGACGCGGCTACTTTCGGTGCGTCGATCTTCGTGAAGGCGGTTTTCTCGGGCGTGTCGGGGCGCTGATAAGTCGGCACTTTCACGTCGATGCAACCGGAAAGCAGCGCAGAACCGAGCGCGGCCGACAAAACCAGGCGCTTGCGGCCGATGGTCATACGCAACGATGGCAACAAGGCACGCACGATCTCGCTCCCGGTGACTGAGCACCGACGGTCAGGTTGAAGTGTGAGAAGCGCGGCGCCGACCGTCGATACATCAAGTAAATCACACGGCGCGTCGCGGCTCCATACGGGTTAAGTCACCTGGCGCACGCGTGTTCTGTGACACGTCGCGCGTCGATGACGCGATCGGGCAACCGTATCGATGCCGACACGGTGCGCCGAGCGCGACGCCCATTACTCCGGGCGATGTTGCAGCGGAACGCCCCGTGTTCCGCTTTTACTGCGTGACTGCATTAATGCGTTACTGCCTGAAACGTCGATTCATTCCCTGCAACGATCGCGAATGATCGAATGGATTCGATCACGCCAGATCGCCGGCCACGCCGAAGTTGATGTTGGCGATGTTCTTCGCGTCCTGCTTCGGCGTGACAGTCGCGCGCGAGGCGATCCCATCGGCGAACGCGATGTTGCTGCCGTTCTGCGTCAGCGTCGTCTGCGACTGGCTGATGAACTGCTGCGGCGCGAATGCCGTCGAGAGTTGCGAAAAATCGAATCCTGAGAGGAAGCCCGGCGCGAACAACGAACTGCCGCCGCATACCGCGGACATCGCGCGGCGATCCAGTTCTTCGGTGACGGGCAGGTCCTTGATGATCAGCTTGGTCATTTCGAGTCCCCTTGGGGTGTGTTGCGCATTCGGTGGTGGTTCGAGCAACTTGTCTGCTCGCAAAAGTTAAATGCATAGGGTGTGCCAGGCGGTGCGTGGATGGCTTAGCTTTCTTGCAACGCCTTGACGCGTGGGGGTCAGCGCGATCGGGTTTCTCGCTTGAGCTTCACCCTGCAACACTCATCTGACGCATCCAACCCAACACTTCTCGATGCGACTGTCGCTCTTCAAACAACACCGTCGCACGCGATACGCACGCACGTTCCCACTCGCATGAAAGCCTGCGATTCCGTGGATAAAACGCTGGAAAGACGCCGCTCGCATCAACCTGCAGCGGCGCCCGCTTACTTGACGTAGATCGTGATCTTTTTGGAATAAACCGGCGGGTTCGTCGGTATGTGCTTGTCATCGCCCATCAGCAATTGCAGCGTGTGTTTGCCCGGCGGAAGTTCGAGCAAGGTTTCCGTTTCGCCTGCGCCGTAATGCAGATGATTGCGGTCCGATGGAATCTCCTGATCCATCGGCGGCAAGTCCACATCGATCAGCAAGTGATGATGCCCGGTGTTCGGAAACTTCACGCCGCGCGGAGCGACGCCCATGTAACGCAGCCCGAACCACACCTTGAACGGTTTGCCTGCGGGCACGGTCTGGCCGTCGTTCGGATAGCCGATATACGCGTAGGCGTTGGCCGGCGCGGCCGTCGGCCCGGCGAATGCGCAAGGGGCGGCCAGCGCGGTCGCGAGTGCGGCGGCGGCAAAGAGCGCACGCGCGCGCGGGGAAGTGTCAGCGGATCGCTTTTTCATGATTTGACCGTGATCGTGATCTTCTTCGAATAGACCGGCGGATCGTGCGGGATGTGGTTGAGGTCGCCCATCAGCAGTTGCAGCGTGTGCTTGCCGGGCGGAAGCTCGATGCGCGCATCGGTTTCGCCCGCGCCGTAGTGCAGATGATTGCGATCGGACGGAATCTCCTGATCGAGCGGCGGCAAGTCCGTATCGATCAGCAAATGGTGATGACCCACATTCGGCAGATCGACGCCCTTCGGACACACGCCCATGTTGCGCAAGCCCATGCGTACCCAGAGCTTGCCGCCGGAGATCACGGCGCCGTCCGGCGGCCAGATGATGTACGCCTCGGCGTTCGGTGGCGCGGGCGTTCGCGCACGCGCGGCAGGGAACGACGAATCGGCGACGAGTGCGGCCAGGGAAGCCAGCGCGCCCAGCACGGTTCTTCTCAGCATGTTATGCACGCCTCTCTCGGTGAAAGGGCCTAGCGGTCGGGTCGGGAATAACGCTTCATGCACGAGCGTACGCATGAGCAGGAAGCGTTTAACATCGTCTTCGGTTTTTAGATTAGGACGTAACGTTTAAAAAAGATACGTACACAGGTGGGCGGTTTATTCCCCATTGCCGATACCTCCTTTAAGGGGATTAAGTGCTGCATGACTGCGTGCTATCGTTGTTGGTGCTGCACCCGCACGGCCGCGCTCCGGCGTCTGGCTCGGGCGGACACCGGGCGCGGACCTCGCCCGTGCAGACGCTGCGCAGAAGCGTGAACGCAACGCTGCGCTCCACTCAAAGCCGGACGTACAGGGTGTGAATATGTGGCGAACTCTTCTTATCGCGGGCATGTTCGTAACGATCGGCGCCGCGCTCGCGCCTGCCTGCGCGGCCCCAGCCGCATCGCCGCCGCAGGCGTCCGAGCGGGCCATCGCGCCACATCGCGCGGCGCTCGTCATCGGCAATGCGGACTATGGCGATCATCCGCTGACAGGCGCATCGCGCGATGCCGGCGATATGAGCGACGCGCTCGCCTCGCTCGGTTTCGATGTCACGCGCCGCGCGAATCTCGATGAATCCGCCATGCGCAACGCCATCGAAGCGTTTGCCGCGCGCCTCGGGCCGCGCGATACGGCCATCGTCTATTTCGCGGGTCACGGTGTTCAGGCAGGCGGCGACGCGCTGCTTCTGCCGCTCGATGCGCGCGAGCAAACGCCCGCGACGCTCGTGACGAAGGGCATTGCGGTGAGCGGCATCGTCGAACGCATGGCGCGCGCGAGGCCTGACGCGGCGAACGTCGTCGTGCTGGATATGTGCCTGACCGAGCCCTTCGAGAAAGCGCGCGCCCCATCCTGGACGCTGCCGCCGCGCACGCTGGTCGCGTATGCGGCGGCGCCGGGCGATGCCGCCGTCGAAGGCGCGCGCAACGGACGCTATACGGCGGCGCTGTTGCGCGCGCTCGGCAAAGAAGCGTCGATCACATCCGCCACATTCGACGAAGCCGCCACCGATGTCGCGCACGCATCGCGCGGGGCGCAACAACCGTGGATCGCTTCGTCGCTCGAACGCGGATTCGCCCTCGCCGATGCATCGCCGCTCATGCGCATGGCGAACGCGAACGCCATCGATCCGGCCGAATCCGCCAACGTCGTTCGCACGCGCGGCATCCTTCCGAAAGACAGCAACGAGCAATACGAACTGACGTTCTGGGATTCGATCAAGGACAGCACGTATCCAAGCGACTACGAGGCGTATCTGAAGGCGTATCCGAACGGCCGTTTCGCGGCGCTGGCCAAAGCGCGGATCGAGCGCCTGCGGGCCGGAAGTGCCGGAAGCACCGGAAGCGGCGCCAAGCCCACGACGACGCCCCCGCCCGCCGCTACCGCGACGCCCGCCGCACCGGCGCCGAAGCCCGCGCCGTCCGCCGCGGCCGTCACCGAGAAGCCGAAAGCGGCGGCGCCCGCTCCGACGCCATCGCCCGCACCCGCCGCCACCGCGGCCGCCGCAGCGAAGACCGCCGCAAAAACTGCAGGCAACGAAATCAAGGACTGCCCGTCGTGTCCGGCGCTCATCCCCATATCGCCCGGCAGCTTCACCATGGGCAGCAATAACGACGACCCCGCCGAGAAGCCGCCGCATCGCGTGAGCATCGCGCATCCGTATGCGATCGGCAAAACCGAAGTGACGGTCGAGCAATGGAACGCATGCGCCGATGCAGGCGCGTGCACGCGCATCGCCCCCGACGGCGACGCCCCGCCCGCCAACACACCGATGCGCAACGTGAGCTGGGACGACGCGCAGGTCTATGTCAAATGGCTGAGCAAACTGGGCGGCAAGGCGTATCGCCTGCCGACGGAGGCCGAATGGGAATACGCCGCGCGCGGCGGCACGCAATCGACGTACTGGTGGGGCGATCAAATGAAGAAAGGCACGGCCGACTGCAAGGACTGCGGCGAGCCGTATCGTCCGGAAGCGCCGACGCCTGTCGCATCGTTCGCGGCGAACCCGTATGGTCTGTACGACATGAACGGCAGCGTGTGGGAATGGGTCGCCGATTGCTGGCACGGCTCGTACAAGAACGCACCCGCCGATGGCCGCGCCTGGGACGATCCGTCCTGCTCGGTGCGCGTGATCCGCGGCGGTTCGTGGCGCGAAGGCGCGGCCTACATGCAGTCGGCCACACGCTTCAAATACAGTTCGAGCGTGCGGCAATCGCAGAACGGATTCCGCGTGGCGCGCGATATGGAATAAGCGCCTTTATGACGCTCACCGCCCCGACACCCTGACGATGATCTGCTCCTGCGTATCGCGCTCGATCTTCCTGAGCGCGGGCAGCGCCGCCTGAAAATCGTCGGGGGAACAGACCTGCTTGCCGAAGGTCGCATCGAGCGTGCGCGAAATCTGAATCACGTTCGTGGCCGGATCGAGCAAATAGCGCGAGCGGTAACGAAAAAAACCGCTCGTCAGATCCAGATCGTCCGGCATCTCGGCGACGCGCATATGCTTCGGCAGCGCAATCTGCGACACCTCGTCGTAGCTTCCGCCGACACACAAATACGGCTGCGTGCGCGTGCGCTCGGCGAGCCAACTGCGCGTCGTTGTCGCGATGCCGCCCGACAGGCTCGTGAGCGCGGGCAACGCGGTCGTGCCGGTCGGCCAGACGATGTCGTCGAGCGTGCCGCGCAGGATCGTCGCGAACGGGCCGCCGGTGGCGTCGACGTCGCTCGTCGTAATCGCCCCCGCGCCGCGCAGGTTCGTGTATCGCAGGCGGTCGGCGGCAATCTGGTCGCGGCGCTGCGCATTCGCCAGCCGCAAATTCATGCGCTCGATTTCGGCGCTCCAGCCGGCGTCCTCGACCCAATACGCGAAGCTCGCCTCGCCCTGCGGCGCGACGTCGATCTGCAAGCGCGCCGTACGTGCGAGCGGCTGCGTCGCGGGCGTGCGCACGAGCGCGCCGGAATCGACGAGCAACGCGGGCCGGTCCATGTCGGCGAGCGGCAGAAAGCCGAACTCGACGCTCGACGCCGTGCTGTCCGCGAACACGTTCAGATCCGGCAGCCACGTGATGATGTGATTGATCGCGCCCGAACCGTAGCCCGGCACGGACGGCAGCGCGTAGACCGAACCGAGGCCGATCAGCGCAGGCTCGCTGCGAATGCCGAGCGCGGCGAGCAAGGCGCCATACAGCGCGACATGATCCTTGCAGTCGCCGTAGCGATTCGCGAGCACGTCCGTCACCCGATGCGGCACGGCGGGACTCTGGCCGATGAACATCGCCACGTAGCGGATATTGCGGCGCACCCAGTCGTAGAGCGTCTTCGCTTTCGCGCGGTCGTCGGCGTCGTTGTGCGTGAGCGATTGCGCGAGCGCGCGCACGGCGGGATCGGCCGCGCCGGGATCGATGGCGGCGTCGCGATAACTCTTCGCGAAGCTCGCGTAGTCGGGGAAAGTCGTGACCATCAGGCGGTCGCCGTAATGCGCGTAGCCCACCGAGCCGCTTTCGATGCGCGCGAAACGCTCGCGCCGGTAGTCGAACGCGTAGCGCGTGCGCCCGTTCTCCGTGACGGGCGGCGCCGCGACGTAGCCGCGCGCATCGGCGTAAAGCGGTTTGTCGGCGGGCAGATCGAAGACGAGCCGCTGATCAACCACCGGCCGCTGGCCCGGATCGACGAAATAATTGAACTGACCGGGAATCACCGCCGCCGCCTGACTTTTGCGGAAATGCAGATGCACCGTCGAGCCGACGCTCACCGCCGGAAAAATCACCGCGCGCAGTTTGGCGTCCTGAAACGTCGGCGCGCCCGCCGAGCGCGGTTCCTGAATGTCGCGTATCTGATCGGGCGAGACGTCGTGGCGCACGCCGTTCGCATCGACGGAAAACGCCTCGACGATCTCCACCTTCGACACGCTCTTGTCGTACCAGACGTAGCGCTGCGCAATTTCATCGACGCCCGCCGATGTGTTGGCGCGCAGCACGGTGGCGTCGTCTTCGGTCAGCGAGCCGTCTTCCGCGACGACAAACTCGTGCACGTCGCTGACGATGGTCGAGGGATCGTCGTTCTGCGCCGCGAAGGCCGTCGCGCCGAACGACCCGACGCACAAGCCGCACAACACACCGCAGACGAAACCGTTCGATAACCGGGCCATGTTCGGAGGTCCAAGCCGCGCCGTGGAGCGTCCATCGTACAGGAGTGCGCGCACGCCTTCCCGCGCGTCGAATTCCATAACTGCGCCATTTGTATCACGTTGAGATATAATTCGAAGATTGACGCACGCTTGCTTGCGCGCCATCTCCGGCCAGCCGGTGTGTCCCTCCACTGACTTTCCCGGAACGCTGAAAAAGTGACGCGTAACGCATTGCTTCGTTGGCTGCATGGCTTTCTCCCCGCTCCCGTCACGCTGCGCTGGACCGAGCGCCTGCGCGCCGGACTGGGCGCGCTGATCGGCATTGCGCTGACGGGCGGCGTCGCGCATCTCGTCGCCGGCGCTTCGTCGGCCATTCCGTTTCTCATCGCGCCGATGGGCGCTTCCGCCGTGCTGCTCTTCGCCGTGCCCGCGAGCCCGCTTGCGCAGCCGTGGTCGATCATCGGCGGGAACATCGTCTCGGCGACGGTCGGCGTGGCCTGCGCGATGGTGATCCACGATCCCGTCGATGCCGCCGCGCTCGCGGTCGCGCTCGCCATCTGCGCGATGTTCGCGTTGCGCTGCGTGCATCCGCCATCGGGCGCGGTGGCGCTGACCGCGGTGCTCGGCGGGCCGCCGGTGCACGCGCTCGGCTTCGGCTTCGTGTTCGCGCCGGTGGCGCTCCAGTCGGTCACGCTGTTGAGCGCGGCGATCGTGTTCCATGCGCTGACGGGGCACCGCTATCCGCACGGCCACGCGGTGCCGAAGCCTGCAAGCGCGGCGCCCGACGCCGCATCGTTCACGCGCGCCGATCTGGAAACCGTGCTCGCGCGCCGCAGCGAGATGCTCGACGTCGATCCCGACGACCTCGAAGCGCTGTTGCGCGAGACGCAGTTGCAGGCCTACGCGCGGCGCTTCACGGAATTCACCTGCGCGGACATCATGTCGCGCGCGGTGGTGTCGGTCGCGCCGGAGACGGGCGCGCTGGCCGCGCTCGCGCTCATCGACAAACATCGGGTCAAGGCGTTGCCGGTCGTCGATGCGGCGCGCCGTGTGTGCGGCATCGTCACGCGCGCGGACCTGGCGCCGCTGCGGCGCGGCGGCGTGCTCGATGGCGTGCTTCACGGCGTACGCGACGCGATCGAACGCGTGGCGCGCGGGCCGTCCGCGCCGCCGCCACGCGTCGCGCAACTGATGACGACGGACGTCTGCACGGTGCAGACGAACACCGCCATCGCCGAAGTCGTGCCGATGTTCGCGCACTTCGGCCATCACCACATTCCCGTGGTCGATGCAGGCGGGCAGCTCGCCGGCATGATCACCGAAACCGATCTGATTTCGGGCCTCTATCGGCAAGCGTTCGCGGGCGAGCGCAAGCGCGCCTGATGCGTTTCCGACTTCTCCCACTTTCCGCTCATCGACGTTGACTTCGAGATGACCACTTCGCGCACGCTCGCCAAACCGGACTTCGAACAGTTGTCCGAATTCCGCTATCAGATGCGGCGCTTCGAGCGTTTTTCAGAACGCGCCGCGCATGAAGAAGGCATTACGCCGTTGCAGTATCTGCTGCTGTTGCACATCAAAGGCTATCCGGGCCGCGCATGGGCGACGGTCGGCGAACTGGCCGAGCGGCTGCAGTCGCATCATCACGGCGTGGTCGCGCTCGTCACCCGCTGCGAGGCGGCCGGGCTCGTGCGGCGCGCGCCGAGCCCGGACGATCGGCGGCAGGTGGAAGTGCATCTCGAAGCGCGCGGCGAGGACGTGCTGTCGCGTCTCGCGGCGCTGCATCGCGCGGAACTGAAGTCGCTCGAAGGCGCGTTTCGCGTGCCGCAAATCGATCTCTGATTCATCAGGAGCACAGCATATGGACCATCACAAACGCGACTTTTCTGTCAACGACCGGCTGCTGCGGATCTGTGGACTCGCGGCCGTCATCGGCGGAATCAGCACGCTCGCGGCCGTCGTGCTGCTCGCACTCATCCATCTGTTCACCAATCTGTTCTTCTTTGGCACGTTGTCTGTCGAGGACCGTTCGCCCGCGCTCAATACACTCGGCGCCTGGGTGATCGTGATTCCGGTGATCGGCGGCCTGATCGTCGGCTTGATGGCACGCTTCGGCTCGGAAAAGATTCGCGGCCACGGCATTCCCGAAGCCATCGAAGCGATTCTTTTCGGCAAGAGCCGCATGTCGCCGAAAGTGGCGATTTTGAAGCCGCTGTCGTCGGGCATCGTGATCGGCAGCGGCGGGCCGTTCGGCGCGGAAGGCCCGATCATCATGACGGGCGGCGCGCTCGGCTCGCTGATCGCGCAGTGCATCGACGTGACCGCCGCCGAGCGCAAGACGCTGCTCGTCGCGGGCGCGGCGGCGGGCATGACGGCCGTGTTCGGCACGCCGGTCGCGGCGGTGCTGCTCGCCGTCGAACTGCTGCTGTTCGAATGGCGGCCGCGCAGCTTTCTGCCGGTTGCGCTCGCGTGCGCGGTGGCGGGCTTCGCGCGCGCGGCGGTGTTCGGCACGGGCGCGCTGTTTCCGCTTGATACCCCGCCGCCGCAGATGATTTCGCTGCTTTTCTGCGTGGTCGCCGGGCTGCTTTCTGGCGCGCTGGCGTCGGGGTTGTCGGCGGCGCTATACAAGCTGGAAGACCTGTTCGGCAAGCTGCCGATCCACTGGATGTGGTGGCCGGCGCTCGGCGCGGTGTTCGTCGGAGTCGGCGGGTACATCGAGCCGCGCGCGCTCGGCGTCGGCTATGACGTGATCGGCGACCTGCTGCATCAGCACATCGCGCTTCAGGTGGCGCTGTCGATTCTCGCCGTCAAGGCGGCGATCTGGGTCGTCGCGCTCGCGTCCGGCACGTCGGGCGGCGTGCTCGCGCCGCTCTTGATGCTCGGCGCGGGCCTCGGCACCGCGCTCGGCGCGATCCTGCCGGGCCACGACGCCGCGCTCTGGCCGCTCGTCTGCATGGCTGCAACGCTCGGCGCGACGCTGGGCGCACCGCTCACCGCCATCGTCTTCGCGTTCGGCCTGACGCACGATGCGAACGCGCTCTTGCCGCTGCTTGCGGCGACGCTCGTCGCGCACGGCTTCGCGACCGTCGTGATGAAGCGCTCGATCATGACCGAGAAGATCGCGCGGCGCGGCTATCACATCTATCGCGAATACGGCGTGGATCCGCTGGAGCGCCATCATGTCGATGAAGTCATGACGCGCGACGTGCAAACTATCGACGCCGCTACGCCGCTCGCCGATGTGCTCGCGCAGCATTTCGGCGCGACGCAGATGCATCGGGCGTATCCGGTGCTGCGCGATGGCGTGCTCGTCGGCGTGCTGGATCGGGCGTTGCTTGGGACGATGATCGGGACGTCGTCGATGCAGGAGGCGGGGCTGACGGTTGGGGATGCGTTGCGGCGGCTGGCGCACGTTACGCCGGCGTTTGCGGTGCCGGGTGAGCCTTGCCGCCTTGCGGCGACGCGGCTCGCTGTGCACGAACTGGAACGGCTGCCCGTCGTCGCCGATGAAAAGTCGATGCGGCTCGTGGGTATCGTCTCGCGAAGCGATCTCGTGAAGCCTGCTCGGGCGCACTTCGACGAGGAGCATCGGCGGGAAAGGTTTAGGGGGTTTCGGCGGGCGGGGGTGGTGAAGAAGCACTGAGGCACACAATCCTAGGAACTCCGCGCGCCCCGCCGCCCCAAAGCAGAAAGACGCGCTGCGTCATTTCCGGCAGGAGCCGAGTCCATGTCTTCCTTCACGGTACACCCATGACCACCCGCCGCGACTTCCTCCGCGCGGCCGCGGCCGCCTCGCTTGCCGCCGGAATCAAGCATCCGGCAAACGCACAGGCAGCCGCGCAACCCATGCACACCCGCCCGATCCCATCGACAAACGAGCCCTTACCCGTCGTCGGCTGCGGCACCTGGCGCACCTTCGACGTCGACAACAATGCCGCCCGCCGCCGCGAACTCGCCGACGTCCTGCGCGTGCTCTTCGCCGCGGGCGGCTCCGTGATCGATTCATCGCCGATGTACGGCTCCTCCGAAGCCGTCGCGGGCGCGCTGCTCACCGAACTCGACGCGCACGGCAAGGCCTTCGTCGCCACAAAAGTCTGGACGCAAGGGCGCGACGCCGGCATCGCGCAGATGCAGGAATCGCTGCGCCGGTTCCAACAACAGCGCGTCGACCTCATGCAGATCCACAACTTGCTCGACTGGCGCACGCAGCTCGCCACGCTGCGCGACTCGAAAGCCGCCGGAAAAGTGCGCTATATCGGCATCACGCACTACACGTCGGGCGCGTTCGCGCAGGTCGAAGACGTGCTGCGCGCCGAGCGCGTCGACTTCGTGCAGATCAACTACGCCGCCAACGACCGCGACGCCGAAGCGCGCCTCCTGCCGCTCGCCGCCGAGCGCGGCGTCGCCGTCATCGTCAATCAGCCGTTCGGCGGCGGCTCGTTGCTCGGCGGCCTGCGCAACCGGCCCTTGCCGGCGTTCGCGCAGGACATCGGCTGCACGTCGTGGGCACAGCTTCTGCTCAAATTCGTGCTCGGCAACCCGGCCGTAACTTGCGTGATTCCCGGCACCGGACGGCGCGAGTACATGATCGACAACGTGCACGCGGGCATCGGCGACTATCCGGACGCGGCGCTGAAAAAGCGCATCGCCGACGCGGTGGCCTGACACCATCGACGCATCAAGGAGGCAAGCATGAGCGATCCCTTCAACCTGCAACGTTTCGTCGATGCGCAAGACGGCGTCATCGACGATGTGCGCGCCGAACTCGCCGCCGGCCGCAAGCGCACGCACTGGATGTGGTTCGTGTTCCCGCAGATCGCCGGTCTCGGACACAGCGCAATGGCGCAGCATTACGAGATCTCATCGCGCGACGAAGCGCAGGCCTATCTCGCGCACCCGGTTCTGGGCGCGCGCTTAGTGGAGTTGACGCGCATCGTCAATGGCGTGCAGGGACGCGGCGTCGGCGAGATTTTCGGTTACCCGGACGACATGAAATTCCATTCGTCGATGACACTTTTCGCGCACACCGCCGAAAATCCCGAAGTCTTCGACGATGCACTTCGCCGCTATTTCGACAGCCGCCCCGACGACGCCACGCTCGCCCGCCTGAAATGACGGGCACGGCCGTTGCGGCCAATGAAACGTCATCGTTCGTCGAGGAGTTCAACGTCATGAGCAAGTCCTTCAAGCTGCACGACCACGTCCGCTGGAACACGCCGCAGGGCGAGACGACCGGCCATATCGTGCGCATCGTCACCGAACGCACGACGCTCGACGGTCACACGGTCAACGCGTCGCGCGACGATCCGCACTTCGAAGTGGAAAGCGACAAAAGCGGCAAGCGCGCCGTGCATAAAGGCGAGGCGCTCACGCGTCTGACGCACTGATTTGCATATCCGACGCCGCGGAATAAGTGCCCCACGTTCGCACTAATGCAGTGCGCCGGGCGCGCCTTTACACCGTTTCTGCAAATGTCACGAGAAACGTTCAAACTTCTACCGCGCTGGAAGCTTGAATCGCGCATTTCCATTGAACCGGATTGAAAAATCCTTTGAGGAACCGAACCAATGAAATCGAAACTCGTGGCACTGCTCGTTGCATCGTCGGCACTCGGCCTGACTTCCACGGCATCGTTCGCGCAGGTCGCCGGCGCTCAGCCGCTCGGCGTGTCGGTAGAGGTCTCGACGGCCATCATCGATGGCTGGAGCGTCAAGAAGTCCGTCCTCAACAAGCCTGTCATCAACGATCAGGGCCAGAAAGTCGGCGTGATCCACGACATCATCGTCGCACCGGACAAGTCGGTCTCGTTCGCGATCATCGCGGCCAACCAGTTCCTGGGCGTGTCGCATCACGACGTCGCCATTCCGATCGAGCAGCTCGACGTGAAGGACGGCAAGTTCGTGCTCGCGGGCGCGACGAAGGACGCGATCAAGGCGCTGCCCGAATTCCAGTACAACAAGGTGAAGGCCGCACCGATCCCGCGCGCGGCGTTCGAGCATCATTGATCGATTGTCTGGCGTGAGTACGAGCGGCCATGCGCCGCTTCGGCTCACGCTTCTCATGTCCAAAACCGGAGCCGTCATCGATGTCAGCGAAATTCAACGCCCTCATGCTCGACAAACAGGACGATCGCACCGTCGCGTCCATTCAGTCGATCGACGAATCCCGTCTGGCTGAATCCGGTGACGGCCGCGACGTGCTCGTGCGCGTCGAATTCTCGACGCTCAACTACAAGGATGGCCTCGCGATCACCGGCCGCGCACCGGTCGTGCGCACATGGCCGATGGTGCCGGGCATCGACTTCGCGGGCGTCGTCGAGACGAGCGCGCATCCGGACTATCAACCCGGCGACAAGGTCGCGATGAACGGCTGGGGCGCGGGCGAAACGCATTGGGGCGGGCTCGCGCAGAAGGCGCGCGTGCCGGGCGACCATCTGATTTCCTTGCCCGCAAAGATCACGACGCGTCAGGCGATGGCCGTCGGCACCGCGGGCTACACGGCCATGCTGTGCGTGCAGGCGCTGGAAAAATACGGCATCACGCCGGATCACGGCGACGTGCTCGTGACCGGCGCGAACGGCGGCGTCGGCAGTTTCGCGGTCGCGATTCTGGCAAAGCGCGGCTTTCGCGTGATCGCATCGACGGGCCGGCCCGAGGAAGGCGAACGGCTGCGCGAACTGGGCGCGGCGGATATCGTCGAGCGCGCGTCGCTGTCCGAGCCGGGCAAGCCGTTGCAGAAAGAACGCTGGGCGGCGGCGGTCGATTGCGTCGGCAGCCACACGCTCGCGAACGTCTGCGCGAGCCTGCGTTACGGCGGCGCGGTGGCCGCGTGCGGCCTTGCGCAAGGCATGGATCTGCCGGCAAGTGTCGCGCCGTTTATCCTGCGCGGCGTCGCGCTGCTGGGCGTGGACAGCGTCTACGTGCCGCGTGAACGGCGCATCGCGGCATGGCAGGCGATCGCCGACGAAGTGCCGGTCGCGACCATCGAAAGCGTCGCGACAACCATTCCGCTCGCCGATGCGCCCGCCGTCGCCGCGCGTCTTTTGGGCGGCGAAGTGAAAGGGCGCGTGATCGTCGATGTAAACGCGTAGTTCCGCGTCAGAAGGTGCTCCAGCCGTCCGCGCCGACCGACTTCGCTACCGCCACCGGCGCCACGCGCGCGGCGGGTCTGGCGGCCGGTTTGGCGGCAGGCTTGCGCACGCTGCGCACCGTCGTAGTCACGGCAGCCGCCGAGCCGTCCACCGCGAAGAACGCGACCGCGTCGTTGAGCCTGCGCCCCTGCTCCTCCAGCGACTGAGCGGCCGCTGCGGCTTCCTCGACCAGCGCGGCGTTCTGTTGCGTGACTTCGTCCATCTGCGTGATCGCCTGATTCACCTGTTCGATGCCGCGCCCCTGTTCCACCGACGCCGCCGCGATCTCCTGCATGATGTCCGTCACGCGCGCGACCGCCTGCGTCACTTCGGCCATCGTCGTGCCCGCTTCGCCCGCGAGCGTGGAGCCGTCGCGCACCTTGGCCGTCGAATCGGCGATCAGTTCCTTGATCTCCTTGGCCGCCGTCGACGAACGCTGTGCAAGGCTGCGCACTTCGCTCGCCACGACCGCGAAGCCGCGTCCCTGCTCGCCCGCGCGCGCCGCTTCGACGGCCGCGTTGAGCGCGAGAATATTCGTCTGGAACGCGATTCCTTCGATGATCCCGGTGATGTCCGCGATCTTGCCCGAGCTGTCGCTGATGCCGTTCATCGTCTCGACGACGCGGCCCACCACGTCGCTGCCCTTTCTCGCGATATCCGACGCATTCGACGCCAGCGTGCTCGCCTGCTGTGCGTTGTCGGCGTTCTGGCGGACCGTCGACGTGAGTTCTTCCATGCTGGCCGCCGTCTGTTCCAGCGACGCCGCCTGTTCCTCGGTGCGCTGGCTCAGGTCCGTGTTGCCGGCCGAAAGCTCTTTCGCTGCGCCGCCGACCGCGCCGCTGCTTTCGCGCACGCGGCTCACGGTTTCGGTCAGGCGCGTGTTCATCTCGGCGAGCGCGCGCAGCAAGTCGCCGGTTTCGTCCTTCGTCTCGGCGACGATGCGGCTCGTCAGATCGCCGCGCGCAACCGTCTGCGCGATGCCGACCGCCTCGCCGATCGGCGCCACGATCGAGCGCGTGATCGCGATGCCCGCGAACACCGCGAAGAGCGCCGCCACCGTGCACAGCGCGATCAGCAGGTTGCGCTGCGTCTGATAGCTCGCTTCGTCGTCGCGCACGATTTGATCGCGGCGAGTGGCGGTGTAAGACGCGTAATCGTCCGTCGCCTTGACGAGTTGCGCGAGCAGCGGACGGCATTGATCGTCCATCTTGGCGATCGCTTCATCGTGCTTGCCCGCGAGCGCGAGACCGACGATGTCCGTCGCGACCGGCCCGTACAGCGACTCCACCCGCGCCATCTCGGCGACGAGACTCTTCGCCTGCTCGCTGGTGTCGGTCGCGCTGCCGATCATGTCTCTCAGTTGCTTCAGGCGCGCCTGCACGTCTTCGTGCGCGAGCGTGACGGCGGTCTTTTCGATTTCGAAATCGGCGGGCTTCGTGACGAGCACGAGATTGCGGGCCGCGATCGCCCGGCGGTCGACGGCGGTGCGGATCTGGCTCGCGACGTCGGCGCGGGCATTGATGCCGTTGACGTAGTGCGAGAAGCTGTCGGTCGCAACCGACAGCGCCCGCAGCGACATGCCCGCGACGAGCACGACCAGTACGGCGAGAATGCCGAATCCAGCGACCAGCTTGTTCTTGATCGTGATGTTCTTGAGGTTCATGGTTTGGGTTCTCTCAGGTCCGTTCGAGGGACAAACGGCGCCATGCACGTCCGCGTCGCGGGCTCCGGGAGCCGCACGGCGAACGTTTGCCCGCATGTGGGACGCGGCGCTCTTCATGCTGATTACGGCGCGCGGGTTCGCGTCTTAAGGCCGAATATGTAAAAAGTCCGTGTTTTGTCCAGCCGTAGCGGTAATCCCTTACCATCGTCCAGTGCGCGACTGAACGTTCGTGCCCGCCCGCTCAAATCCACCGTTCGAACTCATGCCCGATCTTCTCGACTACCGCACCCCCGCTTTCGAATCCGCACTCGCGGCGCTTCCCGCCACGCCCGTCGACGAACCCGCCGACGACGAAGACTACTGGAACGCCGTGCGCGGTCTTTACGACCAGTCGGACGAACTGATCAATCTGGAGAACGGCTTCTGGGGCGCGATGGCCGAGCCGGTCAAGGGCATGTTCCAGTACTGGACCGAGCGCGTGAATCGCGAGACCACGCTGCTGATACGCCGGCACTACATGCCGCTGCACGACGGCCTGCGCGAGCGCGTCGCCGCAGCGATGGGTTGCGCGGTCGAGGAAATCGAGCTGACGCGCAACGCGACCGAGGCGCTTTTCGCGCTCATCAGCGGCTACAACCGTCTTGCTCCCGGCGACACCGTGCTTTACTGCGATCTCGATTACCCCTGCTGCAAGGACGCCATGGAATGGCTGCGCGAGCGGCGCGGCGTCTCGCCCGTGCGGATCACGATTCCGGAACCCGCAACGCATGACGCCGTTATCGCGGCTTACGCGAAGGCGTTGCGCGAGCATCCGCGCACGCGTCTCGTCTTGCTCTCGCACGTGTGCTTCGCGACCGGCCTCGTGTTGCCCGTCGCGGAAATATCGGCGATGGCGAAGAAAGCGGGCGCGGACGTGATCGTCGATGCCGCGCATTCGTGGGGCCAATTGGACTTCGACGTGCCCGATCTGAACGCGCCGTTCGCCGCGCTCAATCTGCACAAATGGATCGGCGCGCCGCTCGGCTGCGGCGCGATTTATATCCGGCGCGAACATTTGGCGTCGATCGATCCGTATTTCGGCGACCGCTCCTGGCCCGCCGACGACATCCGCGCGCGCGTGCACACCGGCTCGCCGAATTTCGCGGCGTGGTTCACGGTGCCGTCGGCACTGGACGCGCATCGGCGTATCGGCGCGAAGGCGAAGCAGGCGCGTCTGCGGGCGCTGCGCGATGCGTGGGCGGAAGCGGCGCGCGAGATTCCCGGCGTGCAAATCATGACGCCCGCCGATCCCGCAATGAGCGCCGGCATCACGGCTTTCCGGCTGAAGGGCCACACGACGAAGCCCGCGTGCGATGCGATCGTCGCCGCGCTGCGCGATCGCTTCGGCGTGTTCACGGTCGCGCGCACCGGCCCCGAGGCAGGCGATGTCGTGCGCGTGACGCCCGGCGTGTTTTCTCGGATGGAGGATGCGAAGCGCCTGCTCGAAGGAATCGAAACGCTTGCGGGCGAACTGCGCGCTTGATTGCGCGTTCGATTGCGCGTTCGGTTGAAGCTGCGCTCTAGCCCGCCACCGGCCGCGCGTCCAGCCGCTCGATCAGGGCTTCGAGCGCCTCCGAGCAAGGCGCTTCGACCTTCAGCGCGAGCAGCGCATCGGCGCGCGTCTTGCCGATGTTGATCGCGGCGATCGGCTTGCCGCTCCTGGCCGCCCATTCGCAGAACCGGTAGCCGGAATACACCATCAGCGACGAGCCGACGACGAGCATCGCGTCGGCGGCGTCCAGCGAGCGCGCCGCGTCGTCGACGAGTGCGCGCGGCACGCTCTCGCCGAAGAACACCACGTCGGGCTTGAGCACGCCGCCGCAGCGCGTGCAGCCGGGCACCTGAAACGCGCCGAAGTCGAGATCTTCGATTTGCGCGTCGCCATCGGGCACGGCGGGCGCGGTGTAGCCCACGAAATCCGGATTCGCGGCCTCCAGCAGGCGCTGCACCGCCGCGCGCGTATACCGCTCGTCGCATTCGATGCAGCGCACCCGTCCGATATTTCCGTGCAACTCGATGACATCCGGATTGCCCGCGCGCGTATGCAGCCCGTCGACGTTCTGCGTCACGAGCCGATGCACCCGCGAGCGCGCCGCGAGCGCCCGCACCGCATGATGCGCGGCGTTCGGCTGCGCACGCGCCACGACCGGCCAGCCGATCAGGCTGCGCGCCCAGTAGCGCCGCCGCGCGTAGTCGGAGCCGAGAAAATCCTTGAGCAGGATCGGCGCACGGCCGGTGCGCTGGCCTTCGCGGTCGCGATAACACGGTATGCCCGATTCGGTGCTGATGCCCGCGCCCGACAGCACGAAAAGCCGCGGATGCCGCTCGACGAATTCATGAAGCTGCTGCACTTGTCATCCCTTCTTCTACGCGACGATCGTTTGAATATAAGGCGAAACCGCGCGCCGCGCTGAGCGTCGACATCGACTAACCAGGCGATTCCGGCCTTACCACTTTCGATTTAATTAAATTGGCTTGACCAAATTCGCCGTGGTCGTTAGATTGTCGGGCACGCCCCACTCTAACGACACCACGAGACATCCAGCATGCTGACCGTCATCTGCGAGACCCCCGGAACCCTGAAAGCCGAACAGCGCGAGAAGCCCCAACGCGCCGAAAGCGAAGTGCTGCTGCGCGTGAAGCGCGTCGGCGTATGCGGCACGGACCTGCACATCTTCACCGGCAATCAGCCGTATCTCTCGTATCCGCGCGTAATGGGGCACGAGCTGTCCGGCGTGATCGAGGAAGCGGACGCATCGAGCGGACTCAAGGCAGGCGACACCGTCTACGTGATGCCGTATCTCTCGTGCGGCAAATGCATTGCGTGCCGTCAGGGCAAGACCAATTGCTGCGTCAACATTCAGGTGCTGGGCGTTCACCGCGACGGTGCCTTCACCGAATATCTGAATCTGCCTGCGCAGTTCGTCCACAAGGCCGAAGGCGTGACGCTCGATCAGGCCGCGATGGTCGAATTCCTCGCGATCGGCGCCCACGCCGTGCGCCGCGCCGACGTGCAGCCGGGCCAGCGCGTGCTGGTCGTCGGCACGGGGCCGATCGGCATGGCTGCGATCACGTTTTCGCGGCTGCGCGGCGCGAACGTCACCGCGCTCGATACGCGCGCGGATCGCCTCGAGTTCTGCAAGCGCGAACTGAAAATCGACGCGGCCGTGCAGATCGGCGAGCGCGACAAGGAAGAACTTGCGGCGCTGACCAACGGCGAATTCTTCGACGTCGTCTTCGATGCAACCGGCAATTCCCGCGCGATGGAACGCGGCTTCGAGTTCATCGCGCATGGCGGCAAGTACGTGCTGGTGTCGATCGTGCCGGATCGCATCTCGTTCGCCGATCCCGAGTTCCACAAGCGCGAGACGACGTTGCTCGCGAGCCGCAACGCGACGCCCGAGGACTTCGAGACGGTGCTCGCCGCGATGCGCCGGGGCGAAGTCCCGACCGATGCGCTCAACACGCATCGCCTCACGCTCGCCGATGTGCCCGAGCGCTTTTCCTCGCTGCTCGATCCGAAGGCGGGCGTCGTGAAGGCGATCGTCGAGTGCTGATGGTTTAATCCGGCGCGCCGCGTGCAAAGCGCGGCCGCCCTTGTGCGTCGTGCCATGGCTCGGCGCTCTTGCACCAGATTTCGTATTCGGGCGGATAGAGGCCGATTTCATCGAAAATGCCGGTGGGCACTTCGATTTCATCGACGCCGTCGAACGCGAGATAGACCGGCGAGCCGCAGACCGGGCAGTGATGCCGCTTGCCCGTCGACGAGCTGTCCCACGCGCGCGTGTCGCCCGATATCTGCACGGCTTTGCGTTCGAAAATCGCATAGACGCCGAACGGCGCGCCGTGAATGCGACGACACGTCATGCAGTGGCACCGATTCACTTCCTTCGGCGTTCCCGTGACACGCACGCGCACCGCGCCGCATGCGCAGCGTCCTTCGTGCAATGGCTCTGAGTTCATCGATGTCTCCCAAGGCAATGCGCGTCGTCGTTCTCTTCTTATAAAAATGCGAAAACGCGACGACGCATGGTCCCGCTTTGGACGTCGAACGTCTTCTTTCGACTTGCTTGCTCGTTGGATAACATGATCGCTCGAGCTTAAACCCGTCGAAGCGGAAGTTCGTATGCCGCCTCGCGCAGCCGCACGACGTCACCCTACCCCGGCACGACCCCGGCGGTCTCGGCGAGTTGTACAACAGCAATCGGTAGGACGCGCGCGATCAGTTCATCGCGCCGATGATCGCGAACGGCAAGGTGTTCGTCGGCACGCGCACGGGCGTCGCGGTCTTTGGACTGTTGCAGTAGCCGAACGCGAAAAGCGCCCGGCTTTTAGGCGGGCGCTCGTTCGCTTCAGCGTGTCATCGCACGAAGTAACCGCGGTTCTGCATGCACTCGCTGTAGGCGCGCCAGTAGCGCACCATCGGCGGTTCGGGAGGCGGCAGCGGCGGCATCTTCATGTCGCCGCCGAGAATCGCGTCCGATGCGCCGGAAGCCATGGCCACGCCGGACGCGGGCATCGCAGCCGATGCGCCGTGCGGCGCGGATGCGCCAGCCATCGTCGCCGCCGATGCGCCCGAAGCCGCAATCGCCGCCGACGCACCCGATGCAGGCGCCGCCGCCGACGCCGCAAGCGCACCCGATGCGACAGGCGGCAGCGGCGGCTCGACCGGACGCGGCGGCGAGAGCGTGCGCGTTTCGCGCTGCGTGTCGCGTGGCGGCGTCTGCGGTTCGCGCGCGACATTCACTTTGGTCGTCTGATTGGCGTAGCCGTAGCAGGCCGCGTTATCGACCGATTGTTGCCACGAACTCTGACTGCGGCCGGGCAACGTGAGCGGCTGTTGCGCGGCAGCGGCGCCGGATGCCGCGAGCAAGGCGATTCCCGCGTAAGTGGAAAGTCTCATTGGCTTGCTGTTCCCCGATGCAGTTTTATTAGTCGTTGCAGATCGCTCGCCGCCTGGCCGTCGATGCGCATGCGCGCCGGCGGCCACGCGGCGCGAGTCTGCGCCGGGCCTGCTGTCAAGGATACCGCGGCGGCTTTTTCGTCTACGCCAGAAACACCGGCTTCTTCCGCCAATTTTTCAGACGTGGCGCGAGCGCCTGCGTAGGGACTTCGCGATCAGAACTTCATGCCGACGCCCACGCCGAGCACCCACGGATCGATCTTCAGCGAGCCGAGATCGGCGCCGCCCGCCGAGGCGCTCGTGCGCATCCAGATCTTCTTCACGTCCGCGTTGACGAACAGGTTCCTGGCCACCTGCACGTCGATACCGGCCTGCAACGCGGGGCCAAAGCTGCTGCGTTTGATCGACACCGGCGTATCGCCCGCCTTCAGCTTGTCGTTATAGAAGTACGTATAGTTCACGCCCGCGCCGACATAAGGCCGCACGCGGCCCGCGTGATTGAAGTGATATTGCAGCAGCAAGGTGGGCGGCAACACGTTCACGCCGCCGAGCGAACCGATGTTCGAAGTCACCTGATGCCGCGACGTGCCGAGGATCAGCTCGACGCCGATCTGATCGCGGATCATGTAGGTGAAGTCGAGCTCCGGCACGATCGCGTTGTTCACATCGACGCCGAGCGTACCGAGTGCGCCGCCCGCGTTCACCTGAGGTTCGATGCTGATCGCGCGCAGACGTACAAGCACGTCGCCTGCGTGGATGCCGCCCGTCATATCGTTCGACGATGCATCGCCTGCCGCGTGCGCCACGCCTGCAAAAAGCGCCGCACACGCGGTCGCCACAGCCCCGAGACTTCTTCTCATTTCCGTTATTTCCGCGTTGAAAATGAGGATTGTCCCGAGGCATCGGACATGCGCCATTGACCGGAGTCAAGCCGTCGTCATGACCGCACAGAGACGAACGAGAGCCTTGCGCATCGACAAGCGGAGCCAGCAATCACGCTCCGCAAGCGGGTCCGTGTCTTGCTGAACTCTCTCGAAAGTGCAGAACAAAGGGAGGCGAAAGATGAGACCGACACTCAGCGCGTTCGGACGCATGACGGGGATTCTGCTCGGCGGCACGCTTGCGGTTGTGGCAAGCGCACAGCAAGCGCCGCAACAGCCGCAACCGTCGAGCAAGTTGCAGTACGACAGCGCGCCCGCGTATCAGGAACACAACGTCACGCCGCCCGCTGCAGCCGCAGTCAATGCGAGCGATGCGTTGAAGACGCGGCCGGGCAAGACATCGTCGGGCAAGGAAGCGGCGCCCAGCCGGCCGAACGGACTCGGCTTCGACGCGGGCGCAGGCAGCATGAGCAAGAAGCCATGATGCAGAGACTGCTGCGCGCTTGGTCTTAGTCTCTGCTGATTAGGACTTGTCGGGCCAGGGCCAGGTTGCGTAACGCGAAGGTTGCTCCGCTACCGCTTTGCGTTTCGGCTTCTTCGCGTCCGGCGCAGCTTCGGCTTTGGCTTCGTGAGATTCGGCTTCGTGCGCCGGTGCCGCGCTCTGCGCCACGTCAGGCAAATCTGCGCCAAACCAGGGCACATCGCGGCGGCGCTCTTCCGCGTAGGCATTCCAGCCCTTCGCGTTATCGGCGAAGAGATCGTGCTTCACCGTGTTGGCGAGCATCGGACGGTTCAGCGTTTCGTCCAGCAGCGCCTTCGGCCACACGAAAAATGCGCCCGATGCGCGACGGATAAAGTCGCGCGGCGCCATGCTTGCATCGACGAAACCGAGCAGCGTGAAACCGGCGAGCGCGTCGTTGCCCTTCACCGCATCGCCGATGCTCGCGTATTCGTCAGCGCATTGGCTCAGGCAAAACACCGTCTCCAGTACATCGCCGAGATGCAGCAACAAGGCGCGTCGTTCGTAGGGATCTTGCGTGGCGGTTGCTTGATTCGTCATTCGTTGATCCGATATGTCGAGGGTGGATTTCTGCGGCGCGTGCACTTCTGCTGACGCCGCGTTCATCACGATTTTAACGAACCCGTCGCGACGCGTCGGCGTTAAGCGTGCATCACCGCGTAAAGCGCGTGCGAAAGCTCGTCCGATAGTCGTTCGGCGAGACGCCGAGTCGCCGCGTGAACACGAGCCGCATGCGGTCCGCCGTGCCGAAGCCGCATTCGTAGGCGACGGTTTTCAGGGGCGTGTCGCTGCTCTCCAGCACGTTGCGGGCCGCATCCACGCGCGCCCGCTCGACGAACTCATGCGGCGTCATATCCGCAAGCTGCACGAAGGCGCGCGCGAAGTTGCGCTCGCTCATGCCCGCGACGCGCGCCAGTTGCGCAACCGACAGCCGCTCGCCGATGTGCTCCATCACGTAAGCCTGCACTTTCGCGACCGGCGAGGTTTCGTCGGCGGGCGCGCTGAGATACGGACTGAACTGCGACTGCCCGCCGCGCCGCTGCGCAAACACGACGAGGCGTTTTGCCACCGCGAGCGCAACCTGCGGTCCGTGATCCTCGGCGACGAGCGCGAGCGCGACATCGATGCCCGCCGTCACGCCCGCCGAGGTCACGAGATTGCCTTCGCGCATGTAGATGCGATCGAGCTCGACGCGCGCGAGCGGAAAGCATGCGGCGAGCCGCGGCGCGTCTTGCCAGTGCGTGGTGACGTCGCGGCCGTCGAGCAGGCCTGCGTGGCCCAGCGCGAACGCGCCGGTGCAGATCGAACCATAGCGCTCGCAATGCGATGCGACATCGATGAGCCACGCGGTCAGTTCCGCGTTCGGTGCATCGACGGGAAGGCTCGGTCCGCCTGCAACGAGCGCGGTGCCGTAATGCTGATTCGCCGCGTCGAACGAGATGTCCGCGACAAGACGCGTGCCGTTCGACGCCCGCACGACGCGCTCCTCGGGACCGACGAGCGTGATCTCGTAGCCATCCGACGCGGGCACGAAGCCATTCGCTTCCGCGAATACATCGACGGGACCGGCCACGTCGAGCGCCTGCACGCCCTGGAAGATTGCGATTGCGACTGTACGCATCGAAGGAAGAAAGTCCGTGATGAAGGCGTGTGGCAGAAGACGGCGTGCGCTTGGCAGGGTTCGATGCGTCGTTTCGATTGAGCCAAGGCGGCGTTTTGCCGAGACTTGTATCTATCGCAACACATCGCGCAACTGCCACGGAGGCACCCGCCATGAACCCGCACAGCGAAGCCACGATTCAAAGCACGATCGGAGCGTACGAGCATCAGGACTGGCTGCTCGATCAGGCGCTCGCCGATACCTTTCCCGCGAGCGACCCGATCCCGCCCGGCTCTCTCGTCTGAACCGTCACACGCCGCGCAGCGCGATTTTAGCAACGCGCGGCTTTCATGTCCTCGAACATCACGGAGCATTCACCATGAGCGAAATCATCGCAGGCATCAGAATTCCCGACAGCCAGATGGCGCGCGAAGCCACGCAACTCGTGCGCGACACCGAACCCGATCTGCTGTACAACCACTCGCGCCGCGTGTTTCTCTTCGGCGCGCTGACGGGCGAACGCAAGCAACTGAAGTACGACCCCGAGCTGCTGTATATCGGCGCGATGTTCCATGACATGGGCCTCACCGAAGCCTACAGCAGCCCGCAAGACCGCTTCGAAGTCGATGGTGCGAATGCGGCGCGCGATTTTCTGCGTCAGCACGGCATCGGCGAAAGCGAGATCGAACAAGTGTGGGATTCGATCGCGCTGCACACGACGCCCGGCATTCCGCAGCACAAGAAGCCGGTGGTCGCGCTCGTCACGGCGGGCGTCGAGATGGACGTGCTCGGCCTCGCCTACGACGACTTCAGCGCGGATCAGCGGCGCCTCGTGGTCGCGGCGCATCCGCGCGAGTCGAACTTCAAGGAAGGCATCATCGATGCATTCACGCAAGGCACGATCAAAAAGCCCGAATCGACGTTCGGCAACGTCAAGGCCGACGTGCTCGCGTTGAAGGACCCGAGTTACAAGCGGCTGAACTTCTGCAGCATCATCCTCGGTTCGGCGTGGAACGACGGCCCTCACGATCATTCGACTTGCCGCAATCCGGCGCATCATCACGCGTGATTCGGCGGCATCATCGGCATTATCGGCAGATGCGGTACGGACCCATGTCGACGTGAAAGTGCGTCTCGTGCAGCGCGTTGTAGCCGGGGCCGAGGGTCGTGTCGAACGAGCGGCACGCGCCTTCGTGAACGCGGCGCAGGAAGCGTGCATCGGGCGACGCTGCATCGTCCCAGCGCGCGAGCGCGATGCGTTTTCCGTCATCGAGCACGAAGCCCGTCAGGTCGATGGCGTTCGCGCTCGCATGCTGACTCAACGCCGTATCCTGCCGATGATTCACGTTGCGGCACGTGTAGCTGCCCACATGCTCGATACGCGCGACGCGCTCGCCGTAGGTCTCCTGCGCGGCGGCTTGAAGATAGTGATGCTCGAAGTACGCCATGCCGAGTGCGAGCGGACACGTCGCGAGAAACGGCGCGCTGAAGCTCGTGTCACCGGCGCGCGTGACGCGCACCACGTTCTTGAGTTCGCAGCCGCCGGCGCCGGTTGCATCGGCCATCTCGCGATACACGAGACCGGAGCGCGCGAGTGCGGCATCGCAAAGTTGCGCGTCGTGCATCGTGCGCCATAGCTTGAATGACGTGAGCGGACCTTGCGGTGCGCGAACGTCGAGCGGCGCAAATGGATCGTAGCGTTCGGGCAAAACGATGCGCTTCGTATAGACCGCATAGCCGAATGCAGCGCCGCCGATGAGCATCGCCATCAACAGCCACGCGACGAGACGAGCGGTCACGCGCGACGCTTAAGCATCGTCGGCTGTGTGCGCGGCGCTCACGCGTTCCGCGAGCTTGGCGTCATAGCTCGAATGCACGTGCACGCGCTTTTTGTCGGGATACGCATACCCATACGCCTTGCGCAACGCAAGCGACGCTTCGTGAAAGCCCGACAAAATCAGCTTCTGCTTGTTCGGATAGTTCGCGATATCGCCGACCGCGAAGATGCCCGGCCGCGACGATTCGTAATTCGACGTGTCCACTTCGATGCGCCCGCCGCGCACATCGAGGTTCCATGTGGCGATCGGCCCGAGTTCGGAGACGAGCCCATATAGCGCGACGAGTTTGTCGGCGGCGATCTCCGTCACGCCGTCGATCTGTTTGATGCGCGCGGCGCGCAGCGCGCCTTCGGGCACATCGAGCGAATCGATCATGCCGACGACGAAGTCCATCTCGCCCGCCTCGACCGCGCGCTTCATCGCCGCGACCGAGTTGGCGGCCGCCGAAAAGCCGTTACGCCGATGCACGAGCGTGAGCTTCTTCGCGATGTCCTTCAGCGCGAGCGCCCAGTCGAGCGCCGAATCGCCGCCGCCCGCGACGAGCACGTGCTTGTCCGCGAAATCCGCGGCGCGCGCGACACTGTAGTGGACGTCCTTGCCTTCGAGCGCGGCGGCTTCGGGCAGTTGCAGACGCTGCGGCACGAATGCGCCGTTGCCCGCAGCGATCAGAATGGCGGCGCAGTCGAAGCGCATGCCGCGCTCCGTCGTCACGATCCAGCGGTGATCGTCGTCACGTTGCGCGACGGACTGAACGCGCTGGTCGAGATGGATCGGCACATCGAAGGGACGAATCTGCTCCAGCAAACGGTCGACGAGTTCGCGCGCGGTGCATGACGGAATGGCGGGGATATCGTAGATGGGTTTGTCGGGATAAAGCTCGATGCACTGCCCGCCGATGCGCCCGAGCGTATCGACGATCTGGCACGTCAAGCCGATCACGCCCGCCTCGAACGCCGCGAACAAGCCGACGGGGCCCGCGCCGATGATCAATACGTCGGTTTTTACCGCTTCGCTGCTGGATTCCATTTCGTGCCTTCCGGTTCGTGCCGCGCGACATGCGTGTCATTGCAGCATGCTTCGGGCCACGATACAGAAAGCAACTCGACGGGGCAATGAAGCCCCTTTTGGCCGAGCGGCGATTCCACGACGTGCTTATAACGTTACAGCGGCTCGCGTGAAACCCTCACTTCGCATTCGATTCCCGCGCATAGTACGCCGCGGCTGCATCGATTTCCTCGGGCGTCATGTTGCGCGCGACGTTGCGCATCACGCCGTCGATGTCGTTGGTGCGCGTGCCGTTGGCGAACGCCACCAGTTGCGACTTCGTATAGGCGGCCGGCAGACCATCGAGCCACGGACTGCCCGCCTTGCTGTCGATGCCGCCGTGACACACCGCGCAAGGCGCAATATTGCGCATCGGCGAACCGTGCGCGACAACCGGCGGCGCGAGCGCCTCGCTCACCTTGCGTTGCGCGGGCGGCCGCGGCAGGCTCGCGTAATACGCGGCGAGATCGCGCATGTCCTGATCGCTCAGGTTCATCGCCATCGGCGACATCACCGCGTTGGTGCGCGCGCCCTTCTGAAAATCGATCAACTGCTTGTAGATCACCGACGCATACTGCCCCGCCAGATTCGGCGAATTGGCGTCGCTCATGCCGCGTTCGCCGTGGCACATCGTGCAGCGCAACGCGAGCGTCGCGCCCCGCCCGATCGAATTCGCGCTCGCGCTCGTGAGCAACTGCGGCGTCATCTCGACGCTCGTGAGCGTCACCTTCGGCTCGACCGTCGGGCCGTCGCCCGCATACCATTCGCGCGGCACGCCCGCGGCGCTGCAGATCGCGTTCCAGATGCCGGTGAACGGTGCATCGCGCTGCGCCGACGGCAACCAGACGAAACCGATCAGCGCCGCCACCGCCATGATGACGATCATCCCCAAGACGCTGACGGTGAACCAGCGGTTGCGGAAAGTGAAGAGGCGTTCGTCGCTCATCGCTGCGCTCCGATCGGCACCGCGGGCACCGACGTGTCCGAACGCGTGAGCAACTGCGCAATCGGATAGCCGTAGTTGACGAGCGTAAGCGCGATCATCAGCGTGAGCCACAGCGCGAAACTGTTCAACGCCACCGGAATGCTGCGCGGCTCATGCACCGCGCGGCTGAAGCGGAACTCTTCCACCTTCACCGGCGGCGCGCGATGTCCCTTCACCAGCACGATGAAGAACAGCACCGCCGACGCCAGCAGAATCAGCGCGCCCAGCACGGAAATCGCCACCGAAAGGCCCTGCGCGGCGATTTCCGGGTCGTTGTAATCGTAGAAGGCCATGCGTCGCGGCATGCCGAGAATGCCGACGAAGTGCCACGGAAACGTCAGCACGATCATGCCGATGAACCACAGCCACAACTGCCAGCGCATCAGCTTCACGCTCAATAGCGCGCGGCCCGTCAGATGCGGCCACAAATCGTACGCGATCACGAAATACATGATCACGATCGCGCCGCCGAAGATCAGATGAAAGTGCCCCGTCACCCACTGCGTATTGTGGATGGTCGAGTCGAGCTGATAGCTCATGTTGATGAGCCCGCCCGCGCCGCCGAAGCCCAGCATGACGAAGGAGAACGCGACGGCGAGCATCATCGGGTTGTCCCACGGCAGCGCCTTGATCCAGCCGAGCGGGCCGCGTCCGCCGCGCAGCCGCGCCGCGATTTCCACGGACGCGCAGATCGTGAACACCGTGAGCAACGTCGGCACCGCGACGAGCGCCGTGAACACCGAATGCATGAACTTGAAGCCCGAGCCCACTTGCGGATCGGCGAAGAGATGGTGAATGCCGATCGGCATAGACACGACGAGGAACAGGATGAACGAGATGCGCGCCATCGAGTCGCTGTAGAGACGGCCGCCGATCGCGCGCGGAATGATCGTGTAATACGCGATGTATGCAGGCATCAGCCAGAAGTAGACGATCGCATGCAGCGTCCACGAGAAGAACACGCGCGCGAGACCGGCGTCGATGGTCGTCTTCCAGCCGATCGCCACGGGCAGGATCATGAAGAGCACTTCGATGGCCGCGCCCACCGCCGTCCAGCCCCATAGATACGCGCCCGCGACAGTCGCGAACATCGCGAGCGGCACGGGCTTGCCGCGATTCTCGCGCTTCCATGACGCGAGGTTCACCGACATCAGCGCGACCCACACCCACGAGCCCACCACGACGAGCACGACGCCCACGTAATAAAACACGTTGCCGATCATCGGCGGATAGAAGGTGTAGAGCACGGAGGCGAGACCCATCGCGACGGGCACCGTCGCCGTGACCGCGCCGACCGCGACGAGCCAGAAGCCGAGCCACGCCCAGCGCAGCCCGACGAGCGGACGCTTCAGCGCGAGTTCGCTGACGGCGTAGCCGAAGCCCATGGCGATGAGCGTCGGAAACGCATAGCCCATCACGGTGCCATGCTCCGTCACCGAACGATAGTAAAGCTCGGGATTCTGCAGCCACGGATGCAATGGACTGCGCACCAGCATCTGCCACGCCCCGAGCAGAAGCGCGACGCCGAAGGCAATGAACGCCAGCCAGAAATGCGCGAGTACGAGGCGCTTGCTATTGAACACAGGACACTCTCCGCGAATTGGCCGCCAGCTTGTCGGCCATCTGCATGAATTCGGCGCGATCGACCACCTTGACGTGCGCCCACATGTTCTGATGCCCAGTGCCGCAGTACTCGTGGCAAGGCATCAAATGCTCGCCGGTCTGCGCGAAAGTCGTCTTGAAGGTCGAGACATAGCCCGGCTCCAGCATCGAATTGATATTGGTGTTGGTGATGAGAAAACCGTGCACGACATCCGAACTCGTCGCGCGGAAGGTGATCGGCACGCCGGCCGGCACGACCAGGCATTGCGGCGTGAACGAATACTGCTGCGCGACGATGCGCACCGTCACCGAGCCATCCGCCTCGGGCGCGCTGCCCAGATTGCTCTCGATGAATTCGCCGGACACATGCAGCGTCTCAGGGCGAATCGTCTCGACGCGCGACGGCGGCATCATCGCCCAGTGCAGGCCGGTGTAGACCGTCATCGCGACGAGCACCGTGACGATCGCCACGACGAGGATCGCCCAGCGCCGCTCGACCCGTTCGGCGACTTCATGCGAGCTTGGATTGATGGCCATATGCGATGAATGATTGCCCTGAGATCACTGAATCACGCCGCGCGGCAGGAACACGGCAAAGTAGAAGATGAACCACATGCCGATCACGATCGCGGTCGAAATGCCCGCCAGCGCAATCGCGCCGGACGGGCCGTGCCTCACGATCGCGTCGAGCTTCGCTTCTTCCGCTTCGTTCACGTCCGGATCTTCGTTCATGGTGTCGTCGACTCAATAAAGCGGTGCGGAACGCAATTCGTTCACTTCCTTCACGGACACCGGCGCGCCGTGGTTGCCCCACGCGGTGCGGATATACGTGACGACCGCCGCCACCTCGACATCCGACAGCGATTGCGCGAACGGCGGCATGCCGTACGGCTTCGGATTCTTGAACGTGCCGGGCGGATAGCCGCCGTTCAGCACCATGCGGATCGGGTTGACGGCCGAACTCATCACGATCGACTGATTGTTCGCGAGCGGCGGAAAATCAGGCGGCTTGCCCTGACCCTGCGTCGCGTGGCATTCGGCGCAGTGCTGGTCATAGACCTTCTTGCCGAGCGGCGAGAGATCGGAACGGGCCTCGACGGCGGCTTCGGTGGGCGGCGCGGGCTTGTCGCCGGAACGCGCGGGCAAGGCCTTCAGATAGACGGCCATCGCGCGCACGTCTTCTTCGTTCAGATATTGCAGACTGTCGTAGACGACTTCGGCCATCGGCCCGTACACCGCGCCGCGATTGGACACGCCCGCATGCAGGAGACCGACGATGTCGTCGAGGCTCCAGTCGCCGAGCCCCGCTTCCTTGTTCGAAGTCAGCGACGGTGCGTACCAGTTCTGAATCGGAATCAGCCCGCCCTCGAAGGCCTTCGACTTCACGTTGCCGCCGAGCGCGTTGATCGCCGTATGGCACATCGAGCAGTGGCCGAGCCCTTCGACGAGATAAGCGCCGCGATTCCATTCGACGGATTCCTTCGGGTCCGGCTCGTACACGCCTTCCTTGAAGAACAGCAGACGCCAGCCGAGCAGCAGCTTGCGCTGGTTGAACGGAAAGCGCAGTTCGTGCGGGCGGTTCGGCTGATGCACGGCCGGCGTCGACATCAGGAACGCGTAGATGGCGTCGGAATCGGCACGCGTGACTTTCGTATACGACGTGTACGGCATGGCCGGATAGAGCAGCGCGCCGTCGCGCGACTTGCCGGTGTGCATCATCGCGAAGAATTCTTCGGCGGTCCATTTGCCGATGCCCGTCTCCTTGTCCGACGAGATATTGGGCGTGAAGAGCGTGCCGAACGGCGTGTCCATCGGCCGGCCGCCGCCGAAGGTCTTGCCCGCGGGCAGCGTATGGCACGCGATGCAATCGCCCGCGCGCGCGAGATACTCGCCGCGCTTGACGGTGGCGGCGTCGGCCGACTGCGCCGTCGCGCGCCCGAACGGTGCGGCGCACGCCGCCAGAAAGACCACGACGGTCAGCGCCCGGAGATGTCGAAAACGGAGCACGTCGGGTCCTCGGTTAGTTAGGGACGCTGCCGCACGCGAGCGGCAATTTGAGCGACCGGGCGGCGACGGGCATGGGATCGGCCGGCGCGGGCAGCGAAGCCAGATAGGCCGCGATCGCGGTGATGTCGCGATCGCTCAGAAGCTTCGAGATGCGCCCCATGCAGTCGGGCGCGACCGTCGTGCGCGTGCCGTAGCGCCAGGCGCCCAGTTGCGCGCTGAGGTAATCCGCATGGAGGCCGAGCAGGCCGGGAATCGCCGGTTCCATGCCGGTCATGGCGGCGCCGTGGCAACTTACGCAGGCGGGAATCTTGCGCGCCGCATCGCCCTTGGTGACGAGCGTCTTGCCGAGATCGAGCGTTTTCGCATCGACGGTGACGGGGCTGGGCGGCGGAAACGGCGGACGCTCGCTCGCGAAGTACTCGGCGATCTCCTTCAGGTACGCATCGGGGAGATACGCGAGCAGGTAGTTCATCGGCGGATATTTACGCCGGCCGTCGCGGAATGCGAGCAGTTGGTTGTACAGATAGCCGGCGGGCTTGCCGGACAGGCGCGGGAAGTAATCGTTGTCGGTGCCCTGGCCCTGCGCGCCGTGGCAGGCGGCGCATCCCATGACGCGGGCCTGCATCGTATCGGGCGCGCGTTCCAGCGGTGCACCTGCGGCGAACGCCCCACTGCTGATCAACGCGCCGACGAACGTGCCGACCAACGCGAAGAGCGCGGACAAGATGAGCGTGCTGCGCTTTGCCACGTTTCGCACGTAACCCCCGTTGTCGATTTGCCGTGTTCGATTTCGCGGACGCGGTAAGGCGCGTCCGGAGCGGTTTTTCAAGTCACTGCAATGCGCTGGCTGCCGATGGGTTGCGACTGGCTTTTCTGATCTTAGAAGAGACGGACCGTTTTCCCAAGCACCGAGATTGTCTCAATGCGATTCATCGCTGCGCGCGTCACGCGTGATCGTTCTTTGCGATTGAACAATGAAACGCATCTTTTTGAGATAAGCAATGACGCAGTTCCAATCGGGTGCGCATTGTAGATAGCGGCATTGCGCCGCCACATGACCAATTTCAAGATATTCGAGGCAGCCAGTGCGCGGCCCGCGGCGCTCACTTGAGCCCGAGACGCTTTGCCAGCCGATTCAGATTGGCGCGGTCCATGCCCAATTCGCGCGCCGCCGATGCCCAGTTTTGTCGATGACGTTCGAGCGCATCGACGACGAGCGCACGTTCGTAAGCCGTCACGGCTGCGCGGAAATCGGCGCCCGGCGTGAGCGCGGGCGCCGCCAGCGGCGACGCGGCCTGCGCGCCCGGCGCGTCGCCGTTGAGCGCGAGATCGGCGGCCGTGAGCGTGAGAATGCGCGGACGCTCACGATGCGCCGCCAGCGCCTTCAGCGCGCTGCGCCCGATCAGATGCTCCAGTTCGCGGACGTTGCCGGGCCAGCGGTAAGCGAGCAGCGCGGCCTGCGCATCGGTGGAAAGCCGCAGGCTCAGCAAGCCGAGCCGCGAACGGTTCTCCTCCAGAAAGAATCCCGCGAGCAGCAGCACGTCGCGGCCGCGCTCGCGCAGCGGCGGCACGACGAGCGGATACACAGACAGCCGGTGATAGAAATCCGCGCGAAAACGCCCCGCGCGCACTTCCTCGGCGAGATCGCGATTGGTCGCGGCGATCAGCCGCACATCGACCTTATGCTCGCTGTCCGAGCCGATACGCTGCAACTGGCCGTTCTGCAGCACGCGCAGCAGCTTGGCCTGCACGGGCAGCGGCAGTTCGCCGACCTCGTCGAGAAAGAGCGTGCCGCCGTCGGCGAGTTCGAACTTGCCGCGCCGGTCCGACGACGCCCCCGAAAACGCGCCGCGCACGTGTCCGAACAGCTCGCTTTCGACGAGCGTGTCGGGCAGCGCCGCGCAATTCAGGCTGACGAGCGGCTTGTCGGCGCGCGGCGACAGCGCGTGAATTTCGCTCGCGACGAGTTCCTTGCCGACGCCCGTTTCGCCCGCAACGAGCACCGTCAGATCGCTCGACGCGACAATCGCGATTTCCTCCAGCAAACGCTTGTGCGGTTCGCTGCTTCCGATCATTTCGCGCCGGCGCGGGCCGCTCGCCTGCCGGTAGATCTCGGCGCGCTGACGCTCGGCCTCGCTCGTCCTGGCGAGCGAATCGATGCGTTCCGCGACGCTCACGGTCGCCGCCGCGAGACTCAGAAATGCCTGTAGCGACGCCATGTCGACGCCATCGAAACGGGCGGGATCGAGTGCATCGAGCGTGAGCAGCCCCCATGCGCGCCCGCGGACAAAGAGCGGGCAGCCAAGGCAGTCGTGCACTTCCAGATGGCCGCTCAGGCCTTTGACGAGGCCGTCGTAGGGATCGGGCAGATCGGAACTGGCGGGGAAGCGCGTCGGCTCTTCGCGGGCGAGGATGCGCGCGAAACGCGGATGTTCGCTCACGCGAAAGCGCCGGCCGAGCGTGTCGCCCGATAAGCCGTCGATGGCGAGCGGCACGAGCGTGTCGCCGTCGAGACGCAGCAGCGCGGTGGCGTCGCTCGGGAAAAGCGCGCGCAAAGTGTGCAGCAGACGCCGGTAGCGTTCGGTGTCCGGCATCTCGCTCGACAAGTCTTCGATGAGCGGCACGAGCGCATCCAGCAAGACTCGCGAAGTCATTGCGACTACATCGGCAGTCCGTTTGACCAGAGTCGATTCGACCATATGAGACTCTAAACGATTGATTTACCGACGATTCTACCTTGGCACGAAACGTGTATTAACTGATGCGAAAAGATTTTCGTCGCGGAAGCGCCCTGTTTCCGCCTTCATCACACGAGGAACCGAAGAATGCTGTCAGCCGAACACCGTGCCATCGTCAAGGCAACCGTCCCGCTGCTCGAAAGCGGCGGCGAGGCGCTCACCACGCACTTCTACAACAAGATGCTCACCGAATATCCCGAAGTGCGCCCGATGTTCAATCAGGCGCACCAGGCAAGCGGTGCGCAGCAACGGGCGCTCGCCAACGGCGTGCTGATGTACGCGCGTCACATCGACGAACTGGAAAAGCTCGGCGGCCTCGTCGGGCAGATCATCAACAAGCACGTCGCGCTGAACATCCAGCCGGAACATTATCCGATCGTCGGTAGCTGCCTGCTCAAGTCGATCCGCGAAGTGCTCGGCGACGAGATCGCGACCGACGCCGTCATCGATGCCTGGGCCGCTGCCTACGGGCAACTCGCCGATCTGCTGATCGGCCTGGAAGAAGGCATGTACAGCGAGCGCGAGCAGGCGCCGGGCGGATGGCGCGGCACGCGGCGCTTCGTCGTCGCGCGCAAGGTGAAGGAGAGCGACGAAATCACGTCGTTCTATTTCGTGCCCGAAGACGGCGACGCGCTGCTCGACTTTCATCCGGGCCAGTACATCGGGCTGCGCGTGTTCCTCGACGGCGACGAACTGCGCCGCAACTACTCGCTGTCGGCCGCGCCCAACGGCCGCGAATACCGTATCAGCGTGAAGCGCGAGCCGAACGGCAAGGTGTCCAATTTCCTGCACGAGAACCTGCGCGAACGCGATGTCATCGAACTCTATCCGCCTGCTGGCGATTTCAAGCTCGAGCACAGCGACAAGCCGCTCGTGCTGATCAGCGGCGGCGTCGGTATCACGCCGACGCTCGCGATGCTGCAAGCCGCGCTCGCGACGCAGCGCCCGGTGCACTTCATCCACTCGGCGCGGCACGGCGGCGTGCACGCGTTCCGCGAGGTCATCGAGGATCTGGCGGCGCGGCATCCGCAACTCAAGCGCTTCTACTGTTACGAGCGCAAAGTCGACGGCGATCACGAAGCGCACGGCATCGGCTTCGTCGATGAAACGCTGCTCGACAAGTGGCTCCCCAGGAACCGCGATGTCGATGCGTACTTCCTCGGACCGAAGGCATTCATGAAGGCCGTGAAGAAGCATCTGAAGGCGCTCGGCGTGCCCGAAAAGCAGAGCCGTTACGAGTTCTTCGGCCCGGCGTCGGCGCTCGACTGAACTTCGCCCGGCACCGCGCCTGCAGACCCGCGGCTGATTTTCGCCGCGGGTTTTTTTTGCGCACGGGAATGAATCGGCATGGGTTGGAAATATGCGCGATTGGTCACCTCAAATTAGGAAAAACCGGTCATTTCAAAACGCCACTTCGGCGCCTAATCTATACCTGTCGCGCCGCTCTGGCGCACTTCCGAACCCAAGCCAAGGAGATTCGCCATGGAACCCCGTCTCGACTTCTACAAAGCCAGCCCCGCCGCAATCAAGGCGCTCATCGGTGTGGAAGAGCGCATCGGCAAGTCCGCGCTCGAAAAATCGCTGACCGAACTGGTTCGCCTTCGCGCATCGCAGATCAACGGCTGCGCGTTCTGCGTCGACATGCACACGACTGACGCGCGCAAGGGCGGCGAAACCGACCGCCGTCTGGCAACGGTCGTCGTGTGGCGCGAAACGCCGTTCTTCACCGACCGCGAACGCGCTGCGCTCGAATGGACCGAGGCGCTCACGCTGGTGTCGCAGGATCACGTGCCCGATGCCGTGTGGCAAGCCGTCAAACCGCATTTCAGCGACGAGGAAATCGTCGACCTGACCTTGCTCGTCAGCGCGATCAACGCGTGGAACCGCTTCGCGATTGCGTTCCGCAAACTGCCCGCGTGAGGACGACGACATGAGCACGCGCAACATTCTTGTGCTGGCGGCCGCGTTCGTTTTCGGCGCGTCGCACGCCCTGGCACACGACACGGCCGGCGCGGAGGAGATCGTCACGCCGGTGATGAAGCAGGCGATTCCCGAAGCGGCCGGCAAGAACGTGCTGATGGCGACCGTCTTCTACAAGCCGGGACAGGCGTCGGAAGCGCACACGCATCCCGGTTCGATCTTCGCGTATGTGCTCGAGGGCCGCGTCACGTCGCAGCTCGAAGGCTCGCCCGCGAAGACTTACGGGCCGGGCGAATCGTGGTATGAGCCGCCGGGCGCGCATCACGTTGTGTCGAAAAACGCGAGCGCGACGAAGCCGGCGAAGCTGCTGGTGTTCGCGATCGCCGGCGACGGTGAGCCGATCAAGCAGCCGCTGCCGCACTGAACGGGGCGGTGACATCGTGAGGCGTTTCGGGGTGGCTGTGCGGCTCCGCTATGCAGCTCCGGATTGCGCGTGTGCGTGGAACAGCTTCATTGTGAGGATGTCATGAAGATCGCCGAACCCAACCCGGTTTTCGTCGCTGCGCCGCGCGGCAGTAAGCCGAATCGCGTATCGCGCTTTGCGCTCTTCAATCTCGGCTTCCGGCCGTTCTATCTGTGCGGTGCGGCCTTTGGCGCGCTGGCGCTCACGGTGTGGCTGCTCGTCTTGTCCGGCGTGCCGCTCGCGGGCGGCTATCTGCTGCGCGCCAACCCGATCGGCTGGCACGCGCACGAGATGGTGTTCGGCTTTGCGGCGGCGATCATCGTCGGATTTCTGCTGACGGCGGTGCGCGCGTGGACCGGTCGGGACACGGCCAAAGGCGTGACGCTGGCAACGCTTGCTGTGCTGTGGCTCGCGGGGCGTGTGCTCGTGTGGAGCGGCCCGGCGCTGCCCGCCGCGCTCGTCGATGGCGCGTTTCTGCCTGTCGTCGCGTGGCTGTTGCTGCGCGTGCTCATGAAGGCGGGCAACCGGCGCAACTATTTCGTCGCGGCGGTGCTGCTGGCGTTCGGCGCGCTGAACGCCGCGTTCCACGTTTTTTCGATCGATGCGCGGCCCGATCTCGCGATGCGCGCCGTCTATGCGTCGGCGGGCATCGTGGTGCTGCTGGTCGGCGTGATCGGCGGACGCGTAATCCCGATGTTCACCGCCAACGCCCTGCCGGGGCTTAAGGCGCGGCGCTGGCGCGTCGTCGAATGGAGCGTTGCGCCGCTGACGCTGGCGGCTTTCATCGCCGATGCCTTCGCCGTCGATGGCACGCTCGTCGCGGTTCTCGCCGTGCTCGCGGGCAGCGCGCATCTGGCGCGGATGATCGGCTGGCGCTCCGGCGCGGTTCGCGGTCGGCCGATTCTCGCCATCCTGCATCTCGCCTACGCGTGGCTGCCCGCCGGTTTCGCGTTGCTCGCGCTCGCCGCGCTCGGCACGCCGCGCGTGACGCACAGTCTCGCGATGCACGCGTTCGGCGCAGGCGCGATCGGCGGTGCGATCATCGCGATGATCACGCGCACCGCGCGCGGACATACGGGCCGCCCGCTTGTTGCCGACCGGCGCGATATCGCGTGTTATGCGCTCGTCATGGCCGCGGGCGCGCTGCGCGTGTTCGGACCGCTCGCGCTGCCGTCGTCGCATGCGGCGTGGATCTTCGCCGCCGGCATCTGCTGGGTGCTGGCGTTCGCGCTGTACGTCGCGGCGTATGCGGCACCGCTGTTCCGGCCACGCGAAGACGGCAAACCCGGTTGAGACGGCCACGCTTTTTGACATCCGGACCGTCGCGTTCCGCGAGAATCGCGTCCTGCCTTTCCCGTTTCCGGATGTCCCCATGAAGCACCTTCGTATTCTTTGCCTCGCCGCGACCGTCATGCTCGCGACGACGCTGCTCGGCGGCTGCGGCCTCTTCGGCTGCGCCGCCGCCCTGGCGACGAACGGCAGCAGCGTCGGCGGCATCGGCGGTTGCCACGTGGGAACGCGGTTCTGATGCCGCACCCTCCTCATGCGGGGATCGCGGCTATCTCCTGAATAATCGTGCCGTCCCCGCGCGTGCCGGGTAGGCGCATGCGCCGTCCACGACGACACTACGTTCATTGGCCCACTGTCGGCGGCATCGTCAGGCCGACATCGAATGGAGATAGGCATGAACGCTCACGTCAGTCTGGTTCTTATCGCTCTCGTTTCGTCGGTGGCGGCGCCGGCTTTCCGGGCGTGGGCCGCCAGCATCGACGTACGTGTTCCGCGCCTCGCGTATGGCGTCGCCGTTATAGGCGCCGACAATCCGAGGCGGCATCTGCTGTCGTTCCGCGCGTCGCCGTAGACGCGCTGAACCGCCATCCTGCTGCCGCGGGATCGCTCGAATCATCGGGATAAGCGAGCGAGGAGACCACCTGCCGGCGGCATGACAAACGCGCATCCGTGACGCGGCCCGCGTGCCGCATCGTCAGTCGCAGCCCACGGACAGCGCGAGCTCGACAAGAAGAAACGGGCGACACGCCGGGTCGCCCGCCCTGCCGTTCCCCTCTTATTCCTTCACGGTCGTGTACGACATGTCCAGCGTCGCCGCGCGCGCGTGCTTCTGCGAATGCGCATTGCGCATCGGCTTCAGCACGAACAGCGCGAGGAACGCCGATACCGCCGCCATGCCCGCCGCGAGCATGAAGACCGCGTGCCAGCTGCCGGTCATCGTCGTGATGACGCTCGAGAACGGCACGAGCAGCGCGGCCGTCCCCTTCGCCGTATAGAGCAGGCCCGCGTTGGTCGCGGCGAACTTCGGTCCGAACGTGTCACCGCAGGTCGCCGGGAAGAGGCTGTAGATCTCGCCCCAGGCGAAGAACACGATGCCCGTCAACACGACGAAGGCCACCGGATTGTGCCCGTAGTTCGACAGCGCGACGATACCCACCGCTTCGATCGCGAACGCGACGAACATCGTGTTCTCGCGCCCGATGCGATCCGAGACCCAGCCGAAGAACGGCCGCGTCAGCCCGTTGAGCACGCGGTCGATGGTCAGGGCGAAAGTCAGCGCGGGCAGCGTCAGTCCGAGCAGCGAGACCGGCGAATCGTGCAGGCCGAAGTCCTTCGCGATCGGCCCGAGTTGCGCGGTGGCCATCAGCCCGCCGGCGGCCATCATCACGAACATGAGGTACATGACCCAGAAGATCGGCGATTGAAGCACCTGCTTCGGACTCGCGTTGTAGACGGCGGCCTTGACCGTGTTTTTCACGGACGCGATCAGTTGCGTCGGCGGCGCGTACAACGCCATGCCGAGCAGGAAAACGATGAGCCCCTGCCCCAGCCCGAACCACAGGAACGTCGCTTCATAGCCGCTCGCCTTGATCATGTGCGCGATCGGCACGACGGTCGCAGCCGAGCCCATGCCGAAGCCCGCCGCCGTGATGCCCGCCGCGAGCCCGCGCCGCGTCGGGAACCACTTGAGCGCATTGCCGACGCAGGTGCCGTACACCGCGCCCGCGCCGACGCCGCCGACCGCCGCGGCGAAGTACAGCAGCGGCAGCGACGACGCCACCGAGTTGAGCGCCCAGGCAATCGCGCACAGCAGCCCGCCGCCGACCACGACCGGCCGTGGGCCGTACTTGTCGACGAGATAGCCTTCCACCGGCACCAGCCACGTCTCCGTCACGACGAAGATCGTGAACGCCACCTGAATGGCCGCGCGGCCCCAGTGATACTTCTCGTCGATCGGATTGACGAAGAGTGTCCAGCCGTACTGCATGTTGGCGATCATCGCCATGCAAATCACGCCAAAAACCAGTTGCAACCACGGCGACGCCAGGCGCGACGTCCCCTCCGGTCGGTTCATCTGCTCCGTTCCCATGCCTGTCTCCTTGGCACAATGCCTATTCGTGTACGGACGTCGAACGACGCCTCCCGCGACGACTTCACATGTCATCGCATATACACAATATGTGATATATCAAGTAAGTCAAGCGAAAGAAATGACCGGGTTTTCACGAGGGAAAACCCATTCCGTAAGCGCATGAAAGGTACAGTGCGCGTTTTTCTCCGGGCAAAAAAAAGCCCGGCAGAGACAGGCCTGCCGGGCGATGAGCGTGGCGAGACATGGCAATCCGCAACACGCAGTCTCTTTATAGATGAAAGTTAAACGTAATGTAAACAGGTATTTTTGTAGGGTTTACACCGCGACGCTTTCAGCCGATTGCCTTGGGCCGGTCAGAACACGTTGACGGGCACATTCACCATCAGTCGATATACGTTGCTCGTGCCGTCCGGATAGTAGGCGCTGTTGCTGTGATGATGCATGTAGTAGAACTTGACAGACGTGTTCTTGAACTTGCCGTCAGGCACCGTATAGCTCGGAATTACGCCAATTTCGTAGTGCGTACCGTGCAGCGGTTGTCCGTTGATCGTGTAGTTGGCTGCCTGTGCGGAACCGCCGTCGGCCATCGCGCTGCCGTCCGCGCCCCAGCCGTAAGCACCCCACATCGTGAACTTGAGTCCCGGTGCGCCGTACTCCTTCATGTTGAGCGTGTACGACAGGCTCACGGACTTTTCATGCGGCTGGTTGTAGTCCACATCGAGCGAGTTCGACAGATAATCGCCCGCCGACTGGCCGATGTAGTCGAACGTCTGGTCGCTCACGATCTGCTGGAAAGCGAACTGCACCGTATGCGCGCCGTGCGTGCCGGCGAGCGCAAGCGAATACGCGTTGTTGGTGATCGCGCCCTGCCGCTTGTCACCGATCGCGCCGGTGTAGTAATAGTTCAACGAGCCGGTCCAGCGAATCGACTTCGGATCGCCGATGCTTTGCGTCGCCGTCAGATAGTATTGCTGCCAGACATCGTTCGCGATGCTGCCGTACAGCGACACGGCCGTGTCGTCGCCGCGCGTCCAGTCGCCGCCGAAGTACGTGAAGCGCGAGATATGCGTGCCGCCGTATTCGGTGGTCAGCCCGGTGACGGTCGTCATGCCGCGCGCGAGCACGCCGTCGACGGTACCGGCTTTCAGCGTGAGATCCTTGATTTCGTCGCTCGCGAGCGAGAAGCCGCGATACGTTGGCGGCAGCGCGCGGTTGTCGTGCGGCACGAGGAACGGGTTGTCGAAGAGCTGCTGACCGTACTTCAGCACCGTGTTCGACACGCGCGCCTTCACGTCCCACACGCCCGGATACGCCCACGCGAGCTGATTCGATCCGCCGCCGTCCGTGCCCACATGCACGCGATTGCCCGCGCCAACCCCGCCGTTCAGCTTGAATGCGCCGAACAGCGACACGTCGCCGCCCAGGCCGATCAAGCCCTTCGTATAGCCCGATTCGAACACGGCCTGCGCGCCGAGCACCCATGCATCCTTTTTGCCGGCGCCCTTGAACTCGTCGTGCTCGGTGAAGGAACGCATCAACAGATTCAGATGCGAATCCTCGATGAAGCCCTTCGCCTTCGCCTGATTGCTCACCGGCGCGTCGGCTTCGGTGTTGGGCGGCGAATCCGGCGGCGCTTCGGTGTGACGCGAAGGCGCATCGGTGACGGTTTCATCGGCGTGTGCGGCGACGGTCGCGGCCATGACACCGCTGAACAACAAAATCGAAAGCGCGAGTGAACGTTTTTGTTTTTTCACGAAAAGATCTCCACTTATTGATTCAACTGCTGACGTTTCTTTCGAAAATAAGGATGCCTAATCGACCTTTTCCGAAACCCGTAAAACCCGGGTGGAAAGGCGGACAGGTGAATAGGCGGACGGGCTGAAGACCGGCGGGCACGCGCATGCGCGTGCCGCCGCGATCAATGGGCGTTTATTGCGGGGTGGCTATTTCCTTCAAGTTTTTATAATCGATGCGAGGGTTTTTCAGGCAAACAAACAAGCCGCCGATGCACCCGGCCCCAGCGTGCGCAAGGCCGGCACTTCGTTCGAGCAGCGTGCCTGCGCCATCGGGCAGCGCGTGTGGAACACGCAGCCGGAAGGCGGATTGATCGGGCTCGGAATATCGCCCGACAGAATCTGCACGACCTTGCCGCGCTCGACCGCCGGATCGGGCACCGGCACCGCCGAGAGCAACGCGCGCGTGTACGGATGGCGCGGCGTGTCGTAGAGCACGTGCTTGTCGGCCAGTTCCATCACGCGGCCGAGATACATCACCATCACGCGATCGGAAATGTGCCGCACCACGGCCAGATCGTGCGCGATGAAAATGAGCGCGAGCTTCATCTCCTTCTGAAGCGACTTGAGCAGATTGACGATCTGCGCCTGAATCGAGACATCGAGCGCGGACACCGGTTCGTCGCAGATCACGAGCTTCGGCTCGACGATCAACGCGCGCGCAATGCCGATACGCTGGCACTGCCCGCCCGAGAACTCGTGCGGATAACGGTTGATCATCTGCTCGCGCAGGCCGACGCGGGCCATCATCGCGCGCACGCGGGCGTCGATTTCGCCCTTGGCGCAGTCCGGCCGATGCTCGACAAGCGGCTCCGCAATGATCTGCCCGATCGTCATGCGCGGGTCCAGCGACGCGAGCGGGTCCTGAAAGATCATCTGCACGTCGCCGCGCACGCGATGCCATTCACGCTTCGACGCGTTCGACAACTGCGCGCCCATCCACACGATGTCGCCGCCCGTCGCGGGAATCAGGTTCAAAATCGCGCGCGACAAGGTGGACTTGCCGCAGCCCGACTCCCCGACCACGCCGAGCGTCTCGCCCGCCTTCAGGTCGAAGCTCACGCCATCGACCGCCTTGAGCGTGCGGCGCGGCGCCCACGGCAGACGGCTCTTCGCCTTCACCTGGAAATGCACGCGCATGTCGCGCACGGAAAGAATCGTCGCGTCAGACATGGCTCGGTTCCTGATAGCGGGTTTTCATCTCGTCGACGGGACGATGGCACGCGCGCAGCCAGTGCGTGCCGACAGTTTCGAGCGCAGGCGCCCGATGCGCGCACTCGTCGGTCGCATCGGCGCAACGTTCGTGGAACGGGCAGCCCGCGGGCGGATTCGCCATGTTCGGCGGATTGCCGGGAATGCCGGTCAGCTCGCCGCCGTCGTGGTCGAGTCGCGGCAATGCGCGCAACAGGCCGATGGTGTACGGATGCGAAGGCTTCGCGAAGAGCGTCGGCGCGTCGCATTGCTCCATCACGCGGCCGCCGTACATCACCATGACCTTCTCGCACAAGCCGGCAACCACGCCGAGATCATGCGTGATCAGCACGATCGACGTGCCGAAGTCGTGCTGCAGATTGCGCAGCAGTTGCAGGATCTGCGCCTGTACGGTGACGTCGAGCGCGGTGGTCGGTTCGTCGGCGAACAGCACTTCGGGCTCGCACAGCAAGGCCATCGCGATCATCACGCGCTGCCGCATGCCGCCCGACAACTCGTGCGGATACTGCCCGATGCGATGCGCCGCCTCGGGAATGCGCACGGCTTCGAGCATGGCGATTGCGCGCTTCTTCGCTTCGCGGCGCGTGACGTTCTTGTGCAGTTCCAGCACTTCCGTCATCTGCCGCTCGATCGTCAGATACGGATTGAGCGAACTCATCGGGTCCTGAAAGATCATCGAGAGGCGATTGCCGCGGATGCGGTTCATCGCCCGATCGCCGAGGCCGATCAGATTCTGCCCGCGATACAGCGCCTGCCCCGTTGCGCGCCCGTTCGATGCGAGCAGCCCGAGCATGGCGAGCACGCTCTGGCTCTTGCCCGAACCCGATTCCCCGACGATGCCGAGCGTCTCGCCCTCTTCCAGCGTGAAGTTCACGCCGTTGACGGCGCGCACGGCGGCGTCGTGCGTCTTGAATTCGACTTGCAGATTGTTGACTTCGAGTAGCGGCATGGCTCACCTGTCCTTCGGATCGAGTGCGTCGCGCAGCCCGTCGCCGACAAAGTTGATGCAATAGAGCGTGATCGACAAAAGCGCCGCGGGAAACAGCAGAATCCACGGCGACGATTCCATCACGCCGACGCCGTCCTGAATCAGCACGCCCCAGCTTGTCATCGGTTCCTGCACGCCGAGGCCCAGGAACGACAGCACCGATTCCGTGAGGATCACGGCGGGCACGGTGACGGTCGTGTAGATCGCGACGATGCCGAGCAGATTCGGCACCACATGCCGCGTGATGATGCGCCGCGTCGGCACGCCGATCGCGCGCGCCGCTTCGACATACTCCTTCGAGCGGATCGACAGCGTCTGGCCGCGCACGACGCGCGCCATGTCCATCCACGAGAACACCGTGATGGTGATCACGACGAGATAGAACTCGCGCCCGAGCAGCGTCACCATCAGGATCGCGATGAGCAGATACGGAATGGCGTACATCATGTCGACGATGCGCATCATCGCGTTGTCGACGCGCCCGCCGACGAAGCCCGCGACCGCGCCCCACACGATGCCGAGCGTCACCGACGTGAGCGTGGCGAGCGCGCCGATCATCAGCGACACGCGGCCGCCGATCAGGCAACGCACGAGCAGGTCGCGGCCGGTGTCGTCGGTGCCGAAGAGATGCCAGTGATCGAACGTGGGCGGCGTGCCGGCCGCGTTCCAGTCGGTGGAATCGAACGCGTTCGGCAACAGCCACGGTCCGATGATGCACGCGAGCGTGATCAGCACGAGCAGCGCGAGACTCACGACCGCGGCCTTGTTGCGCAGGAAACGCGCACGCGCGTCCTGCCACGGGCTGCGGCCCGCCACCGCACGGTCGAGCATGGGGGCCAGAGAAGCAGATTTCATGAGACGCCCTTTAGTAGCGGATCTTCGGATCGAGCCACGCGTACGCGAGATCGACCAGCAGGTTGAGCAGCACGGCGACCACCGTGACGAGCACGACGAGGCCGAGCACGAGCGTGTAATCGCGATTGGCCGCGCCGTTCACGATCAGCTTGCCGATGCCCGGAATCGAGAACACCGACTCCGTGACGACCGCCGCCGTGATCGACGAAATCGCGAGCGGGCCGATCACCGACACGACAGGAATCAGCGTGGGTTTGAGCGCGTGGCGCAGCACGATGGTGCGCATCGGCAGGCCTTTCGCGCGCGCCGTGCGGATGTAGTTCGTGTTCAGCACTTCGATCAGGCCCGCGCGCGTCACGCGGCCGACCGTCGCGACGTTGATCATCGCGAGCAGCGCGACGGGCAGCACCATGTAGCGCACTTCGAAGCTGTTCCAGCCGCCCGCGGGCAGCCACTTCAGCAGAATCGCGAAGACGAGGATCAGCACCGGCCCGAGCACGAACGACGGAAACACGTTGCCCGCATTGCTGACGAGCATGAGCGCATAGTCAACGATGCTGTTGCGCCGCAGCGCCGCGACCACGCCGAGCGCGACGCCGATCACGATGGCGAGCAGCATTGCCACGCCGCCGATCGCGAGCGACACCGGCAAGGCCCGCAGCACGAGCTGGTTGACGCTCCAGTCGGCATAGCGGAATGACGCGCCGAGATCGCCGTGCACGAGGCCGTCGAGATAGAGCAGATACTGCTTCCACAGCGGCTCGCCGAGGTGATATTTCGCCTGCAGATTGGCGAGCACTTCGGCGGAGACCTTGCGCTCGCCGTCGAACGGACCGCCGGGCGTCGCGTGCATCAACAAATAGCAGACCGTGATGACGATCAGCAGCGTCGGCAGCGTGAGAAGCACGCGCCGCAACGTGTAGGACCACATGAGCGTTTCTCCGTTGCGTCAGGCGTCAGTGCTTGACGATGTAGAGATCTTTGCTGCCGTAATGATCCATCGGATTCTTGAGCGAATAACCGCCGACGTAGCTCTTCACGAGGCGCGGCAGGCCGTATTGCAGCAACGGCAGCATCGGATAGTCATCCATGATGATTTGTGCCGCCTGTGTTTGCAATTGCATGCGCTTCGCCAGATCGGTGGATTCGGACGCCTGCTTGATGATCGCTTCGGCCTTCGGATTGCAGTTGAAGTTGTCGTTCTGCGTGGACTTGCATTGCACGAGCGTCAGGAATGTGCTCGCGTCGTTATAGTCGGCCACCCAGCCGTTGCGGGCGACCTGAAAATCGCCGTCATGGCGCTTCTTGAGCAGCACCTTGAATTCCATCGACTCGATATCCATGGTCAAACCCAGCTTCGACTTCCATTCGGACGCGATGAAAATCGCCATCTTCTTGTTGTAATCGCTCGTGTTCATCGCGAACTTGAGCTTCGTGCCCGGTTTCACGCCCGCCTGATCGAGCAGTTTCTTCGCTTCCTCGACGCGTTTCGCCATCGGCCACGACGCCCAGTCGTAGGTCGTGACGTTCCCGCCGCTTACGCCCTTCGGCAGCACGGAATAGAGCGGAATCTGGCCGTCGGCGGTCACGCGCTGGGCGAGCAGGTCACGGTCGATGACCATCGACAACGCCTTGCGCACGCGCACGTCCTTCAGCAGCGGATCGCGATTGTTGAAGCTGTAGTAGCGCGTGCCGAGAATCAGCGAATTGCGGATGTCGTTCGGAAACTGCTGGCGATATTTCGCGTAAGTGCCCGTCGGCAATTGGTACGTCATGTCGTTGTCGCCGGACTGGAACATCTTGACGTCGGTGTTTTCGTCTTCGATCGGCAGATACGTCACCTGCGTCAACTGAACGTTCGCCTTATCCCAGTAATTCGGATTCTTCGTCAGCACGATCTTGCTGTTGACCTGCCAGTCTTTCAGCTGAAAAGGACCGTTGGTCACGATGTTGCCGGGCTTCGTCCAGTCGCGGCCGAACTTCTCGACCGACGCGCGATGCACCGGCCCGAAGTTCGGATTCGACATCAGTTCCGGCAGGAAAGGCACGGAACCATCGGTCTTCACTTCGACGGTGTTCGCATCGATGGCGCGCACGCCTAGCGCGCTCGTGGGCTTCTTGCCGGCCGCGATGTCCGCGCCGTTCTGGATGAACGGCCCGAACACGCCTGCATACGACGATGCCGTTTTCGGATCGAGGAATCGCTGGCAGCCGTACACGACATCGTTTGCGCTCACGGCGTCGCCATTGGACCAGCGCGCGTTCTTGCGCAGATGGAAGATCCAGGTGGTGGCGTCCTTCTGCTCCCATTTTTCCGCGAGGCCGGGCACGACCACGCCGTCGCCATTCGTGCCGGTCATGCTCTCGAACAGATCGCGTGCGAGATTGGCCGCCACGACCGACTCCACCAGCGCCGGATCCAGCGTCTCGACTTCCGACCCGTTATTGCGCACCAGCTCCTGCTTCGCCGCGAGCGTGACATTGGACGGCACGATGGCGGCCGTCGCGTTCAGCGCGGCGGCGGCAAGCACGAGCGCCGCGGCGGCGGCGATAGTCGTGCGCGGAATGGATGCGTGGTGAGCGGCAAAAAACTTCATGGGAGTCCTCCTTCTTTATCTCGTGTAATTCGACGTCGCATTGCGTGAAATTGCATGGACGCGTGACGGCTCGCGCCCCTTCTGTTTATCCAAAACAAGATAAACAGAGGAAACATTAGCAAACCTAACAAAAACCTTTCTACTGCGTATTCAAATTATGCGAGAACCGCGCGGGCTGTGGCGTTCGGCGCGTTTTTATTACATCGACGCTTTCATTCGCGCTTCAGGCTGGCGGCGAGTATTTCGCATCAATAAGACGGATGCCACTCACATGTGCTTATACTCATTAAGTTTTTCGAATAGTCGTTCGTTTCACCCGTCAACCGTGACTACGGTCACGAACCGGCGACACAGGGATAGAGCGGCAAGTGCTTGTTTCCTATAAGATCTGCGTCGCCGTCAACAGTCGCCTCACAGCCGTTTGCAAGATGATCCGTTTCCGCCAGATCGAGGCTTTTCGCAGCCTCATCATGACCGGCACCAGTGTCGGCGCCGCAAAAAAGCTGCACGTCACCCAGCCCGCCATCAGCCGCCTGATCGCCGATCTCGAAGCCGATCTCGGCTTCAGCCTGTTTTCGCGCATCGGCGGCCGCCTGAATCCGACGACCGCGGGACTGCGCTTCTATAAGTCCGTCGAGGAGAATTTCCTCGGGCTGGAGCGTCTCAAACAGGTCGCCGACATGATTCGCGAGGAAGCCTCCGATGGCCTCACCGTCGCGTGCATGCCCGTGCTTGCGACCACGCTGCTGCCGCCCGTCATCGCCGATTTCACCGAGCGCCATCCCGGCGTGCCGATCAAGGTGGATTCCGTGAAAGTGCCTGAAGTGCTCGTCAACCTGCAGAACCACAAGGCCGATATCGCGTTGAGCCTCGCGTTTCCGGCGGTCGCGGGTATCGAAGTGGAGACGTTGCTGAAGGCGCGGGCATCGTGCGCGATGCCTGCCACGCACAAGCTCGCCAAAAAGAAAACCGTGCGTCCGGCGGACTTGCGCGGCGAAAAGCTGATCGGCTGGCTGCCGAATTCGCGCCAGCCTTACGAGGCCGAGCAATCGCTGATCTCGGCCACGGAAGACCGGCCGCGCTACACCGTTTTCACCGACACGGCGCACACGCGTTACGCGATGGTCGCGGGCGGACTGGGCATTTCGATCGTCGAGCCGTTCGCGGCGAAGGTGTGGCGCGCGCACGGCGTCGTCGTGCGGCCGTTCGAAGCGGATATCGAGTACGAATATGCGCTGTCCTATCCGAGCAGCGGCATCCGCTCGGATCTCGTCACGTCGTTTCGCAACGCGGTGAAGCGTGTTGTGGAGCGGTATTCGTTCGACGACTGAGCCCTCGACGGCTGGATCAACCGCCGAACAATTGCCGCGCCCGCTCGCGCATGTCGTCGGGCGATACGTCCTCGACGTGAGTTGCAAGCCACCAGACGTGGCCGAACGGGTCGCGCAGCTTGCCGCCGCGGTCGCCGTAGAACTGGGTTTCGACCGGGCGCAGGATTGTCGCGCCTTCGTCGACGGCGCGCTGCGCGACTGCATCGACGTCCGTCACGTAGAGGTGCAGCATGACGGGCGTCCCGCCGACCGACAGCGGCCCGACCGTACCGTAGTCGGGGAATTCGTCGCACAGGTAGATCACGTTGCCGCCGATCGACAACTCCGCGTGACCGACGCGCCCGTCCGGCTGGTCGATCCGGAACGTTTCGGTGGCGCCGAATACCTTCGTGTAGAACTCGATGGCGCTGGCGCAGCCGGCCACCGCCATGTACGGAATGACGCCGCGACGGTCATTCGGGATCGGATCGACTTGCGAAGCCATTGTCTGTCTCCTTGATGGGTGGCGGCCAGATTGCGGGCGCCCCGCCCGCGTTTCATTCGACACGACCGCCCCGCCAATGGTGCCCCGGCTTGCTCCGGCTCCGTGCATCGGGCATGCTGTGGCCCTCTTTCGTCGACGTCGCGCTTAACGTGCGGACGCGCTTCGCTTCATACTCTCGTCTGTGGCGCAGCGCCAACGGGACACGGCGCGGCGGCAAACGCAGACACGGCGGCCCCAACTCACACGGAGCATTCATGCACGATCTGAAAGGCAAATCGATCCTCATCACCGGCGCGAGCACCGGCATCGGCGCAGCGGCGGCGCGTGCGTTCGCGCAGTACGGCGCGAACGTCGCGGTTCACTACAACAGCTCGAAAGACAAAGCCGAGGAAGTCGCGAAAGACGTGCGCGCGCTCGGCGTCTCGGCGATCACCGTCGGCGCCGACGTGCGCGATTCAAAAGCCATCGACGCCGCCGTCGCGCAAGTCGTCGACAGCTTCGGCAAGATCGATGTGCTCATCAACAACGCGGGCAGCCTCGTCAAGCGCGAGCCGCTCGCCTCCGTCACCGACGAACTGTTCGATGAAATCATGCACATCAACGCGCGCTCGGTGGTCGCGTTCACGCGCGCGGCGCTGCCCTCGCTGCGTTCGGGCGGCGGCGGCTCGATCATCAACGTGACGTCGGTCGCGGCGCGCAACGGCGGCGGTCCGGGCGCATTGCTCTACGCAGCATCGAAAGGCTTCGTCAGCACGATCACCAAAGGCATGGCCAAGGAGCTGATGCCCGACCGCATCCGCGTGAATGCCGTCGCGCCCGGCGTGATTCAGACGCCGTTCCAGGAACGCTTCACGACGCCCGAGCAACTCGAATCGTTCCGCAAAGCCATTCCGATGGGCTTCATCGGCGAACCCGACGATTGCAGCGGCGCGTTCCTCTACCTCGCATCGGAAGCAATGTCGCGCTACGTGACGGGGCAAATCATCGATGTCAACGGCGGGCAACTGATGCCGTGAGCTTTAAGTTGCGCATGGTATAAGCGCTTGATCTTGGTCGCACGCAATAAAGGAGAACGTAGGAGATGCTTGTGAAAAAACAACCGTGCTTTCGATCCCTCGCGCTGAGCGCCTTCGTGGCGTCCGCGCTCCTGACGGCGGGATTCGTCGAAACCACGCCGGCGCACGCGAAGACGGCCGACCAGCCGCAAGTTTTGAAAGCGTCGGCGGTCGCGGTCGCCGACAAATACGCCGCCGACACCGCCGAGCAAATCTTCAAGCAAGGCGGCAATGCGGTCGATGCGGCCGTCGCCATCGCCTTCACGCTCGCGGTCACTTATCCCGAAGCGGGCAACATCGGCGGCGGCGGCTTCATGACGCTGTACGTGGATCATCGTCCGTACTTCCTCGACTATCGCGAACGCGCGCCGCTCGCCGCCACGCGCAACATGTATCTCGACGACAAGGGCGAAGTCATCAAGGGCATGAGCCTTTTTGGCCATCGCGCGGTGGGCGTGCCGGGCACCGTCGACGGCATGTGGGAAGCGCAGAAGCGTTTCGGCAAGCTGAAGTGGAAGCAGGTGCTCGCGCCGGCCATCAAGTACGCACAAGATGGCTTCGAAGTCGACGATCAACTGATCCAGCGGCGCGACAACGCCTCGAAGGATTTCGCCGGCAAGACCAATTTCGACCTGTACTTCGGCGGCATGAAGGCGGGCCAGGTCTTCAAGCAGCCCGACCTTGCGAAGACGCTGCAACTCATCTCCGATAAAGGCGCGAAAGGCTTCTACCAGGGCGAGACGGCCGATCTGATCGCCAAGTCGATGGAAGGCCACGGCCTCATCACCACGCGCGATCTGAAGGACTACAAGGCCGTGTGGCGTCAGCCGATCACCGCGAGCTGGAACGGCTATCGCGTGATCACCGCGCCGCCGCCGAGTTCGGGCGGCATCGGTCTCGTGCAGTTGCTCAAGATGAAGGCCGATCTCAAGGACAAGTTCCAGGACGTGCCGCTCGATTCCGCGCAGTACATTCATCTCGTGGCCGAAATCGAGAAACGCGTGTTCGCGGACCGCGCGCAATATCTCGGCGATCCCGACTTCTACAAGGTGCCCGTCGCGCAGCTCATCAACGACGACTATCTCCTGAAGCGCGCGCAGGAAGTGAATCCCGATACGCCGTCGGACACCAAGAGCGTGCAGCCGGGACTCGGCACGTCGATGCCCGAGAAGGCGGAAACAACGCACTTCTCGGTGGTCGACAAATGGGGCAACGCCGTGTCGAACACGTACACGATCAACGGTTACTTTGGCTCGGGCGTGATCGCCGAAGGCACGGGCGTCGTGCTCAACGACGAAATGGACGACTTCGCGTCGAAGCCGGGCGTGCCGAACATGTTCGGCGTCGTCGGCAGCGATGCGAATTCCATCGCGCCGAAGAAGCGCCCGCTCTCGTCGATGACGCCGACCATCCTCACGAAGGACGACAAAGTCGCGATGGTGATCGGCACGCCGGGCGGATCGCGCATCTTCACGTCGATCTTCCAGGTCATCACGAACGTGTACGACTTCAAGATGCCGCTGGCCGAAGCCGTCGGCGCAACGCGCTTCCATCATCAGTTGCTGCCGGTGAACACGATCTATCAGGAGCCGTATCATCAACTGGATGCGGAGGTCGTCAAGCAGCTCGAAGACAAGGGCTACACGTTCACGATGCAGGGCTTCAACGGCGACATCCAGGCCATCCGCATCGACGACGACACACCCGAGCCGATGTCCGATCCGCGTGGACGCGGCGTGTCGCGCACCATCAGGTAATGCGGCGCAACCGGCATCGCGCGTAATATGGCGTCCGCACCGGACTAGGCGTTTGCCCTAGTCCGGTGCTCGTCCGGACTTGCCGGAGCCCCGCCCCGCGCGGGATTCCCAGCATATAAGCCCCTCGGCATGACCGGCATGTTTTTCATGGGATTGGACCCCGCGTTCTGTTCCCCTAGTCTCTGTCCTGACCGAGTGCAGCGCGAGCGCACATCACTCGGCTTCATCCAGAACTACATACGAGACGACCCTGACGATGGACCCGCAGTGCCCGACGTGCTGATGCGCGGCGCACGGTGTTCCGTTTCAGCGTGCTGATAAAGGAGCAGCTCATGATGGAATCCTCCGCCCAGCAGCTTGGCGACATCGACATCACCCCCACCGAACGTCCGGAAAACGTTCATACCGCGAGCGGCGGATTTCTCGACCGCTATTTCGGCATTTCAAAGACCGGCAGCACGGAGAAACGCGAAGTCGTCGCGGGCATCACGACATTTCTCGCGATGGTCTATTCCGTGTTCGTCGTGCCGGGCATGCTCGGCAAGGCGGGCTTCGACACCAGCGCCGTGTTCGTCGCCGTGTGTCTCACGACCGCGTTCGGCTCGCTCCTGATGGGCATCTGGGCGCGCCTGCCGATCGCCATCGGCTGCGCGATTTCGCTGACCGCGTTCACGGCGTTCGGGCTCGTGCTCGGCAAGGGACTCACGCCGGCCATCGCGCTGGGCGCGGTGTTCCTGATGGGCGTCGTGTTCACGGCGATCTCCGTCACTGGCGTGCGCTCGTGGATTCTGCGCAATCTGCCGGTGGGCGTCGCGCACGGCACGGGTATCGGCATCGGCTTGTTTCTGCTGCTGATCGCGTCGAACGATGTCGGCCTCATCATCAAGAATCCTGCGGCCGGCATGCCGGTATCGCTCGGGCATATCACGGCGTTTCCGGTGCTGATGTCGGTGGCGGGGCTCGCGGCGATCTTCGGCCTCGAACGCCGTCGCGTGCCGGGCGGCATCCTGCTCGTGGTGGTCGGGCTGTCGGTGATCGGCCTGATCTTCGATCCGTCCGTGCGCTTTCACGGCGTGTTTGCGTGGCCGGCGCTCTCGGCACCGGGACATGCGTCGCTGATCGGCGCAATGGACATCAAGGGCGCGCTCTCGATGGCCGTGCTGCCGAGCGTCCTCGCCCTCGTCATGACCGCGGTCTTCGATGCGACCGGCACGATCCGCGCGGTGGCCGGCCAGGCGGGCCAGATCGACCAGAACGGGCGCATCGTCAACGGCGGCCGCGCGCTGACCGCCGATTCGCTGAGCTCGATCTTCTCGGCGTGCTTCGGCGGCGCACCGGCGGCGGCGTATATCGAATCGTCGGTGGGCGTGGCGGCGGGCGCGAAGACGGGCCTGGCGGCGACGGTCGTCGGCGCGCTGTTCCTCGCGGTGATGTTCCTCTCGCCGCTCGCGTCACTCGTGCCTTCTTACGCGACGGCCCCGGCGCTGATGTACGTCGGTCTGCTGATGCTCGGCAACGTCAGCAAGCTGCATTTCGACGACACCGTCGACACCATGTCCGGCCTCGTCTGCGCGGTGTATATCGTGCTGTCGGCGAATATCGTGACGGGCATCATGCTCGGCTTCTCTACGCTCGTGATCGGCCGCATCGTGGCGGGCGAATGGCGCAAGCTCAACGTTGGCACGGTGGCGATCGCCGTGGTGCTTGCCGTGTTCTATCTCGGCGGCTGGGCAATCTGACGGGTCGTATCGTCTGACGCTAAAAAGCGCGCTGTCCGAAAGGACAGCGCGCTTTTTGTTTTGGCGAAGCCGTTATTTGGATGTCAGCGCGACGGCGCCCGTCTCCAGCAGCGACTTGAGATTCGAGAGAATCTTCGGCCAGCCGCCCGACACCGCCTCGATGAACTTCCGGCCTTCGCTCACGTGCGTGACGGTGAGCTTGACGGCTTCGTCAAGCGCTTCGATTTCGTAGGTGCAGCGCGACCAGCCCTCGTCCTTCAGATCGTCGCGGAATTCGTTGCGCCATTTGAGCACCAGCCGCCTGTTCGGCTCGGCTTCCAGCACCTCGCCCGAGTCCGCGACGCGGCCATCGGAAAACAGCATCTTCCACGCCGAGCCGGCCTTCCAGTCCGACTCCTGGTGCACGCCGAACCAGTATTGCTTCTGCCACTCGGGCGTGGTCAACGCGGTCCAGAGCTTCTCCGGCGTCGTGCGGATATAAGTCACGTACACAAAGGCGTTGCTAGTCATGATCGTCTCCTTCAAGCGTGCGTTTCAGATCGGCCAGAGCGTCCAGACGCGGGCGCTCGAACTTGCTGATCCAGCGCTGCGCAATCTCGTGGATCGGCACCGGATTGAGCAAATGACGCTTCTCGCGGCCATGCCGTTGCGTCGCGACGAGATTCGCGGCTTCGAGCACGCCCAGATGTTTCGACACGGCCTGGCGCGTCATGCGTAGGCCCTCGCACAGTTCGGCCAGCGTCTGGCCGTTGGCGGCATGAAGCCGGTCGAGCAATTGTCTGCGGCTCGCGTCCGCTAGGGCGCGGAAAACAGAATCGTCATCCATGAACGCATTATGCAACCATTTGGTTGCATGTCAAGCGTGATTCGATGCGTGATTCGATGCGGGATTCGACGCGTGACTCGACGTCAGAAACGACAACGCCCCGGAAGCTAGAAGCCTCCGGGGCGTTGTCTTGATGCGCTCGACCGGGTTACCGCCGTGTGTTGCTTACTTGCGGCGATACGATTCGACGAGGATTTCGCAGTTTTGCAGATGCAACTGGAGCGCGCGATCCCACTCACGGCGCAGCGCGGCCTTTGCCGAGCGCAGCCAGGAACCGAACGAAACGACCAAAGATTGTTGAGCGGTGGTTTTCATCAGCGTCTCTCAGGGTAAGTAGCTAGGGAATAACCCTAACTATACGCCTTTCACGCTGCAATGCAACAAGTTCCCAAAAAAGCAACAGGGTATTCCCTTAGTCCATCGGTCAATTTTGCTGCGGCGCGTCCGGGGCGAGTTGCACGCCCTTTTTGAAGATGAAGCAGCCGTAGCCGCGCGGCTCGCCCGTCGCGATGACGCAGTACGCCGCTTTCGCGCGCGCATAGAACGCGAAACGCTCGACCGGCGCGAACGGCACCGCGCGCCCTTCTGCGGCATCGACTTCCTTCTGCGCCTCGCGCTGTACGGCGGGCAGCGCCTGCGCATCGCCGACAACTTCCATGCGCTCCGCCGGATGATCGACGAAAGTATCGAGCGGCAACACCGACAGCAACGCCTGCACGGCGCGCGGCGCGCTCACGCCATCGAGGCGCAGCACGCGGCCGAGCACGGTCTGACGGGCGACCGAATCGGCGGGGAAGTTGGCGTCGCAGATCACGACTTCGTCGCCGTGACCCATTGCGCAGAGCGCGTGGAGGATGTCGGCGTTGAGCAGCGGATCGATGTTCTTCAGCATGTGTCGGGTTTCTCCGTCCGGTTAAGCGCGGCGCGGGCCATGCCGCCGCGCGAAAACCTATGGTACCCGGCAGCGCGCTGCTAGGGCACGAGCAGATCGCCGGTACGCGCCGCTTCCCTGCCCGCGATGCGCGCGACCAGCATCCCCGCCGTCGCGAAACGCGTCCAGTGGCGCGCGTAGAGCACGCCGCCGGTCTGCGCGACAAGCGGCGTCAGGCGGTCTTCGAGCGGATCGAGCACCTCAGCGATCGTCTCGCCCGCGCGCACCGTAGCGCCGATCTCGCACCGGTGCAGAATCACGCCCGACACCGGCGAGTGGATGTATTCGCACCCTGCAAGCGGCGTCGCGGGATGGCGCAGCGGCGGCGGCACCGGTGCCTCGCCCGCGACCATGCCAGCATGCGTCAGATAGTCGATGATCGCCTGCGCATCGCGCGCGGCGGTTTCGTGCGACACGTCCCGCACGCCGCGCAGTTCCAGCGTGACAGGCGTGAGACCCGCCGGAATCGGAAAGCGGTCCGCGAACGCGCCGCGCAGATAGCGCCACGCCGACGCACACGCCTCGTCGAACGGCTCGCCGCCGGATACGTCCGCGAGCAACTGAGCCTCGCTGCCGAGATAGCGCGCGAGCGGCTCGATTGCGGGCCACGTTTCGGGCGTCGTGTAGAGATGCGCGACGGCCTCCCAGTCGCAATGCAGATCGATGACGAGATCCGCGTCGCATGCGAGCCGCATCAGCGTGATGCGTTGCGAATCCAGTTCCGTCGCGGCCGCGCGTGTCGCAAGCGCATCGCGCAGCGCCGCGCGGATCAGACGGGCATTGTGCGTGGCATCGTCGGTGAGATGCGGCTTGAGCTGCATCGCCAGTTCGGGACCGAGTTCGGGGAAGCGCCGGTTGAAATCCTGCCCGGAACGCATTTCGAAGCGACCCATCTGCGTGCCGAACCAGTGCTGGTTCAGGCCCGCCGGATTGGCGAGCGGCACGAGCACGATGCGCGCCGCGAGCCGCCCGGACACCTCAAGCTCCGCGAAGCGGCGCTTCAGATACCACGCGACGACCATGCCCGGCAGTTCGTCCGCATGCAGCGACGCCTGAATGTAGACCTTGGGCCGCGACTCGTTGCCGTCGTCGGCGTGGTCGGGGCCGAAATGGTAGCTCGTGAGCGCTCGCCCGGTGCCGAGCGACGCGCCCACGAGAGGATGATGATGGACCTGCATCGTCGGAGAATCTCTCGTCGAAAAGAAAAGGCACCGCAAGCGATGCCTTTTTAGGGGAATGGCGATGCGCCGCAGCGCTTAATGGATCGAGATATCGGTCTCGAAGTATTTCGCCATGATGCGCTTGAACGTGCCGTTCTTCTTGATCTCGGCGAATGCCGTGTTCAGCCCGTTCTTCAGGTCGGCGTCGCCTTTGCGCAGGCCGATAGCCGTGCCCGGACCAATGAGGGCCTTGTCCTCGACGATCGGCCCGACGAGCGCGAACGACTTGCCCTGCGGCTTCTTCAGAAAGCCGATGGCGGCCTGCGCGGCATCCGTGAACATCGCGTCGATGCGGCCGGCGACGAGGTCCGTCTCGACCTGTTCCTCATCCGCGTAAGGCACGACCGTCACGCCCTGCGGTTCCCACTTGGCCTTCGCGTAACGCTCCTGCACGGTGCCCTGCTCCACGCCGACGCGCTTGCCCTTCAGCGCCTGCGGCGTCGGCAGAATGCCCGAACCCGCGCGCGCGACGAGTTGCGCGTGCGTGTCGTATAGCGGATCGGTGAAATCGATCTGCTTCAGACGCTCTTCGGTGATGCCCATGTCGGACAGCACGGCGTCGAACTTGCGCGCCTTGAGGCCGGGAATCATGCCGTCGAAATTGTTCTCGACCCACACGCACTTGACTTTCATCTGCGCGCACAGGGCGTTGCCGAGGTCGATGTCGAAGCCGGCGAGCTTGCCGTCGGCTTGCTTGGATTCGAACGGAGGATAGGACGGATCGACGGCGAAACGGATCTGCGTGATTTCTTTGGCTTGCGCGGAGAACGAAACGACTGCAAGTGCGGCAATGATCGAACTCAGCGCGAATGATGCGGACTTCTTGAATGACATGCTTTTCCTTCGGGACTTTCGATGTGACGGTGAGACGTGGCGCGAGCGCGCCGAAAAACGTGCATGGTAACAAAAGCGCACGCCTCACCGCCGAAGCCGTCCGTCAGGGCACGACCGAAAGAAACAGGAAAGCCGCGAAGATGACGAGATGCACGACGCCTTGCAGCACCGTCGAGCGGCCCGTGCCGAGCGTGATGACGGAGACGATCAGCGTGAGCGACAGCATCACGATTTCCTTGGGTGCAAGGCCGAGCGAAATCGGCTGGCCAATCACGATCGACACGACCGCTACCGTCGGAATCGTCAGCCCGATACTCGCGAGCGCCGAGCCGAGGGCGAGATTCAGGCTCGTCTGGAGCCGGTTCAGACGCGCCGCGCGCACCGCCGCGAGCCCTTCCGGCAGCAGCACGAGCGCGGCGATCACGACGCCGACCACGGCTTCGGGCGCGCCCGCGGCCGCCACGCCCGCCTCGACCGCCGGCGACAGCAGCTTGGCGAGCCCGACCACCGAAATCAGCGACAGCATCAGGAAGCCGAGCGCGCCCCACGCCTCGCCGTTGCTCGGCGGCGGCGCATGCGGCGCGCTGTCTTCCTCGATCACGCCCGCGGCGACTGCCGGCGTGAAGGGCAAAAAGTAGTCCCGATGGCGGACGGTCTGCACGAACACGAACGTGACGTACAGCACGAGCGAAATCACGCCGACGAAAATCAATTGCGACGTCGAAAGCGCCGGCCCGACCACGGTGCTCGTAAAGTTCGGCAAGACGAGCGTCAGCACCGAAAGCGCGCAGAGCATGGCGAGCGCGGCGGCCGCGCCTTGCAGTTGAAAGTCCTGCACGTGATGCCGCAAGCCGCCGATCAGCAGACACAAGCCGACGATCGCGCAGCTACAGATCATGATCGCGGCGAATACCGTGTCGCGCGGCAGGCCGGCTTTGTCGGGGCCGCCGGAGAGCATCACCGAGACGATCAGCGCCACTTCGATCACCGTGACCGCAATCGCCAGCACCAGCGTGCCGAACGGCTCGCCGACGCGATGCGCGACCACTTCCGCATGATGCACGGCCGCGAACACGGCGAACGCCAGCGCGATGGCGGCGAGCACCATCAGCACGTTGTTCGGAAAGAACGCGGTCGCGGCCAGCACAACAAGGGCGGCAATCGGGGATATGAAGGTCCAGTCCAGCTTGAATTTCATCGGCATTCCGGGCGGATCGGGTGAGTGGGATCGTCGGATCATGCGCTATGGCCACGATCTCGCCGAATGTGTCGGACCGGCTCGGCTCGCAGGCGTGCGAGGAAAGTGCCGTGACAAAGAGCCGCAGAACAGGCCGCAGACAAGGCCGCAGCCACCCGCATGATAGCGAAAACGCCGCCCGCTGCGTCCGCGTGAATGAAACGCGTAATTGTCGGAGAATAGTGGGCTCAGTGGCCACGCCAGAAACCGGAGACCCATGCTCGTCGCACCGATCCCCAGCAACGAACCCGAGCGCCTCGCCACGCTGCGCACGCTCAAGATCCTCGATACGCCGGCGGAGGAGCGTTTCGACCGGCTGACGCGCCTCGCACGCCGCGTGTTCGACGTGCCGATCGCGCTCGTGAGCCTGATCGACGAAAACCGCCAGTGGTTCAAGTCGTGCGCGGGACTTGGCGCACAGGAAACCCCGCGCGACATTTCCTTCTGCGGACACGCGATTCTTCACGACGACGTCTTCATGATCCCCGACGCCCGCGCGGACATCCGCTTCAACGACAATCCGCTCGTCACGGGCGATCCGGGCATTCGCTTTTATGCGGGTCAGCCGCTCGTCGTGCCCAACGGCGCGAAGCTCGGGACGCTCTGCGTGATCGACACGCGCCCGCGCGAACTGGATGACGAAGCACTCGGTCTGTTGCGCGATCTCGCGCATATCGCCGAGCAGGAGATTGCGGCGATCGAACTCGCGACCGTCGACGAGCTGACGCTGATCGCCAACCGCCGCGGCTTCGAGGCGCTTGCGCAGCATGCGCTGAACGTCTGCAAGCGCGTGGGCCGCGAGGCTGCGCTGCTGTTTTTCGATCTCGACGATTTCAAGCGCATCAACGACACCTTCGGCCACGCGGAAGGCGATCGCGCGCTCGCGACCTTTGCCGCCGCGTTGCGCGCGTCGCTGCGGGAAAGCGATGTCATCGGCCGTCTCGGCGGCGACGAGTTCGTCGCGCTGCTAACCGACGCCGGCCACGACGAAACGCGCCACGCGCTCGAACGTCTGCGTCTCGCGCTGGCGGCGAGCAACGCGGCGTCCGAGCGCGGCTATCAGATTCGCTTCAGCGTCGGGCAGACGCAGTTCGATGCAGCGCGGCATGCGTCGGTGATCGACCTGCTCGCCGCAAGCGACAGCAAGATGTACGCGCACAAGGCCGCTCAGAAGAACGGCCAGGGGCGTTAGCGCGTCTTACTCGCTGCCGCTCTCGCGAAAGTACAGCCGGCGCGGCAGCCCCCACACGATCAATATCGCGCCGAGCAAACACGCGAACGCAATTGCGTAGAGGCCGGGCGTCGCGCTGCCGGTCATCGTCTTCACTTTGCCGACCATGTACGGGCTGATGATGCCGCCGAACTGTCCCACCGAGTTGATGAGCGCAATGCCGCTCGCCGCCGCGATGCCGGACAGAAAGCGCGTCGGCAAGATCCAGAACAGCCCGAGCGACGTGATGATGCCCGTCGCCGCGATGGTGAGGCCGATCACGAGCAGCACCGTATTGCCCGGAAAGAGGCCGCACAGCACATAGCCCCCCGCGCCCGCGAGCGCGCATGCGCCGAGATGCCAGCGGCGTTCGCCGGTGCGGTCCGAGTGCTTGCCGATCAGAATCATGCCGATGCCCGCGACGAGATAAGGCAGCATCGAAATCAGGCCGATCATGAACGGATCGCTCGTGCCCGCGGTCTTCACGAGCTGCGGCATCCAGAAGACGAGACCGTAGATTCCCATGGCGAGGAACAGATAGATGAGCGCCATCACGAGCGTGACGGGTTCGCTGAACGCGGCCTTGAGCGAATGCACCTCGCCCACTTTCGGATCGCGCGCGAGCTGGTCCTTGAGCGCGCGCTTTTCGCCGGCATCGAGCCATTTCGCGTGATCGACTTCGTCATCGACGAACGCGAGCACGACGAAGCCCAGCAGCACCGACGGAATGCCTTCCAGCAGAAATAGCCATTGCCAGCCGGGCATGCCGTTGAGGCCGTCGCAGAACTTCATGATCGCGCCCGACAGCGGGCTGCCGATGATGCCGCACAGCGCAATCGACGCCATGAAGAACGAATTGATGCGCCCGCGCCGCGACGACGGAAACCACTTCGTGAAGAAGTACAACGCGCCCGGCACGAAGCCCGCCTCGAGCGCGCCGATCAGAAAACGCAGCACGTAGAACCACGTATCGGTGCGCACGAACATCATGCAGGCCGACGCAATGCCCCATGTGATCATGATGCGCGCGATCCAGCGCTTCGCGCCCACGCGATGCAGGATAACGTTGCTCGGCACCTCGAACAGAAAATAGCCGACGAAGAACACGCTTGCGCCGAAGCCGTACATCGCGTCGGAGAAGCCGAGTTCGCTTTGCATCTGCAGCTTCGCGAAGCTGATGTTGATGCGGTCGAGATACGAGAACACAAAGCACGCGACGAACAGCGGCACGAAACGCCAGAACACCTTGCGGTAGATCCGGGCGTCGTCGTGCGCCGCGTCGTGCGGGGCAGCGAAAGTTTCCACGTTGTCGTCTCCTGATGTTTTTGTTTTTACCGCGATGTCAGTACGTGGCGCGTCCGCCCGAGAGGTCGAAGACCGCGCCCGTCGTGAACGAGTTCTCCGACGATGCGAGCCATGCGACCATCGCCGCAATCTCCTTCACTTCGACAAAACGTCCGCGCGGAATCTTCGACAGCATGTAGTCGATGTGCTCCTGCTTCATCTGATCGAAGATCTTCGTGCGTGCGGCGGCCGGCGTGATGGCGTTCACGGCGATATCGAGCCCGGCCGTTTCCTTGCCAAGGCTCTTCGTAAGCGCGATCACGCCCGCCTTCGCCGCGCTGTACGCCGATGCGTTCGGGTTGCCTTCCTTGCCCGCAATCGAAGCGATATTGACGATGCGCCCATAGCCGCGCGCGATCATCGTCCGGACGATTGCCTGATTGACGAGGAAGGCCGCGTTCAGATCGACGTCGATCACGCGCGACCATTCTTCCGGCGCGTAGTCGGCGACCGTCGCGTTGGCGCCCGCGATGCCCGCGCTATGCACGAGCACGTCGATTTGCCCGAAGCGTTCCAGCGTGCGCGACGTGGCTTGGCTGACCGCATTGCGATCCGTCAGATCGACGAGCACGGTTTGCACATCGCCCAGACGCGTGCGCGCCTCGGCCAGCGCGCCTTCATCGCGATCCCACAGCGCCACGCGCGCGCCGCCTTCGAGCAGGCGCTCCGCCACCGCGTAACCGATGCCCTGCGCGCCGCCCGTCACCACAGCCGCGCGTTGTGCGAAGTCATATTGGTTCATGCGTCCACCGTGCGTTGCTGTTGCTCACCGAGGCCTTCGATGCCGAGACGCATCGTCTGTCCCGCGCGAAGATAGACCGCTTCCGGCTTCTGTCCCATGCCGACGCCCGGCGGCGTGCCCGTCGAGATGACATCGCCCGGCTGCAGGCTCATGAAGCGCGAAAGATACGAGACGATCTCGCCGACCTTGAAGATCATCGTGCTGGTGTTGCCGTTCTGATAACGCTTGCCGTCGACTTCGAGCCAGAGCGGCAGCTTGTGCGGATCGGGCACTTCGTCGGCGGTGACGAGCCACGGACCGATCGGGCCGAAGGTATCGCAACCCTTGCCCTTGTCCCACGTGCCGCCGCGCTCGATCTGATATTCGCGCTCGGAGACGTCGTTGATCACGCAATAACCGGCGACGTGGCTCAGCGCATCGGCTTCGTCGATGTATGCGCCACCCTTGCCGATCACGACGCCCAGTTCCACTTCCCAGTCGGTCTTTTTCGAGCCGCGCGGAATGCGCACGTCGTCGTTCGGCCCGACGACCGCCGAGAGCCACTTGTTGAACACGACCGGCTCGGACGGCACAGGCAGATTCGATTCCGCCGCGTGATCGGCGTAGTTCAGCCCGATGCAGATGAACTTGCCGATGCGCCCCACGCACGGGCCAATGCGCTCGCCCGCGGGCACGATCGGCAACGTGGCCGGATCGAGCTTCGCGAGACGCGCGAGCGATTCGGGCAGCAGCGCTTCGCCCGCGATATCGCCGATGACGCCGGACAAGTCGCGGATAGCGCCGCTGGAATCGAGAAGGCCGGGCTTTTCGCGCCCGGGCGCGCCGTATCGCAGGAGCTTCATGAGTCGGTGATTCCTTGACGGTTGAGGAGAAGCCCACAATGTAGACAAGCGTTCGGCGCTTGAATAATGAAAGCTGCTGCCGGGGCGATAACTTTCCGTTATCTTCTCGTTGTCCCTTATCGTTGGGTTTTGAGCGCTCTCCCCCATGCTTCCGAATGCCGATTCGATCGCCGCGCGCCTGCGGCTCAAGCAATTGCGTCTGTTGATCGCACTCGACGATCACGGCTCGCTGCATCGCGCCGCCGACGAAATGGCGCTCACGCAGCCCGGCGCGACCAAGGCGCTGCGCGAGATCGAAGCCACGCTCGGCGCGACGCTCTTTACGCGTTCCGCGCAGGGTATCCAGCCCAACGAGCTCGGCCGCTGCGTGATCCGCTATGCGCGGCTGATTCATATGGACGTCGCGCATTTGCGCGAGGAAATGGCCGGGATTCTGCAAGGCACAGGCGGGCGGCTCGCAATCGGCGCCATTACCGGTGCGGTGTCGGGCGTACTCGTCGATGCGCTCGCGCGGCTGCGGGAGCGTCAGCCTCTTTTGACCGTGGAAGTGGTCGAGGATACGAGCGCGCGGCTCCTGGCCCTGCTCGATCAGGGACGGCTCGATGTGGCCATCTGCCGGGCAAGCGTCGCGCGCCAGCCCGATCATTACCATTACGTCGAACTGCGCGACGAGCCGCTCGCGATCGTCGCGGGCGTTGCGCACGTGCTTGGCGATGCGCCGTGCGTCGAACTCGCGGAGCTCGCATCGAGCCGATGGATCGTCTATCCGCGCATCATGCCGATTCACAGCCTCTACGAGCGCGAGTTCAAGGAAGCGGGTCTGCCGCTGCCGCTGCATCCGATAGAAACGGCGTCGACCATCACGACCGTCCTGCTGCTGCAACGCGACCCGACGCTCGTCGCGATGTTGCCGCTCGACATGGCCACGTTTCTCGCGGAACACGGACTCGCGAAGCGGTTGGCTATAGCGGTGCGTTCGCGCACGGAGCCGTACGGCGTGGTGACGCGCAAGGGCGCGGCGCTGACGGCGCCGGCGCGGCTCGTGATCGAAGAACTCACGCGGCAAAAAAATACGGACGGGTGATGTGCCCGTCCGTTTTGGCTTAGTGCGCGTGGTGCGTGCCTGATTGTGCGGCTACGAGACCAGTTCCGCGTTCAGCGTGATCTTTGCGTTGCCCGCAAACAGCTTCGATACCGGGCAGCCTTCCTTCGCTGCCTGCGCGGCCTTGTCGAACGCGGCCTGGTCTGCGCCCGGGATCTTCGCCTTCAGGTCGAGCTGACATGCGGTGATCGAAAAACCGTCGCCGACTTTTTCGAGCGTAACCGTCGATTTGGTTTCGAGGCTTTCGGCCTTCAGGCCCGCGCTTTCCAGTTGTAGCGAGAGCGCCATCGTGAAGCAGCTCGCATGCGCCGCGCCGACCAGTTCTTCGGGATTCGTGCCGGGACCGTCCTCGAAGCGCGCCTTGACGCCATAGGGCGCTTCTTTAAGCACGCCGGTCTGCGTCGAGATGAAACCCTGGCCGTCCTTGAAGCCGCCGCTCCATTTTACCGATGCTGTCTTTTGCACGAGAGTTCTCCGAGAAAGAATGGACGTTGCGATCAATGACCCGCGCGATGCTTCAAGCGCGAGACACACAAACCCAATGGTTCGCACGCGCCGTGCCTGCCCGCGCACCCGGCACGCCCGGCGAATGGTTTCGAAATACGCGTCGTTCTGCATCGTAACGGATCGCGTGGCGGCGCGCAGAGGAGCCCTGCATGAGCGATCCCTGCATGAGCGTCGATTCATTCGTATGGCCAAAAGCGAACGATTCACTTAGCATGCCTTCACCCTCGATCCACCGACGCGCATCAGCGCATCTCGCAAGCAAAGAGCACATCAAGAACATGGGCCCAGCCATCGAACCGACTCCCGAAGACCGCACGCTTCCCGAACGCGTCGATGTCGTTATCGTGGGCGGCGGCGTCATCGGCATCAGCACGGCGCGTGCGCTTGCGGAGAAAGGTCTGTCCGTCGCCGTGTGCGAGAAAGGCCACGTCGCGGGCGAGCAATCGAGCCGCAACTGGGGCTGGTGCCGCGCCACGCATCGCGATCTGCGCGAACTCGAACTGAGCCTCGAAAGCCTGAAGCTGTGGCGGCGTATCGATGCGGAACTCGGCATCGACACAGGCTTTCGCGAGTGCGGCATCCTCTATGCCGCCGACGACGCCCAAGCCCTCTCCGATCACGAAGCATGGCTCGCGCGCGCAATCGCGCTCGTCGGACGCGACGCACTCGACTCGCGCATCGTCTCGCCCGACGAAACCGCCGCGCTGATGCCGGGTTCGACACGCGCCTTCGCGGGCGGCATCTTCACTCCCGGCGACGGCCGCGCCGAACCGCAACGCGCCGTGCCCGCGATGGCCGCCGCGCTGCGCGCACGCGGCGTACTCGTGCTCACGCCGTGCGCGGTGCGCGGCATCGAAACGAGCGGCGGCGCGATCAGCAGCGTGGTCACCGAGCACGGACGCATCGGCTGCGCGAGCGTGGTCGTCGCGGGCGGCGCTTGGACGCGCTATTTCGCGGGCAATCTCGGCGTCGACGTGCCGCAACTCATGGTGCGATCGTCGGTCATGCGCACATCGCCCGTCGAAGGCGGCCCCGAAGTGAGCGCGTGCAATCACGAAGTGGGCTATCGCAAACGGCTCGACGGCGGCTACACGATCGCCAACGCCTTTCATAGCTATCACGACATCACGCCCGACAGCTTTCGCCTGTTCGCCAAGTTCTTGCCCGCGCTGAAGAGCCAGATCGGCTCGATCAAGCTCGGCCTCAACGCACGCTTCTTCGACGAACTGAGGCGGCCGCGCCGCTGGCCGCTCGACCGCCCCACGCTATTCGAATCGGTGCGCACGCTGGATCCGGTGCCCAACGCATCGTTCAACGAAGCCGCGCTTGCCGAGTTCCGGGCCGTCTTCCCGGCGCTCGCGCATGCGCGCGTCGAACAAGCCTGGGCCGGTTATATCGACGTGACGCCCGATGCCGTGCCCGTTATCTCCGGGGTCGAACGCATGCCCGGCCTTTTCATCGCGACGGGCTTTTCGGGCCACGGATTCGGCATCGGGCCGGGCGCGGGCAGGCTGATGGCCGATCTCGTCGCGAACGACACACCGATCGTCGATCCGCGTGCGTTCCGTTTATCGCGCTTCTTCGACGGCAGCAGGATCGAGATCGACGGCGGCTTCTGACGCTGCAACCGTGCCGCGCGAGCGCACGCATGGCCGCTCGCGCTAACATACCGGTTTTGCGAGCGCCACGCGCGGCGCTCGCCGTTCAACGGCGCATCCGCGCCGTTCGCTTTTGAGGCTTACATGACTTCCACGCCCGTTCTGTACATCGACGTGTGGTCGGACTTCACCTGTCCGTTCTGTTATCTCGAGACACCCGTGCTCGACCAGTTCCGCAACACGTTCGGCGATGCAATCGAGATTCGCTGGCACGCGTTCGAGTTGCGTCCCGAACCCATGCCGCTGCCCGATGCCAACGACGAAACGATCCTCGATTCGTGGGAAAACTCGGTGCGTCCGATCGCGGAAGAACGTGGCGTGACAATGCGTCTGCCGCCTGTCGCGCCGCGCAGCCGCAAGGCGTTCGAGACCGCGATGTTCGCGCGCGAATCCGGCCGCTTCGATGTCGTGCATCGCGCGATCTTCAAGGCGTACTTCGAGGAAGGCATCGATATCGGCGATACGGACGCGCTGCTCGATATCGCGGCGACCTGCGGCGTCGATCCCGAACTGCTCGAAGAAGCGCTCGATGACGGCACGTACACCGATCTCGTGATCGAAGACGAAGAATTCGCGAAGAAAATCGGCGTGACCGGTGTGCCGTTCGCGGTGCTGTCGCGCGAGTCCGCGCCCGGCCAGGAACCGCCGCCGCCGATCGCGCTGCGCGGTGCCGCGCCGATCGAGCATTTCGAAGCCGCGTTGGGACGGCTCTTTCCGGAAGGCTTTCCGGGGAACTGAACCGTTGATTTAATTCGGCGCGGAAAGCGTACGTAATTACGTCGGTCTAGCTGTGCTCCGCCATGAACGACTTCAAGGCGATCCGCTGCGAAGGCTCGAGCGATTCGAACTCGAGCCCGTACGCCGCGCTCTGATTCGCCGGGTCCGGCGCGCCGACATGACGCACGATAGCAATCGTGTCGATCTTCACATCGACGCCGTCGGTATTGAACTGAAACGAGAGCTTGAAACGATCGCCGATATGCGCCGTCGCCTGCGCGACCGTCAGCGACATGCCGTACGGACTGATATCGCTCACGCGGCCCAGTTGCCGGGTGTTAACGCTGTCGCCATCGATGCGGAAATGTGCAGCGAGCCGCGTCGGCATGCGCGCGAATTTGCGCGTGCGAAGCCGGCGGATCGCGCCCGGCGCCGATAACACCGCGTAGTTGAACGGCTCGCGACACGTCGCATCGACCGTGCATGCGAAGCGGAATACGCCGCGCCCCGTAAGCGCGACCAGATCGACCTGCTCGCCCACCGCCAGATCGAGCGGATCGAAGCCGGCCATCAACGGCTGCGTCACGAACAGCGAGCGTTCGCCGTTGCGACGCGGTGTCGAAAAACCGATCACGCGGCTCGCGTACATGGCGGAACCCGTGCCGCCCGTACCGCGCAAGCCGACACGCGCGCCGATCGTGAGTCCGATGTCCTCCAGCGTGGGCGGCTGATCCCCGGCCGCTTCGTCACCGGAAAGCTCGGGCGCAGGTTCGCGCAACTCGCGATGCGGCTCGAAATGCCGGAACATGAAGTCGCGCGCGATGGCGTCCGGGACGACCGCGCCCGTCTCGAACAGCAGTGAGCCATCCCCCGCGACGATCGCCCATTCAAGCGACGCATTCAACGGAATGTCGGAAGCTTCCAGGCGAATCAGCGATCGCTTCGCTTCCAGAACGGTTTCTTCGGTCATCTTATCGGACGATTCTTAAGTGTTTTCGTAATCGTCATGCTTGACTCGATCGCCGTCAAGACCCGCGCGGCAAGTTTTACGTTAGCGCACTAATATTTTTAGCAAAAGTGCCGTTTCTACCGCTTCTCATCCCAATATTAAAGTTTTATGCGCATAAACATTTGAATGCGCGACGTGCCTATCGAACCATTGCGCCGGATTGGGCCGAACCGGACACCGTGCGCGCTGGCGTGCCCATCACGCTTTCGATGGCTTCCAAAACCTGCGGCACGTCCGGCGGCGCGCCGTGATCGCCGACGGAAACCGAGCGTCCCGGCGCACTCACGCCGAAATGCTCGCGTGACGTCGCCGCGAACAACATCACCGTGCGCCGCTGCAACGCATGCGCCAGGTGAACCAGCCCGGTATCCGTGCCGACGACCAGTTCCGACGCCTCGATCCAGTGCGCGCACTCCTCGACGGTCAGCTTCGGCAACACGATCGCGTCCGGCACGAGCGCGGCGATGGTCTGCGCCTCGTCGCGTTCGCGCTCCGTGCCCCACGGCAACGCAATCACATAGCCGCGCGCGACGAGCCAGCGCCCCACTTCGCCCCAATGCTCCTTCGGCCACTTCTTCACATCGGCGGACGTCGCGTGGAACAGCATCGCGATGGGCTTGCCGCTCGGAATATCGAGGCTGCGCGTGGGCGCGGGCAATTGCACGTTGTAGTCGGGCGTTTCGTCGAGCTGATAACCGAGCGCATCCGCGACGCTCACGCGCATGCCGCGCCAGGCATCGGTATGCGGGCGCGGACCGAAGCGCGCGTTATAGGCAAACGCTGCGCCGCGTTCGCCGAGATCCTGGTTCAGATAGCCGAAGCGGCGCTTGCCGCGCGCGATGAACGCGATGATCGCGCTCTTGTAGACGCCGTGAATATCGACGATCACATCGTACTTTTCGGCGCGCAACTCGCCGATCGACGCGCCGATGTCCTTCAGATCGTTCCAGTTGCGCGCCTTCTTGAACTTGCGCAGCGGTGCGCTCAACACGCGATCGACGCCCGGATTCCAGCGGATGATGTCGGCAAACGCGGCGTCGGCGGCCCAGTCGACTTTCGCCGATGGGAACGCGCGCCGCAAGTCGGAGACAACCGGTAGCGTCTCGACGATATCGCCGAGCGACGTGACTTTGACGATCAGAATTCGCTTCATGGAAGGTGCGTGAGAACTGCTGTCCGAATGGCGGTCCGCGCGGACCGCCACGACGCGGCACGGCCGGCCGCGCCCCGGAAAACCAGCGATTCTAATCAATTTGAGACAACGGCGATGTCAGCGTTTGTAAGCACTGCGCGCCGGCTGCCGTTACATCGATTCAGAATAGTTCAAATCAGGTTGCAACGGCACGCGGTACAGCGGCGCCGGCGTCCGTGTCGCGGCGCCGGCGCGCGGCTCAGAGCGAGGCCGCCGAGAATGTGTCGCACTGTTTGACGTCGCCGGTGGACATGCCGCGCCGCAACCAGCGTTGCCGCTGCGCGCTCGTGCCGTGCGTGAACGCTTCGGGCACGATGCGTCCTTGCGATTGCTGCTGCAACCGATCGTCGCCGATGGCTCCCGCCGCGGTCAGACCTTGCTCGAAGTCGCCGGGTTCGATCAGCTTCGCGTTGTCACGTTGCGCGACGGCCGCCCACACGCCAGCAAAACAATCCGCTTGCAATTCGACGCGCACCGAGAGCGCGTTCGCCTGCTCGCGCGACATCCGCGAGCGCGCGCTGTCGACCTTGTCCGAGATGCCGAGCACGTTCTGCACGTGATGCCCGACTTCATGCGCAATCACATACGCCTGCGCGAAATCGCCGCTCGCGCCGAAGCGGTCGCGCAATTCGCGATAGAACGAGAGATCGATGTACACCTTGCGATCCGCCGGACAATAAAACGGACCCATCGCCGTCTGCCCCATGCCGCACGAGGTCTGCGTGCCGCCCGTGAACATCACGAGTTTGGGCGGCGGATAGTCCTGATTGAACTGCGTGCGGAAGATGTGCTCCCAGGTGCGCTCCGTGTTGCCGAGCACACGGCGCACGAACACGGCGCCAGGATCGTTTGCAGGCTGCGCGTTGCTCGGCGCGGCCTGTTGCTGCGGCGCGTTGCCTTGAAGCATCTGTGCGCCGTTGATGATCGTCATCGGATTGATGCCGAGAAAGTACGACGCCGCGAGCGCGACGACGATCGTACCGATGCCGATCGACCCTCCGCCGACCCGGAAGCCGCCCCCGCCCCCGCCGCGCCGGTCTTCGACATTCTGACTTTCCGCTTCGTCATCGAGGCGCATGATGCTTCTCCCTCCTGCCCGCGCGGCGCGCGTGCTCAAAAGTCATTATGGTACCCGCGCGCGTCGAATGGCTTGCGCCGGCGGATCGTAAAAGTTCTTTCCGAACCTTGACCGCAGTTAGCAAAACAGTGCGGTCGATTGTCGCGAAAGCGCCTGCGCGCACTTGCCGCACTGCACTAACCGCGCATCTCGAAAATACCGGCAAATCAACTCGATAGCGCCGGCAAACCCTTGAAACTGCGGCATTTGCGCACAACGCGGAATGCCTGACGCAGCGCAACACTTTCGCGAAATAAGGCTAAGCTCCGGCCCGTCACACGTCCGATTCGGTTCAGGACACACACGCCCGAAAGAGCTCGGGCGCGCGTGAATTTCAAGGCACACGTCATCATGCATTCGACTCCCGAAGCACTCGATCTCGCGCGGATCCAGTTCGCGTTCACCGTCTCTTTCCATATCGTCTTTCCTGCGCTTTCCATCGGGCTCGCGAGCTTCATCGCGGTGCTCGAAGGCGCCTGGCTCAAAACCGGCAAGCCGGTCTATAAGGAGCTGTGTCTCTTCTGGTCGAAGGTCTTCGCGGTCGCGTTCGGCATGGGTGTCGTGTCGGGCGTGGTCATGGCTTACGAGTTCGGCACCAACTGGGGCGGTTTCTCGAGCTTCGCCGGTCCCGTCACCGGGCCGCTGCTCGCGTATGAAGTGATGACCGCGTTCTTCCTCGAAGCGGGCTTCCTCGGCATCATGCTGTTCGGCTGGAACAAGGTCGGTCCGAAGGCGCACTTCGGCGCGACGCTGATGGTCGCCATCGGCACGCTCATCTCCACGTTCTGGATTCTCGCGTCCAATAGCTGGATGCAGACGCCGCAGGGCTTTCGCATCGAAGGCGATCATGTCGTGCCGGTGGACTGGTTCGCGATCATCTTCAATCCGTCGTTTCCGTACCGGCTCGCGCACATGGCGATTGCGGCGTTCATCGTCGCGGCGCTCGTCGTGGCCGCGACCGGCGCGTGGCATCTGCTTAAAGGCCGGCGCGATCCGGCCATCAAGAAGATGTTTTCGATGTCGCTCTGGCTGCTGCTCGCGCTCACGCCGATTCAGGCGCTCGTCGGCGATGCACACGGCCTCAACACGCGCGAACATCAGCCGGCGAAGATCGCGGCGATCGAAGGCATCTGGGAAACGGAGAAAGGCGGCACCGCGCTCAATCTGTTCGGCATTCCGGACATGGACGCCGAGACGACGAAATACGCCGTGTCGATTCCGCATCTCGGCAGCCTGATCCTCACGCATAGCTGGGACGGCGAGATTCGCGGCCTGAAGGAGTTTCCGAAGCAGGATCGCCCGAACTCGACGCTCGTGTTCTGGAGCTTTCGCGTGATGGCGGGTCTGGGCGTGCTGATGATCGTGATGTCGGTGGCGGCGTGGTGGTTGCATCGCCGTCGCAAGTTGTTCGATGCGCGCTGGTTCCATCGCTTTGCGCTGGCCATGGGCCCGACCGGCTTCATCACGCTGCTCGCCGGCTGGGTCACGACCGAAGCGGGCCGCCAGCCGTGGGTTGTCTACGGCGTGATGCGCACGGCCGACGCCGTGTCGCCCGTCACGGCGCAGCAGGTCGGCGTCTCGCTGCTGGCGTTCGTGATCGTCTACACGATCGTGTTCGGCACCGGCATCTACTACTTGCTGAAGCTTTTGCGGCACGGTCCGGCGCTGCCGGGTTCGCACACGCACACGCCGGAGTCCACGTCCGACGGCAGCGCGCGGCGTCCGCTCAGCCTTCCGCAACAGTCCATCGAAGGAGCATGAATATATGGACCTCACACTTGCATGGGCCGGGATCATCGCGCTCGGACTGTTTCTCTACGTGGTGCTCGACGGCTTCGATCTGGGCATCGGCATTCTCTTTCCGTTCTTCCCGGACCAGCACGACCGCGACGTGATGATGAACACCGTCGCGCCCGTCTGGGACGGCAACGAGACCTGGCTCGTGCTCGGCGGCGCGGGGCTGTTCGCCGCGTTCCCGATGGTCTATTCCACCGTGCTGTCCGCGCTGTATTTGCCGCTCGTGCTGATGCTCGTGTGCCTGATTTTTCGCGGCGTGTCGTTCGAAATCCGCGCGAAGGCGCAGCGCACGAAGCACATGTGGGACCTCGCATTCATCGGCGGATCGGCGGGCGCGACCTTCTTTCAGGGCGTGGCGCTCGGCGCGTTCCTCGGCGGCATTCCCGTCGCCGATGGCCGCTTCTCAGGCGACGCATTCGGCTGGTTCACACCGTTTTCGATCTTCACGGGCGGCGCGCTGGTCGTCACTTATGCGCTGCTCGGCGCGTGCTGGCTGATCGCGAAGACCGAAGGCGACTTGCAGCGGCGGATGTATCGCGTCGTGTGGCCGCTGACGGTGCTGCAACTCGCGACGATCGCCGTCGTGAGCGTCTGGACGCCGTTGCTGGATGCGGATATTGCGTCGCGCTGGTTCGACTCGCCGCTGTTCTATCGGCTGCTGCCAGTGCCGGTGCTGGTCATCGCGTGTGCATGGACGATGCGTCGCTCGATTCAGTCGCGCCGTGAAAAGCGGCCCTTCGCGGTGGCGCTCGGCTTCGTGCTGCTCGGCTATGCGGGACTCGTCGCGAGCATTTCGCCGCACGAGATTTTTCCGGGCGTCTCGATCTGGGATGCAGCCGCGCCCCGTTCGAGCCAGCTATTCACGATTGTCGGTGCGGCCGTGATTCTGCCGGTGATCGTCGCGTACACGATGCTCGGCTATTGGGTCTTCAGAGGAAAGGTGCGTCATGGCGAACATCACTACCATTGAGCGTGCGCGAAAAGTGTTCTGGTTCGTCGCGCTATGGTTCGCGGGCGTCGGCGGCGCGATGCTGCTCGCGCTGCCGTTCAAGCTGCTGATCAAAGCGGGGGCGGCGCTTCACTGACGCCGTCCGGCCCCGTCAAAACAACGCTGCAGCAATCAGCCCGCTTACGATCCCGAACGCGATGACCGCAACCGTCACGAACGCCAGCACGCGCGGCGGAAACGACCGTCCGAGCATCGCGAGCGAGGGCACGCTGATCGGCGGAAGCGTCATCAGCAATGCGCCTGCGGGGCCGGCCGCCATGCCGAGCGACAGCATCGCCTGAATGATGGGCACTTCACCCGCCGTCGGAATCACGAAGAGCGTTCCGGCGACCGCGAACACGGCGATCCACAGCATGCCGTTGCCGATGTCCGGCCCGATGTGCGGAAAGAGCCAGGCGCGCGCCGCGCCGAGCAGCAGGACCAGCACGATGTACTCCGGCACGAGGCGCACGGTCATGCGGCCCAGAATCTTGATCCAGCGCGAGAAGGCGGTGCCGGGCACGTCCTCGTCGATCAGTTTCGCGAGCGCCGCGCGCGAAGCCTGCGCCTGCGCGGGCGTCACCATGCGGTTCACCGCGTAGCCCAGACCGAACACCATCAGCACACCGAGCACGAGACGCAAGCCGGTCCACTGCCACCCGAGCACGAAGCCCATGAAAACGAGCGCCGCCGGATTGAGCACCGTATTGCCGAGCCAGAACGCGACCGCCGCGCCCGGCGCCGCCTCGCGCGCCCGCAAACCGGCGACGACCGGCGCGGCGCAGCACGTGCACATCATGCCCGGCAAGGACATCAGCCCGCCGTTCACGACGCTGCCGAAGTTGTGCTCGCCGAGTGCGCGCGCGACCCAGCGCGGCGGAATCAGCGCCTGCACGGCCGAGCCGAGCAACAGGCCGAGCACCATCGCCTGCCAGATTGCCTTGCCGTAGGCCATCGCGTAATCGAGTGCGGCCTGCCACGACGGCTCCGGCGCGCTCGCGGCCGTGCCCATCAAAATCGATTTGCCGATGGAATGCTGACTCGCCGCGACGAATGCGCGGTTGTAGTACGGAAACCATTTCACATAGAACAGACCGACAACGGCGATCAGCAGAAACACGATCCAGCCAGGCGCGATGCGAGGTTGTCGAAGCGTGGTCATGATTTTTCCCTACGAGTAATGCGATTGATCAGAGTGCGTGTGCCGTGTCGGCGAGTTGCGCGAGCAGCGCGTGCGCCTGAGCGACACTGTCGGCATCGTTCGGACGAAACTGCACGTGCGCCGCGTGCGCCAGCCGGACGTAATGCGCGCGGCTGCTGCGTCCGTAGGCAGGATCGTAATGGCGGTCGATGAGTTCCGCAAATAACGTGGCCCGCGCGTTCTCGTCGATCAGCTTATGCCAGTGCGCCACGCGCTCCCGGCTATGCAGCGCGACGAGCTTCGACAACTGCGCCTTGAAGAAGGCCGGATCGTCGAAGAGATGCGCGTAGTCCTGCAATAAAAACGCGATGCGGTCTTCGCGCCGCGCCGTCACGTCCACGCACGCCGCCGCGTGCAGGCTCGCGAGCAGCGCATCCGGCATCGTGATGGCGCCGATGCGCCGCCCTTCCGCCTCAACGAAAACCGGCTTCGCCGCATCGAACGCGCCAAGCTCGACGGCGAGCGCCGAATCGAACGCCTTCTGCGACGGCTGCGGATGCCCCGGCAGCGCGCCGAGCAGCGAGCCGCGATGCGCGGCGAGCCCTTCCAGATCCAGCGTTTGCGCACCGGCCGCTCGAAGCGCGTGCAACAGACGCGTCTTGCCGCAGCCCGTATGGCCGATCAGCGCGACGTAGCGAAAGCGCGCGGGCAGTGTGTCGAGCCGCCCGATCACGTCGCGCCGGTAGCTCTTGTAGCCGCCTTCGAGCTGACGCGCCTGCCAGCCGATCATGTTGAGCCACGTCGTCATTGCGCCGGAGCGTTTGCCGCCGCGCCAGCAATAAACGAGCGGGCGCCAGTTGCGCGGCTTGTCCGCGAAGAGCGTGTCGAGATGTTGCGCGATGTTGCGCGCGACCATCGCCGCGCCCACGCGCGTGGCTTCGAACGGCGAGACCTGCTTGTACATCGTCCCGACGATCACGCGCTCTTCGTTGCTCAGCACGGGCGCATTGATCGCGCCGGGAATATGGTCTTCCGCGAATTCGAGCGGCGTGCGGACATCGACGATTTCCTCGAAATCGCGCAGGCGGTCGATCGGAACGAGCAGGTTTTTCACAGTAAACGGAGGCACGATGGTTCAGTCAAGCCTACAAGTATCGCATGCAGGCGAAATTCGACCTTCGCGCGGATTTTGGCTTGCATCGCCGCACGCGCGACAAGCGGTTAAAGTGTTGCGATCGAACCGCGCAGCATGCGTGCCGCGAAGGAGACGCGATGAGCTATCACGAGACGATCGGCGCGCGCCGCTACCGTTTCGACGACCTGAAGACGCTGCTCGCGCGCGCCAGTCCGCGCCGCTCGGGCGACGAACTGGCGGGCGTCGCGGCGGCGACCGAGGAAGAGCGCGTCGCCGCGAAAATGGCGCTCGCGCAGGTGCCGCTCGCGGCGTTCCTCGACGAGCCGCTGATCCCGTACGAAGACGACGAAGTGACGCGCCTCATCGTCGATACGCATTCGCGCGAGGCCTTCGCGCCGGTCGCGCATCTGACCGTCGGCGAGTTCCGCGAGTGGCTGCTCGCCGACAGCACCGACACGGCCGCGCTCGAACACATCACGATGGGCGTCACGCCCGAGATGGCCGCGGCCGTCTCCAAGCTGATGCGCAATCAGGATCTGATCCTCGCCGCGCGCAAACGCCCGGTCGTCACGCGTTTTCGTACGACGATCGGCCTGCCCGGACATCTCTCGGTGCGTCTGCAGCCGAATCACCCGACCGACGATCCGAAAGGCATTGCCGCCTCCATGCTCGACGGCCTCTTCTACGGCTGCGGCGACGCGGTCATCGGCGTGAATCCCGCATCCGATTCGCCGGACGCCATCGGCAAGCTGCTCGCGATGATGGACGAGTTCCGCCAACGCTACGACGTGCCGATGCAGTCGTGCATCCTCACGCATGTCACCAACACGCTCGCCGCGATCGAACAGGGCGCGCCGGTCGATCTCGTGTTCCAGTCCGTCGCGGGCACCGAGCGCGCCAACGCGAGCTTCGGCGTGTCGCTCGCGCTGCTTGCGGAAGCGCACGACGCGGCGTTGTCGCTCAAACGCGGCACCGTCGGCGACAACGTCATGTACTTCGAGACCGGACAAGGCAGCGCGTTGTCGGCGAACGCGCATCACGGCGTCGATCAGCAAACTTGCGAGGCGCGCGCCTATGCGGTCGCGCGCCGTTTCAGCCCGCTGCTCACGAACACGGTGGTCGGTTTCATCGGCCCGGAATATCTCTATGATGGGCGGCAGATTATCCGCGCGGGACTCGAAGATCATTTCTGCGGCAAGCTGCTCGGCGTGCCGATGGGCTGCGACATCTGCTACACGAATCACGCCGAAGCCGATTCCGACGACATGGACACCCTGCTCACACTGCTCGGCGTGGCGAACGTCAACTTCATCATGGGCGTGCCGGGCGCGGACGATGTCATGCTCAACTATCAGAGCACGTCGTTTCACGATGCGTTGTTCATCCGCCGCGCGTTGAATCTGAAGCGCGCGCCGGAATTCGAGGCGTGGCTCGCGAAAATGCGCGTCACCGATGGCAGCGGCGCCCTGCTCTCGCACGCATCCGGCGCGTCGGGACAACCGTTGCTCGACTGGATCGGCGCATGACCCATTCGACCCGCGAGACCGATCCCTGGGACGCGCTGCGGCGCTTCACGAACGCGCGCATCGCGCTCGGCCGCGCGGGCAGCAGCCTGCCGACCGCGCCGCTGCTTGCGTTCGAACTGGCGCATGCGCAGGCGCGCGACGCCGTGCATCAGCCGCTCGATACCGCCGCGCTCGCACAAGCCATTCACGCCGCGGGTTTCGAGACGCTCGATGTGCACAGCGCCGCGCCCGATCGCGATCGTTATCTGCGTCGTCCGGACCTCGGCCGCGCGCTCGACGAGGCAAGCGCCGCGCGTCTCGCCGATCACGCCAGGTCGATGCACGATGCGCCCGAACTCGCGTTCGTCGCCGCCGACGGTCTCTCGGCCTTCGCAACGCAACGCCACGTCGCGCCGCTGCTCGCGAGCGTTCGCACGAAGCTCGAAGGATGGAAGGTCGGCCCGGTCGTGATCGCGACACAGGCGCGCGTCGCGCTGGGCGACGGCATCGGCGAACGGTTACGGGCGACGATCGTCGTGGTGATGATCGGCGAGCGGCCCGGACTCAGCTCGCCCGACAGCCTCGGCCTCTACGTGACCTACGCGCCGCGCACCGGGCGCAGCGACGCCGAGCGCAACTGCATTTCGAACGTGCGGCCGGAAGGCCTCGCTTACGACGCCGCCGCTTTCAAGCTCATGTGGCTGTTGAACGAAGCGCGCCGCCTGAAACTCACCGGCGTCGGCCTGAAGGATCACAGCGGCGCTTTGCCCGCGCCGGGAACGGACGCGAAATCGCTCGGCGCCTGACCCCGCAGCTTGCGATACACCGTCGTGCGCGACACGCCCAGTTCGCGCGCCGTCGCCGACACATTGCCGCCGTGCGCCTTGAGCGCCGCCGCCACGGCGCTCGATTCGATATCCACGAGACGCGCGCAGCCGGTAAGCAAAGGCGCCGGCCGCGCTTCGATGCCTTCGCCCAACTCATCGAGAAAATCGTGCGGCAGATGCTCGACGCGCAGATGCGTGTCGTGTTCGTCGAGCATCGCGCAGGCCGTGCGCAGCACATTGCTCAACTGACGGAAATTGCCCGGCCACGGATGCCGCGCGAACAGCGCGAGCACTTGATCGTCGATGCCGATCGGGCGGCCGGCGAAGCACTCGTCGCGCAACATCTTGTCGACGACCGCGTGCAGATCGGTGCGCCCGGCAAGCGGCGGCAGCGTCACCGAAAGTCCGTTGATGCGGTAGTACAGATCCTCGCGAAACGCCCCTTCCGCGACGCGTTCGCGCAGCTTGCGATTGCTCGCGCAGACGAGCATGAAATCCACCGGCACCGCGCGCGCCGCGCCGAGCGGTTCGACGACACGTTCCTGCAATACGCGCAGCAGACGGCTCTGCATCGCGAGCGGCATGTCGCCGATTTCGTCGAGAAACAGCGTGCCGCCGTTCGCCTGCGCAATGCGGCCGACCGCGCCGCGCTTCGCCGCGCCGGTGAACGCGCCCTGCGTGTAGCCGAAGAGCTCGGATTCGATCAGCGTCTCCGGCAGCGACGCGCAATTCACCGCGACGAACGGCCCCGCGTGGCGCGGCGAGTCGCGATGAATCGCGCGGGCGAGCATTTCCTTGCCCGCGCCCGTTTCCCCGCCGATCAGAATCGGGATGTTCTTGCCGATGACTTTCCTCACGCGCGCGACGACATCCTGCATGCGCGCGTCGCCGGTGCAGAGTTCGGCGAGGCTCGACGATGACCTCCCGCCTACGACCGGCGCAGTCGCGACGTGCCCTGCGCCCGCCGCCGCGCGCGCATGAAACTCGACGCTCGCAAATACGCCGACGCCGCTATGCAGATCGAGCCGGCTCGGCGGCTCGCCCGCGCGCGCAATGAGCGCGTCGGCGCTCTCGCCGAACAGGGCTTCGAGCGTCTGCGTGCGCAGACGTCCAAGTTCGAGACCGAGCTGGAACTGGGCGCTGCGGTTCGCGCTGAGCAGCCGTCCGTCGAGATCGAATACGGCGATGCCTTCCATCAACGTGCCGATAAACTCGGGCCGGCTATGAAAACGGATGCACAGCTTTTCGTCGAATGCGCTCGCGATCAGACGGTTTTCGATCATCTGCCCGGACATTTTCACGAGCGCCATCGTGTGCTGGTGATAGCCGCGACGGTCGCCGGTGACGTCGAGCACGCCGAAAAGATTGCCGTGCGGATCGAGGATCGGCACGCTCGAGCACGTGAGAAAGCGATTGGCGCGCAGATAGTGTTGATCGCCGTGCACGGTGACGGCGGTGCGCTCCGCGATCGTCGTGCCGATGGCGTTCGTGCCCTGATGCTCCTCGCTCCACACCGCGCCCGCCCGCAGCGCGACTTTTTCGGCGCGGGCGAGGAAATCGTCGTCGCCGAGCGAATGCAGGATGAGCCCGCTCGCGTCGGTCAGCGCGATCATGCTGTGGGTGTTGGCGATCTGCGCGTAGAGCGTCTCCATGACCGGCAGCGCGTGCGCGAATAGGGTGCGGCTCTGCGCAAGCCGGACGGCCAGTTCGGCGCCTGACAGGACGGCGTAGTCCGGGCGCATTGCCTCGAACAGCCCGAAGGTTGCCGAACGCTCGTGCGAATGCCGGATCACATCGAACTGCGCCGTCTGCACGGCCGCGCCAGTGGCATGCATCGCCTTCCTCCTTTTCGATTCATCGCTGAGGACTCGGGCAAAGCGCCGCCTGTCGTCGCGTGAATGTCTCCTCGGGCAATGTAACACCCGCGCGCCGTGCGGGTCGATGCGAGGAATCACGCGGATGAATCCTCGCTTTCGACGCGTCTGCAGGGAGGCTCAGCGAGTGTCAGCGAGTCAAAACACTCAGAGCACGAGCGAGCCCGCCGTAATGGCAATGACCAGGAAGATCACGAACAGAATCAGGAAGATGAAGAAGCAGATCTTCGCGATGCCCGCCGCGCCGGAAGACACACGCGTGAAGCCGAAAAGACCGGCGACGACCGAGATGACCGCGAAAAGAATGGCAAGTTTGAGCATGGCAGTACCGTTTTTGTCGTAGTGGCAATCCCTGGAGGCAAGTCTCGTGCCTCGCTTGCGTGTCGCTGCTTTTGCGGGCGGCGAACCCAAAGACCGTTAGTTGCGAATTCTAGTGAAAAAAGAGCGGGCAACGTGTGCCCGCTCTTCTTCTTACAGGTTTAGCGCACTGCGCGGTTTTCAGCGGCAGCGACCGCCGCGCGCGTCGGCGCAGGAATCGGACGACGGGTACCGAGCCACATCGCGACCGATTGATGCACGCGCGGCACGGAAAGCAGCGCGCTGATCGCGATGGCATCGGCGGCAAGCCCGGCCGGCACGTTGATGAGACCGTCTGTCAGCGTGAACAGAATCGAGTCGACGACCAGCGAAATCACCGTGCCCGCGACGAACGAAACCATGCCGTCACGCCCGAGCGCACCGATCCACGGCAGGCGCGTAGCCACTTCCTTGATGACGCCGTAACGCGCGAGATTGGTCGCGATCCATGCAATCGCCAGAAAATTGACGACGCGCGGGCCCGCCAGATCGCGCTTGAATGCGCTGTCCAGCACGGGCGGCAGCACCAGCAGCTTGTAATACGCCATGCCGGCAATCAGCGCGACGGCGCCCGCGCTCACGAGCCAGCCGAAGCGGTGCGCGCTCACGCGCTGGTAGATCGGCTGGCAGCGCGCCAGCACGCCGAGCACGAACATCAATTGCCAGGCGGCGGGGTTGAAGTCCCAGAGATTGTCGTCGACGGAAGGCATGTGTTCGCCGACCTGCGCCGCGAACGCCCAGAGCGCGAGGCTCAAGCCCAGCAGCAGCCACGGCTTGCTGCGCGCCAGCGGCAACACGAGCGGCACGGCGAGCGCGAAGAGCGCGTACATCGGCAGGACGGCGGCGAGATACGGCTGGCGTTCGAACGTGAGAATCTGCGCGATGGATGCGACCGGCTCGGAGATGAGCGTATCGAGATCGTGCAGCGCGAGATTCGGCGCATGCCCGAAAAAGGGCCGCAGCAGGAACGTCGCGAGCAGCATGAGCGCGGCGGTGACGAGAAACGCGCGGTACAGTTCGAATGCCCGCTTGACGAAGCGCCTGCGCGCCGCGCTCTCCGAACGTTTCTCGGCAAGCGACACATAAGCGGTGGCCGTGGCGAAGCCGCCGAGAAACACGAAGACTTCGGCGGCGTCGTTCAGCGCGAACGAATGCAGCGTGAAGCGCGAGAGCATGCTGCCGCCGATGTGATCGACGACGATGATGAGCAGTACCAGTCCCCGGAAGAAGTCCAGTTCCACGAGACGTTGAGATTTTCCCTGCATGCGGCTTGACGTGAGTTTCGTTCCTGCGATGCAGGAGGTTGAACGGCGGCCGCAAACACGCAGCACGAGAGGATAGGAGTTTACCCGTAAACGGTGCAGCGCAGCATCGGAATCGACGTAAAAAATGCTTTTCGAATCCGGCATTTGTGGCCGATGGCCATAATTCGTTACGAGCAGTTACCGGCGAGCAAAGAGGCATATCGAACCCAGCAATTTGGCTCTTATGATGTTTTCAAGTTCCTTTCAATTGCATGGCCGGTCGCGCTAAGATCACGCCTCTCCAACACGAACGCCTCGACCCATATGGACTATCTCGTCGCCCTTCTCGCCGATCCCGCCGCCTGGGCCGCCCTCGCGACGCTCGTCGTGATGGAGGTCGTGCTCGGCATCGACAATCTCATCTTCATTTCGATCCTGACCAACAAGCTGCCCCCCGAGCACCGGGCGCGCACGCAGCGCATCGGCATTGCGCTGGCGCTCGTCATGCGACTCGGGTTGCTCGGCACGGTCGCGCTGATCGTGCGGCTGACCACGCCGATCTTTGAGGCGTTCGGACACGGCTTCTCGTGGCGCGACCTGATTCTGATTGCGGGCGGCGCGTTTCTCGTATGGAAAGCGACGACGGAAATCCGCCACCACGTCACCCACGACGCCGACGGCCACGCCACCGGCGATGCCGGCAAGCGCCTGACGCCGCTGTCCGCGATCGGCCAGATCCTGCTGCTCGATCTCGTGTTTTCGATCGACAGCATCGTGACGGCGGTCGGCATGACCGAGCACATTCCGATCATGTTCGTGGCGGTAATCGCCGCGGTCGCCGTCATGCTGTTCGCGGCGGGACCGCTGTCGCGCTTTATCGAACGCAATCCGACGATCGTCATGCTCGCGCTCGGCTTCCTGCTCGTGATCGGCATGACGCTGATCGCCGAAGGCTTCGGCTCGCACGTGCCGAAGGGCTACATCTATGCGGCGATGGCGTTCTCGGCGCTGGTCGAAGGCCTGAACATGCTGGCGCGGCGGGCGAAAGGACGCGCGGCGGCGGCGCGGCATCCGCACTGACGGTCAGCACCGACGCTCAGAACGGCAGTTCGCGCTGCGGATTCTCGTGCGCCGGGGCCGACGCCATCGGCAAAGGCTGCGCGCGCAGCCACCGCTCGATTGCATCGACGACATGCCGGCGCTCCGCTTCATCGAGCGTCTTGCCCGCCGCGATGCCGTGCCATTTGGCGAGGCACGCGCGGCAGCACGTCGCCGTCGCGTGCTGCGCGATGAACACCGGATGCCCTCGAAACGGCGTCTGCTTGCCGTCGTTCGCGGGAACCTCGGGCGCGAGGCGCTTGCCGATCAGCACATGCGCCTGCGCAATCACCGTCTCCACTCCCTTTTCCCGCAGGTACCTGCCTTCGCGCATGCCGAGTGCGAAGCGTCGCCGGAATGTGGATTTCGCGAGCGCGGCGAACACGGCGTCGAGATCGCGCATGCTGTGCTCAGTCGCCGCCGTAGAGCGTGGAATCGGCGAAATTGTCAGCGTCTAGCACGCGGCCGACGAGAATCATCGCCGTGCGCTCGACGCCCGCCGCGCGCACTTTCGGCGCGATGTCCGCGAGCGTGCCCGCAACGCGCATCTCATCCGGCCAGCTCGCGCGGAACACGACCGCGACCGGGCAATCCGCGCCGTAATGCGGCAGAAGATCGGCGACGATACGCTCGATATGTCGCACGCCGAGATGAATCGCGAGCGTCGCGCGATGGCGCGCCAGATCGGCCAGCGACTCGCCGGGCGGCATCGGCGTCTTCGTCGCGTAGCGCGTGAGGATCACCGTCTGTGCGATGCCGGGCAGCGTCAGCTCGCGTTTGAGCGCCGCCGCCGACGCAGCCGCCGCCGTCACGCCCGGCACGATCTCGTACGGAACGCCAAGCGCATCGAGCCTGCGCATCTGCTCGCCGATCGCGCCATAGAGCGACGGATCGCCGGAATGCACGCGCGCGACATCCTGACCGTTCGCGTGCGCGTCTTGCAGGAGCGCGACGATTGCATCGAGATCGAGTTCGGCCGTATCGACACAGGTGTGCGCGCGATGGCCGTCGAGCACTTCCTTCGGCACGAGCGAGCCGGCATAGAGAATCACGGGACACGTGCGGACGAGCCGCTGGCCCTTGACGGTGATGAGTTCCGGATCGCCGGGTCCGGCGCCGATAAAGTAGACGGTCATGTTTCGAGGCAGTGTCGGAGGGCGTCGAGGGCGCTGGCGGCATCGACGAAGCTGCGTTCGACGTCGGGCAGCGCGGGACGCGCGAGCATCACGACCGGCAAGCGCCGCTCGCGCGCGACCGCCAGCTTCGCTTCCGTCGCGCGCCCGCCGCTATTTTTGCTGATGACGACATCGATACGCGCATCGTCGAACAGTACGCGTTCGCCTGCGAGATCGAACGGGCCGCGTGCATCGACGATACGCGCGCGTTCGTTGCCGGGATGCGCGTCCAGGCAGCGCACGGTCCAGTATTGCGACGACGGAATGTCGTCCAGATGCGCGAGCGGCTCGCGACCGAGCGTGAAAAGCGGCCGTTGAAACGTCGCGATACGCTCGACGATCTCCCGCCAGTCCGCCGCCTCGCGCCAGTCGTCGCCCGGCTGCGGCTGCCACGCGGGACGGCGCACCGCCCACAGCGGCACGCGCGCAATCGCGCAGGCGGCGTGCGCGTGACGGCTCATTTGCGCGGCATACGGATGCGTCGCATCGACGACGAGCGTGATCGCCTCGGCACGCAGATAGCCGACGAGTCCGTCGATGCCGCCAAACCCGCCGACGCGCACCGAACACGCGAGATCGACCGGCACGCGCCCGAGGCCCGCGAGGCTGTACACGTGCGCGGCGGAAAGACCGCGCGCGATGGCGAGCGCGTCGCCGGTGCCGCCGAGCAGCAGCACGCGCGTCATGCCGCGCTCCCGACGATACGCCCCTGCCGGTCGATCGCAAACGTCTCGACGACGATGCCCGGCGGCAGCACATCGAGCGCGACGCCGCGCGCCCGCGCGCACACGATATCGCCGAGCGCGATGCCTTCCGCACGCGCCAGCGCGAGCGCTTCCTGGCTCGTGTTGGCGGCGCGAATCGCGGCCTGGAGCGCGGCACTCGCGCCCGCATCGGCGGCCCAGACGGCGAGCATCGGCAAGTCGATGCTGGAGTTGCGGCTATGCAGGTCCATGTGCCCCGCCGCCAGCTTCGACAACTTGCCGAAACCGCCGCACAGGCTCAACTTCTCGACATGCGCGCGGCGCAGATGCTTGAGCACGGCGCCCGCGAAATCGCCCATTTCGATCAACGCGATATCCGGCAAGCCGTAGTGCGCGCGCATCGCGTCTTCGCTCTGGTTGCCGGTGCACGCGGCGATATGCCGATAACCGTTCGCCCGCGCAACATCGATACCCTGATGAATCGACGCGATATACGCCGAGCACGAAAACGGTCTGACGATGCCGGTCGTGCCGAGTATCGACAAACCGCCGACGATGCCCAAGCGCGGATTCATCGTCTTCAGTGCCAGCGCCGCGCCGTTTTCCACGCCGATGCTGACGTCGAAACCGCCGCCGAAACCGCTGTTCGCGGCGAGCGTTTCCAGATGTTCGGTCATCATTTTGCGCGGCACGGGATTGATCGCCGGCTCGCCGATCGCGAGCGCGAGTCCCGCGCGCGTTACGGTGCCGACGCCGTCCGCCGCGTGGAAGCGCACGCCCGCTTCCGCCGCGAGGCGCACGCGCGCGAACACGAGCGCGCCGTGGGTCACGTCCGGATCGTCGCCTGCGTCTTTGATGACGCCGGCTTCGGCTTCATCGTCCGGGCCGGACACGCGACGGCAGAACGAAAGCGACATCGTCACGCGCCGGCCCTTCGGCAGCACGATCTCCGCGCGCTCGCTCGTCTCGCCCAGCAACAGCAGGCGCGCGGCCGCGAGACTCGTCGCGGTCGCGCAGCTTCCTGTCGTGTAGCCGCTGCGCAGGGGCGCGGGCTGCTCGGGCGTTTCGTCGCGCATTACGGCTTGCTCGCGTGCAGCAGCGTGATCGGCAACGCGGGCCGCCACGTATCGAAGCTGCCGAGCGGCTCCGCCTGCGCGATGCCGATGCGCGTCAGCTCGCCGCCATGCCGCGCGCGCCAGTCGACCAGCGCCATTTCGCTTTGCAGCGTGACCGCGTTCGCGACGAGCCGTCCGCCCTGACGCAGACGCGACCAGCACGCATCGAGCACGCCGGGCGCGGTCAGTCCGCCGCCGATGAACACCGCGTCGGGCGCGGGCAGGCCGTCGAGCGCGGCCGGCGCTTCGCCCTTCACGAGTTGCAGCGCGGGCACGCCGAGCGCATCGCGGTTGTATTCGACGAGACGCTGCCGGCCCTCGTTCGCCTCGATGGCGATCGCGCGGCAAGCGTGGTGCGCGCGCATCCATTCGATGCCGATCGAGCCGCAGCCCGCGCCCACGTCCCACAGCAGTTCGCCCGGCTGCGGCGCGAGATGCGCGAGCGTCACGGCGCGCACGTCGCGCTTGGTGAGCTGGCCGTCGTGGCGATAGGCGTCGTCGGGCAGTCCCGGCGTGAGCGGCGGCCCCGCATGTCCCGCGTGCGTGCGGCAGTCGATCGCGACGAGATTGAGCGCCGCGACCTGTGGCTCGCGCCAGTCGTCGGCACGTTCGTCGATACGGCGCTCGGACGGGCCGCCGAGATGCTCGAACACGGTCATGCGGCTCGCGCCGAAGCCGCGCGCGGTCAAAAGCGCGGCGACGGCGGCGGGCGTCGTGCCGTCGGCGCTCAGCACGATCAGACGCGCGCCGCGATGCACGCTTGCGAGCAGCGACGCCACCGGCCGCCCGACCAGCGACACGCACGCCGCGTCCTGCAACGGCCAGCGCAGACGCGCCGCCGCGAGCGACAGCGACGAAGGCGCGGGAATGACGCGCATCTCGCCGTCGGCGACTTCGCGCGCAAGCGTTGCGCCGACGCCGAAACACATCGGGTCGCCGCTCGCGAGCACGCAGACGCGCGCGCTGCCGTCGCCGCGCTCGGCGAGCACGGCATCGAGTGAAAAGGGTTTGGGCCACGGGACGCGGCGCGCGGCGATGCGCGTCGGCAGGAACGCGAGATGGCGCTCGCCGCCGTGAATCGAATGCGCCTCCAGGAGCGCCCGGCGCGCGGCACGCGAGAGGCCGTGCCAGCCGTCCTCGCCGATACCCACGACGGTCAGCCAGGTCGACATGCGGCATCTCCTTCCTGATGCTCCGGATGCGCGCCGCAAGGCCTGCAGGCGGCCGGAACGATGATAAAAGCGGGCATAATACAGGTCCGTCGGTGCTCCAATAAGGAGCCTAAGAGGGAACACAGCAAAACTGTGGCTGCCCCCGCAATTGTACGCAGCGAGTCCGCGCTCCACTGCCACTGGTTTTTACCGGGAAGGCCGGCGCGAATGAAGACCTGCCAGCCAAGAGACCTGCCGACCCACCGCATTCGCGCGACGCCGACCGGGCGGGGTGTACCGGTTCGCTCATGACGCGCGAAGCCCTTTGGGCCATGCTTTTGACTTCGTCCGACCGTTCAGCGTCCGTGACCGCTCCACGCGCATCCGCGTGTCCGGGGCTCATGCGCATCGTGCCCGCGCGCGATGGCGGGCTCGCGCGCCTGCGTCTTCCGGGCGGCCAGCTGAGCGCACGCGCGGCGCGGGCCGTGGCGCACGCGGCGCGTACGTGCGGCTCGGGCGTGATCGAAGTGACCAATCGCGCGAACCTGCAACTGCGCGGCATACGCGACGACGCTCACGCCGCGCTCGTCGAGATCGCGTTCGATGCCGGTCTCGGTCCGGCAACCGCGAGCGGCGACGACCTCCGCAACGTGATGCTGAGCCCGCTCGCCAGCGACGGCACGCGTGCGCTCGCCGCGCGCATCGTCGATGCGTTGCAGGCCGATGCCGCGCTGCACGCGCTGTCGCCGAAATTCGCGTTGCAGTTCGACGGCGGCGAGCGCCTCGCGATGCTCGGTCATCCGCACGATCTATGGCTTGCCGCCACCGACGACGGCGCGCGTTTCACGTTCGGCCTCGCGGGCACGATGCCGCTCCACGCCGCCGATGCGCCCGCGTTCGGCGCGATTGCACGCGGCGATGTCGTCGCGTTCGTGACGCGCGTGCTGCGCAGGTTTCTCGCGCTCGCGACGCCGGAAGAACATCGCATGCGTGACTTGCTCGCGCGCGTCGGCGTGAGGCATTTTCTCGAAGCGCTCGAATTCGACGCCGATATCGCACCATGGCGCCGCGCTCCCGCCGATGCCACGCTGCGTCTCGGCGCGCACCCGGAACCGCAATGCGCGACGTGGTATGCGGGCGCGCAGACCGCGCTCGGCCGCCTTGACGCCGCCACGCTCGACGCCCTCGCCGATCTCGCCGATTCCTTCGCGCACCAACACGGCGACGGCCATCTCGTCATGACGCCGTGGCAAAGCGTGCTGCTTCCCGGCATTTCGCCGCACGACACGGACGAAGCGCTGCAACGCCTTCACGCGCTCGGACTCGCGACCGATCCGCGCGAGCCGTTCGCGCGCCTGATCGCGTGCGCCGGTTCCGCAGGCTGCGCGAAGAGCCGCGCCGATACCAAAGCCGACGCGCATCGGCTCGCCCCGCTGCTGCCCGCGCACGACACGGCGCAGGTGCATCTGAGCGGCTGCGAGCGTTCCTGCGCGGCGGCGCATCCCGTTTCCGCGACGCTGCTCGCACGCGCGCCGGGCCACTACGACCTGTATCGCGGCGAATGCATCGTCGCCTGCAATCTGACCATCGAAGAGGCGGCCGAACGGCTCGCCCGGAGCCATGCCGATGCCTGACTACATCCGCGACGGCGCGGAGATCTATCGCCAGTCGTTCGCGACGATCCGCGCCGAAGCCGACCTCGCCACCATTCCCGCCGATCTGGAGAAACTCGCCGTGCGCCTGATCCACGCGTGCGGCATGGTCGATATCGCGACCGATCTGCGTTTTTCCGACGGCGCGGGCGCAGCGGGCCGCCGTGCGCTCGCCGCGGGTGCGCCGATTCTGTGCGACGCGCGCATGGTCGCCGAGGGCATCACGCGCGCGCGGCTGCCCGCGGACAATCGCGTGATCTGCACGCTGAGCGATCCGTCCGTGCCCGAGCGCGCCCGCGCTATGGCGAACACGCGCTCGGCCGCCGCGCTCGAACTGTGGCGGCCGGACCTTGGCGGCGCGATCGTCGCCATCGGCAATGCGCCGACCGCGCTGTTTCATCTGCTCGACATGCTCGATGCCGGCGCACCGAAGCCCGCGCTGATTCTCGGCTTTCCGGTGGGTTTCATCGGCGCGGCGGAATCGAAGGCGCTGCTCGCCGCCGACAGCCGCGGCGTGCCCTTCGTCGCATTGCTCGGCCGGCGCGGCGGCAGCGCGATGGCGGCCGCGGCCGTGAACGCGCTCGCCGCGGAGGCAGAATGATGCGCGGACGTCTGCATGGTCTGGGCGTCGGGCCCGGTGACCCGGAACTGATCACCGTGAAAGCGTTGCGGCTGTTGAAAGCCGCGCCGGTGGTCGCGTATTTCGTCGCGAAGGGCAAGAAGGGCAACGCGTTCGGCATCATCGAGTCGCATCTCGACGATACGCAAACGCGCCTGCCGCTCGTCTATCCGGTGACGACGGAAGCGCTCGAACCGCCGCTGTGCTACGAGACGATCATCAGCGCCTTCTACGACGAAGCCGCGCTCACGATCTCCGGGCATCTCGAAGCGGGACGCGACGTCGCGGTGATCTGCGAAGGCGATCCGTTCTTTTACGGCTCGTACATGTATCTGCACGATCGCCTGGCGACACGTTTCGAAGCGCAGGTCGTGCCGGGCGTGTGCTCGATGCTCGGCGGCGTCGCGGTGCTCGGCGTGCCGCTCGTGTATCGCAATCAGAGTCTGTCGGTGCTGTCGGGCGTGCTGCCGGAAGACGAACTGAAGCGCCGTCTCGAAGCCGCCGATGCGGCGGTCATCATGAAGCTCGGGCGCAACTTCGAGAAAGTGCGGCGCGTGCTCGCCGAACTCGGCCTCGACGATCGCGCTCTTTACGTCGAGCGCGCGACGATGGCGAATCAGCGCATCGTGCCGCTCGATGATGTCGATCCGATGGCGTCGCCGTATTTTTCCTTGCTCGTCGTGCCGGGGAAGAAATGGCAGGCTTGAACACTGCAATGCCGATGGCGATCGTCGTGCTCGGCGCGGGCGCGCTCGATACCGCGCGGCGCATTCAGGCGCGCTTTCCGGACTCGCGCGTGCATGGTCTCGCGAGCCGCGTGAACGCCGACATCGCGTATGAGGACTTCGGCGCGCATCTGCGCGATCTTTACGCAGCGGGCGCGCCGGTCGTCGCGTTGTGCTCGGCGGGCATCGTGATACGCGCGCTGGCGCCGCTGCTCGCCGACAAAAGCGTGGAGCCGCCCGTGCTTGCGGTTGCTCACGACGGCAGCGCGGTCGTGCCGCTGCTGGGCGGCGTGCGCGGCGTGAATGTGCTGGCCCGCGAGATCGGCGCGGCGCTCGGCATCGCGCCCGCCATCACGACGAGCGGCGAACTGAGCTTCGGCCTCTGCCTGCTCGCGCCGCCCGAAGGCTATGCGCTTGCGAATCTCGAACGCGGCAAGCGCTTCGTGTCCGACTTGCTGGCGGGCGAGACGATGCGCATCGAAGGCCGCGCGCCCTGGCTCGACAATGCCGCCCTGCCCCGCGCCGACGATGCGCGCCTCGCCGTGCGCATCACCCCGTTCGCCGCGAGCGATGCGGACAGCCTCGTGATTCATCCGCGCTGCGTGCTCGCATGGATCGGCGAGACGGCGCCCGAGGACGATATTGCCGAACGTGTGCGGCTCGCGCTGCGCGAACAGGGACTCGCGCCGCTCGCGCTCGCGGCCTTGGCGGCGCCCGTGCGTCACATGTCTTCCGAATCTCTCGCCGATGCCGCACGCGCGCTCGATGTGCCGCTACGCTTCTGCGATGCCGCGCCCTTCGACGTTGGCCATGCGCGCGATGTCGCGCTACAGGTTCACGACGCGCCCGTCGATGTCGAAGCCATCGGACGTGCACGCGGCACGCTGACCGTGATCGGTCTCGGTCCCGGCAGCGTTGAACTGATGACGCCCGCCGCGCACAACGCGCTCGCCGCCGCGCAGGACGTGCTCGGCTACGAAACCTACGTGCGCATGGCGGGCCCGTTCCGCGGCGATCAGCGCATCCATATGACCGACAACCGCGAGGAGTTGCAGCGCGCGCGTCATGCGTTCGAACTCGCGAGCAGCGGGCGGCGTGTGGTCGTGGTGTCATCCGGCGATCCGGGCGTCTTCGCGATGGCCGCGGCCGTGCTCGAAGCGCTCGACAAGCGACGCGCGTCGCATCCCGCGTGGAGCGCGGTGCGGCTTGCCATCGTGCCGGGCGTATCGGCATCGCTCGCAACGGCCGCGCGCGCCGGTGCACCGCTCGGTCACGACTTCTGCGTGCTGTCGCTGTCCGACAACCTGAAGCCGTGGAGCGTCATCGAGACGCGTCTCGCGCACGCGGGCGAAGCGGACCTCGTGATGGCGTTCTACAACCCGTTGTCGAAGGCGCGGCCGTGGCAGTTCGATCGCGCGATCGAAATCGTGAGGCGATATCGCGATGCAGCGACGCCCGTCGTAATCGGCCGAGACATCGGGCGGCCGGGCGAGTGCTTGCGTGTGGTCACGCTCGGCGAGCTGAAGAGCGATCTCGTCGATATGCGGACGATGGTGATCGTCGGCTCCTCGACAACGCGCGTGGTCGGCGACTGGGTCTATACGCCGCGCTGGTACGAAGCGGACTAGCCGTCGCTCAGCGCAACGGCGCTCACGTACTGCGCGTCCCACGCGTGCGCGAGTTGCGCGCAGCGTCCGGCGCGGATTGCGCCCTCATCGAAATCCACGACGACGATTTCATCCGCCGATGACGGCGCCTCCGGCCGCTCGTTCGTGCGTCCGTCGGTCAGCAGCCAAAGGCGTCGCCGGTGCGTGGGCTTGCGTCGCGCCGCGCGCGCGAGCACGGTCGCCGCGCTCGCCAGACCGAGCGAAAGCGGCGTGCCGCCACCGCCGCCGATAGGCGCGACCCAGCGTTCGTTCCACCAATGCGCCGCGCCCGGCTGACGGCGCACTTCGGCGCGTCCGCCGCCGAAGCAGACAAGCGCGATGTCCGCGCGTTCGCGATAAGCGCGATCGAACAACGCGACGAGCAGGCCCTTCGCGCGCGCGAGACGTTCGCCTGCGAGCATCGAACCCGAGCAGTCGAGCACGAAACAATGCAGCACCGCGCCCGCGCCTTCCTGACGTCGATAACGAAGATGGCGCGCATCGAGACGTGCGGCGCGTTTGGCGCGCAGCGTCGCCATCCAGTCGATGGAGCCGCTTTCGTCGCCTTCGCGCGCCGCGCTGCGGCCTGTCGGACGCGCATCGTTCCATCGAAGACGATGCCCTGCGGCATCCGCGTCACGCCTTCGATGGCTCAGGCTTTTTTTGCGGCGAGCGGCCTCACTTGCTTGATCTTCGCCGTGCCTGCGGGCTCGGGCGGCATGTAGCCCTCATCCGATGCGTTCGATGCGTTCGTATTCGCGTTCGCGTTGCGCGGAGCCTGCGTGTCCGACGACGCCTGCGCTTCCTTGCGCCGATGCTGCAAGACCGCGTCGGCAACGCGTTCGACATGCTCGACCGTCACGGCCGATGCGCCTTCGAGCGCAGCCAGCGCACGCGCCGCACGCAGCATGACGAGGTCCGCGCGCAAGCCATCGACATGCGCGGCGATGCACAACGCGCTCACATGCGCGTGGACGGCATCGTCGAAATCGAATGATGCAAGCGCGGCGCGCGCCGCGTGAAGCTGCTTGCTCAACGCCGCTTGCGCCGCTTCGCTTCGCGCTCGAAACGTGTTCGGATCGGCATCGAAAGCAAGCCGCGCTTTCACGATCTGCTGGCGCGCGTGCGCATCGAAGCAGTTGCTCATCTCGACGGCGAGGCCGAAGCGATCGAGCAATTGCGGCCGCAGTTCGCCCTCTTCGGGATTCATCGTGCCGATCAGCACGAAACGCGCATCATGCCGATGCGAGATGCCATCGCGCTCGACGATATTCACGCCGCTCGCCGCGACATCGAGCAATTGATCGACAAGCGGATTCGGCAACAGATTGACTTCATCGACATACAGCACGCCGAGATGCGCCTTCGCCAGCAGTCCGGGCGAAAACTGCACGCCGCCGTCACGCAATGCGCTTTGAATATCGAGCGTGCCGATCAGTTGTTCTTCGCTTGCACCGAGCGGCAACGTAACGAGCGTCCCTTCGGGCAACAGTTCCGCAAGCGCGCGCGCCGCCGTCGATTTGGCCGTGCCGCGCGGCCCGCTCACGAGCACGCCGCCGATAGACGGATCGACCGCCGCGAGCAAAAGTGCCTGCTGCAAGGGTTCCTGACCGACGAGCGCGGTAAAGGGAAAAGTGATGTCGTTCAATTCTGTCGGCCTTCGATTCGCTGTTCGACATCGAGCAGATGATGTCCGACCTGCTCGCGATAGCCAGCAGGGTTCTGCCACAGGCCGCGCTCCATCGCTTCGAGCAGACGCTCGCAGATCGATTGCAGCGCGTGCGGATTGTGCTGTGCGATGAACTCGCGCGTGTCGGCATCGTTCACGTAAGCGTCCGTGACGAGTGCATATTGATGATCCGACACGACGCGCGCGGTCGCGTCATAGCCGAACAGATAATCGACCGTCGCGGCCAGTTCGGATGCGCCCTTGTAGCCGTGCCGCTTCACGCCATCGATCCATTTCGGATTGACGACGCGCGAGCGCACCACCCGCGCGATTTCCTCGTTGAGTGTGCGCACGCGCGGCGCGGCGGGGTTGCTGTGATCGGCGTTATACGTCTGCGGCTGCACGCCCGACAGATAGCGCACGGCCGCGATCATGCCGCCCTGAAACTGGTGATAGTCGTTCGAATCGAGCAGGTCGTGCTCGCGATTGTCCTGGTTATGCAGCACGACATCGAGGGTCGAAAGCCGCGCGCCGAAGCTCGCGCGCGCTTCCACGCCGTCGCCCGATTGCGAGTACGCGTAGCCGCCCGTGCTTTGATACGCGGCGGAAAGATCGGCATCGGTCTGCCACTGCTTCGCGTCGATCAGTTCCTGCAAGCCCGCGCCGTACGCGCCCGGCTTCGTGCTGAACACGCGCCAGCCCGCGCGTTGCCGCGCTTCCTTTGCATCGACGCCGCGTGCGATCCATTCATCGCGCTCGCGCAGAATGCGTGCACGAATCGGGTTGACGTCGGCAGGTTCGTCGTCGAGTGCGGCGACGGCCTGCACGGCTGCATCGAAGAGATGCATGAGGTTCGCGAACGCATCGCGGAAGAAGCCCGACACACGCAAGGTCACGTCGATGCGCGGCCGGTTGAAGATGGATATCGGCAGGATTTCGAAGTCCGTCACGCGATGACTGCCCGCCGCCCATTTGGGCCGCACGCCGATCAATGCGAAGGCCTGCGCGATATCGTCGCCGCCGGTGCGCATCGTCGCCGTGCCCCATACCGACAGACCAATCGCGCGCGGGAAATCGCCGTGATCCTGCACGTGGCGCTCGACCAGCGCATTCGCGGACTTCACGCCGAGCGACCATGCGGCTTGCGTCGGCAACGCGCGCGTATCGACGGAATAGAAGTTGCGTCCGGTAGGCAGCACGTCGGGCCTGCCGCGCGATGGAGAACCGCTCGGTCCCGGCGGCACGAATCGTCCTTCGAGGCCGCGCTTCAGTTGCAAAAGCTCTTGCGGGCCGCATGCGTCGAGGCGCGGCAATACGTCTTCTCGCAAGCGTTGCAGCACGAGCGATGCCTGCGCTCCGGGCGCGGCGGCATCGCCCGATAATAGTTGCATAGCGAACGATTCGAGGCGCTCGCGCGTATCGCCATGATGACGCCACGGCGCGTCGATGATCGTCTGTAACGCATGCGGACGCGGACCGGTCCATGGCGCGGCCCAGTCGGCATCGAGCGGATCGAAGGCATCGCCGAGTTGCAGATCGCGCGCGATCGCCGTGATGAGACTGGCGTTCGCGCCTTGAGCGTCGCCGACCGGAAAGCGGCCGAGCGCGAGCAACGTGTCGCGCCTTTGCACACCTTGCGGCGAGATGCCGAAGACATGCAGACCGTCGCGGATTTGCGCTTCCTTCAGCTCGCACAAGTAAGCATCGGCACGCGTGAGCAATGCGTCTTCGCCGACAATATCGCGCGGTGCATCGAGCCCGAGTTCTTCATGCAGCCTGTTCTCGACGATGTTCGCGAGTATCGACTTGCGCAAGAGTTTCGCGCGGCGCGCATCGACCATCAGCGCCTCGTAGTATTCATCGACCTGACGTTCGAGATCCTGCAACGGGCCGTAGCTTTCCGCGCGCGTGAGCGGCGGCATCAGATGATCGATGATGACGGCCTGCGCGCGCCGCTTCGCCTGACTGCCCTCGCCCGGATCGTTCACGATGAACGGATAGAGATGCGGCATCGGCCCGAGAATCGCATCCGGCCAGCACGATGCCGACAGCGCGACGCTCTTGCCCGGCAGCCATTCGAGATTGCCGTGCTTGCCCACATGCACGATTGCATCGGCCTGAAAACGCACGCGCAACCAGAAATAGAACGCGAGATACGCATGCGGTGGCACGAGTTCGGCATCGTGATAACTCGCGTAATCGTTGCGTTCGCGCGAACGCGACGGTTGTATGCCGATGAAAACTTCGCCGCAGCGATACCCCGCGATCATGAAACGGCCGCGCCTCACGGTCGGGTCGTCTTCCGGTGCGCCCCACGTTTGTTCCAGCGCGGCGCGCGCGTCGGCGGGCAGCGTGCGATACGGATCGAGATATTCTTCGAGCGACAGGCTTTGCAGCGCAGGACGCAGATCGCGCACGACGGGATCGTTCGTCACGCCTTGCGTCAGCGCGGCAATGAGCGCGTCGCCATGCGCGGGAATTTCGCCCGTGCGATAACCCTCACGCGCGAGCATCGACAAAATACCGATAGCCGATGCAGGCGTGTCGAGTCCCACGCCATTGCCGATGCGCCCTTCGCTCGCCGGATAGTTCGCGAGCACAAGTGCGATGCGCTTGTTTGCATTCGGCGTATCGCGCAGCTTGCACCAGCGCCGGCTCAGTTCGGCCACGAAACGCACGCGCTCGACATCGGCCTGATAACGCACGACATCGACCTGCGTATGCTTGCAGTGATACGCGAGTCCCTTGAAGCTCACCGCGCGCGTGATGATGCGGCCATCGACTTCCGGCAGCGCGACATGCATCGCGACATCGCGCGAGTTGAGGCCGTGATTGTCCTTCTGCCAGTCGTCGCGATTGCCGCCGCTCAGAATGACTTGCAGCACGGGCGCATCGCCCGCGACTTCGAATGCCGCGTCCTCGCCGATCACGCCCGCCGCGAATGCCGTCGTGTTCAGCACGAGCGATGCGCGATGCTCCGCGCACAGGCGCTCGACCACTTCGCGGCTCACGCTTTCCTTGAGCGACGAGATCGCTATCGGCAACGGATTCATGCCGTGGGCTTCGAGCGCGTCGATGAACGCATCGAACACGGCCGTGTTGCCCGACTGCAAATGCGCGCGATAAAACAGGATCGCGACGACGGGCGCGCCTTTCGTCCAGCGCGCCTGCCAGTCTTCGATGACGGCGATATCGCGTGCCGGATGATAAAGCGCGACCGCAGGCAACGGACTCGGCAGCCGAGGCTCGCGCCCGAAACCGAATGCACGATACGCGATTGCCCGCAGAAACTCCTCGGCATTGCGCGCGCCGCCTTCACGCAGATAGCGCGACAACTCGCGGCAGAACGCGGCATCTGCCGTGCTCTTGCCGATGAGGTTCGGGTCTTCGACGAGATCGCCCGAGAACATGGCAAGCAGTTGCCGTTCTTTCTTCGCGAGCGCGACGATCCGTTCGATGCCGTAAGGCCAGTACGATTCGCCGCCGAGGTGATCGACGATCACGACCTTCGCGTGACGCAGCACATCGTCGACATAGAAATCGACCGATGCGGGCTGGCGCAAAAACGATTGATTCGCGAGCCGCACTTCGGGAAAGCCCGCTTCCAGCCGCGGAAACACGCTCGCCAGCAGAGCGAGCGTGGTGTCGGCGGAACTGAGCACGACGATCGGCGCGCTCGTCTGATCGATGCGCATGACGCCCTGCGCGTCGTCGACGAAGCCTCCCGGTGTCGTGCGAAGCAGATGCATCGCGTTACGCCTGCGCGGACGCGTTGGCGGGGACGCTTGCGAGCGCGGCTTCGAACGCGCGTTGTAGCGTGTCGCGTTCGAGGTCCTCGCCGATCAGCACGAAGCGGCTTTGCGTCTGCGCTTCGCCCGCGTCCCAGCGGCGGTCGAAGTAACTGTCAAAGCGACGGCCGACGCCCTGCACGACGAGCCGCATGGCAGCGCCCGGCAGCGCGGCGAACCCCTTCACGCGATAGATCGTGTGCTGCTCGACGAGCGCATGCAACGCCGCCAGCGCCTGCTCGCGCGATTCGACCTGCGCGTGCACGACGACGGAATCGAAGTCGTCATGATGATGATCGGCGTGACCTGCATCATCCGCCGAGCCGTGGTGATCGTGCCGCAAGTGGATCGTCTCTTCCGATGCCGATGCAAGCCCGAGCAGCGCATGCACGTCGAGCTTGCCCATTTGCGCGGGCACGATCTTTACCTCGGCCGGCACTTCGGGACGCACGAGCGCTTCGACTTTCCGTAGCGCATCCGCATCCATGAGATCGGTCTTGTTGACGATCACGAGATCCGCCGACGAAAGCTGATCTTCGAACAACTCGTGCAGCGGCGATTCGTGATCGAGATTCGGATCGGCGCGGCGCTGTGCATCGACTGCGACGGGATTCGCCGCGAACTGCCCGCTCGCGGCGGCGGGACCATCGACCACGGTGACGACCGCATCGACCGTGAACGCGTTTTTGATCGACGGCCAGTTGAACGCCTGCACGAGCGGCTTGGGCAACGCGAGGCCCGAGGTCTCGATCAGCACGTGATCGATGCGTTCGCGGCGCTCGACGAGTTGCTCCATCACCGGATAAAACTCTTCCTGCACGGTGCAGCACAGGCAGCCGTTCGCAAGCTCGTACAGATTGCGGTCTTGCGAGGCGGCTTCATCGTCGCAGCCGATGCCGCAGCCCTTCAGGATTTCCCCATCGATGCCGAGTTCGCCGAACTCGTTGACGATCACCGCAATGCGCAAGCCGCGCGCATTGGACAGGATGTGCCGCATCAACGTGGTCTTGCCGCTGCCGAGAAAGCCGGTCACGACCGTGACGGGAATCTTGCGGGTTTGCATCGTAGCTCCGTGGCTGTGGATGCGTGCGCTCCATACGCGCGATGCGAGTGCAACGCGGAACGACGGGAAAAAGTCGCGCACGGCTTGATGGATCGTGGGTCGCACCGCATCCCCGCGGCAGCGAACCCGTCGCTTCGTCTGGCCGGTATCCGGGCTGACGATCACGCCGCTTCGCCTTCCCGCGCATTGCGCAGTGGCCTCGAAGCCGGTTTGCCGTGTGCCTGAATTTCATGCGCGCGGCGATCGCTTACCGTTGCGGGGGCAGCGCAGGTTGACGTTCGTTCGATCTCGCGACTCGAACGCGCCCTGCTTCCCGTTTAACTGCGCGCGAGAGAATCCGCGCGCGAGCACCAAAACTGCGTGAAAGTCTAGGCCCGACGCGGGCGAGCGTCAACCGTGTGATATCGTTGGCCGCGCTTAAATGGGGCATTCATGCGATGAAACTATGCGAACACGCCATGCGGCTTGCGGTCGGCATCGGCTGCAGGCGCGGTGCGAGCGCCGATGCCATCGAAAGCGCCGTGCGTCGCGCACTCGGCGCGCGTGCGTTCGGCGATATCGCATGTGTCGCGAGCATCGATGCTAAACGTGACGAAGCCGGTTTGCTTGCCTTTTGCGCGCGATATCGTTTGCCTTTGCATTTCTTTAGCGCGGAAGAAATCGTTAAGGCGCCGGGCGGTGCGGTTTCACATCGCGCGTCTAAGCAATTTAATGTCGATGGCGTATGCGAGCCCTGCGCGCTGCTTGCGGGTAACGCAGATACGCTGATCGTGCCAAAGACAATCGATGGCGGCGTAACGGTAGCAATTGCCATGATGCATGCGCCGCTTAAGAACGCGATATAAAAATTGCTTGAGCCGCGCTTCGTGCACGCGCCTTGACGACGAGCGGTTTAGCGACAAGCGGCTTGAATTTATCGCGGCATTGCCAGATGAGGATGGTAAGCGCGACGAGTTCCAGATATAAATAGATGGCGTTCATTTCCTGACTCCTGCCGTTGTGTCATGGCGATATTTCCACGCGAGACTTAGATAAAAATGAGGCGCCGCCCTTAGCGGTGCAGACCCCTTTTGCCGCCATGTTCGCGCGGCGGCCGCATCGCCCAGAAACACGCGAGAAGCGCCACGTAGAACACGAGCACCGAAGCGCCAACGACGCTTGCAATCAAAACGCTGTCCATCGATTTCTCCCTAAGCGATCTTTGTCGGAAGCTTTTCTGATGGAGACAGAATGCACGCCGTTTCTTAGCTGAGCGTTATTGAAACGCCATTGCGCGCTCGAACGGATGCGTCGCCTGATGTACGATACGGCCGTCTTTACGCCTCATTCCTACTGGAGATCATGTGAAAACCGATACCGAATCGCATCTGCGCATGACCCAGCGCCGCAAGGAAGGCCACGAGAAAAAGCAGGCAGCGGCGGATCGCGAGAAAGGCCTCTTGATCGTGAACACCGGCAACGGCAAAGGCAAGACCACGGCCGCGTTCGGCATGGCCGTGCGCGTGCTCGGTCACGGCATGAAGCTCGGCGTCGTGCAGTTCATCAAGGGCGCGTTGCATACGTCCGAGCGCGATTTTCTCGGCGCAATCGCGCAATGCGATTTCGTCACGATGGGCGACGGCTACACCTGGAACACGCAGGATCGCGAAGCCGACATGGCGACCGCGCGACGCGGCTGGAACGAAGCGCGCCGCATGATCGAAAGCGGCGACTATCAGATGGTCGTGCTCGACGAACTGAACGCGGTGCTCAAATACGAATATCTGCCGCTCGATGAAGTGCTCGAAGTCCTGAAAGCGCGGCCGTCCATGTTGCATGTCGTCGTGACCGGACGCCACGCGCCCGACGCGCTCGTCGAACTTGCCGATCTCGTCACCGAGATGCGGCTCGTGAAGCATCCGTATCGCGAGCAAGGCGTGAAAGCGCAACGCGGCGTCGAGTTCTGAACGCGATGCCTGCCTGCCCTGCTCTGTTCATCGGCGCGAGCGCGTCGCACCAAGGCAAGACCACGGTCACGGCCGCGCTGGCACGCCATCATGCGCGCCGTGGCCTGAAAGTGCGCGTCTTCAAGACCGGACCCGATTTTCTCGATCCCATGATCCTCGAGCGCGCATGCGGCGCGCCGGTCTATTCGCTGCATCTCTCGATGGTCGGTCTCGACGCATGCCGCGCGTTGCTCGCGCAGGCTGCCCGCGAAGCCGACCTGATCCTCATCGAAGGCGTGATGGGTCTCTTCGACGGCACGCCCAGCAGCGCCGATCTCGCCGCCGCGTTCAAGGTGCCCGTGCTCGCGGTGATCGGCGCGCACGGCATGGCGCAGACCTTCGGCGCGATTGCGTTCGGACTCGCGCGCTATCGTGACGATGTGCCGTTTCATGGTGTGCTCGCGAATCGCGTGGCGTCGGCGCGTCATGCGCAGATGTTGTCCGAGGCTATTCCACACGGGCTGCGCTATTGCGGCCACGTGTCGAACGCGGACGATATCGCGCTGCCGGAACGGCATCTCGGGCTCACGCAGCCCGCCGAGATCGAAGGTCTCGACGCGCGCCTCGATCGCGCCGCCGACGCAATCGCGCAAACCACGCTCGCCGATCTTCCGCCTTCCGTTCATTTCGACGATGCAACGTTGCCCGCGCCGCCGCGTCTGCTCGAAGGAATGCATATCGCGATGGCGCGCGACGCCGCGTTTTCGTTCGTCTATCCGGCGAACGTCGACTTGCTCATGGCGATGGGCGCGACGATCAGCACCTTCTCGCCGCTCGCCGACGAGCCCGCACCCCGCGATGCACACGCGCTCTATCTTCCCGGCGGCTATCCGGAACTGCATGCGGCAACGCTTGCCGCGAATGCGCGCACGCGTGCATCGATAGCGGAGCATGTCGCGCGTGGGAATACGGTCGTCGCGGAATGCGGCGGCATGCTCTATCTTGTCGAGACGCTCACGGATGTCGAAGGCGAGAAGCACGCCATGCTCGGCGTTCTGCCCGGCGACGCCGCGATGCAGCGCCGTCTGTCGCGCCTCGCGATGCAGCGTGTCGACACGACGCACGGCACAATGATGGGCCATACGTTCCACTATTCGACGCTCGCTACGCCGATGCAGCCCGTCCTTCACGCATCGCACGCAACAACCGGCACGACTGGCGAAGCGCTCTATCGGCACGGGCCGGTGACGGCCACTTACATGCACGCTTACTGGCCGTCGAATCCGGCCGCAGCCGCCGCGCTCTTTCGCGGCGAATTGCTATGACGACCACACAAGACCTTCAGCAAGACAAAGAGACGCCGCTCGATCTCGCCTTCACGATCGAGCGCGCCAAGACTCAGGAACCCATCGGCTCGCCCTGCACGAACGTGTGCAAGCTCGACCCGGACAGCGGACTGTGCCGGGGCTGCTATCGAAGCCGTGAGGAAATCAAGACCTTCCGGTCGTTGGACGATGCCGCGAAACGCGCGCTCTTCGACGAATTGCTCGCGCGGCGTGCGGCGAATGCAGCAAGCGCAAAGCCACGCCTCTGAAAAAGCGGCTCTCTATCAAGCCGCAGCCATTCGCCTCACCGCAGGCCGTTCCAGTTCACGCGCGGCGAGTGCGCCGAACACGAGGCCGAGCGTCGTCCAGATCAGCGCCTGAATGCCGATCGCGGCCAGCCGGAAATTCCACAGCAGCGAAGCCGAGAAACCGTCGGGCACTTCGTCGATGCGCGGCAATGCGACCTGCGCCACCGCCACCACGACGACATACGCGAGCCCGGCGATGAGCGTCGCATTCCAGTTGCCGTGCCGCGCCTGCAGGCGTCGCTGCAAACGCACGGCGAGCACCGCGGCCACGATCGAAATCGCCACCATGCCGAAGAACAGCGCGGTACGCGGCCCGATGGTCTCGGCATTGCCGACCGCCGGCGGATTCGGCGGGTACTTGAGAAACGGCACGATGGCCGCGCTCACGAAGCCGAACAACGCCAGTAGCGCCGACGTACCGCGCGCATGCAACGCGCCGAGCCGTCCGTAAGCAAATGCGAACACCAGCGAAAAAAGACCGCCCAGCGCGGTGCCGAATACGGCGACGCCCGTCAGCAGGCCGAGACCGGCTTGCGTATCGCGGGAGACGAGTTCTTCGTCGCCATGATCGTGCGCATCGTGCGATGTTGCCGCGCTGGCATCGGCGTGTGCGTGCGCATCCGCGTGCTCATGTGCGCCTGCGGCATGCTCATGCTGTTCCTCGAACGCAATCGCGCGAGCCACGGAGGGTTCGCCGAACGTGCGCGCAAAACCGAAGCCGATCAGGCCCGCGACGAGTCCCGCGATCATGCCGCGTATCAACAAGCTGCGAATCATGTTGCGTCCTCAGTGGCACGGAAAGCCGAGCAGATGCCGGCCGTCGTGAACGAATTCGTGGACGTACATGCCCGAGATGATCGACGTCGCACCCTGCTCCGCGCCGACGAAATAGATCGCGATCAGCAGAATGAGGCCGATGAAGACGGCCCACGGCAACACTTCGCGCACCGGAATGGGCACGGGTGCGTCGAGCGACGGGGAAACCGGCGATGAGAAGACCGGCGCGTTGGAAGCATTCATGGTGGTTCTCCAGGGAAAAGCGCGTCCCGATTGACGAAGAGCTTGCAGCGGGGTCTGACTCGCGGCGTCTCGCTCCTCGGCTGACGAACCGCTCACAGTGGCGCGACCGTGCCGGGCTTGCACCGGCTTCCTCGCACTGCAAGCTTGCCATTCTATGATGATTGCCGGCAAAGTAAAACGATCTCGACCGCGCCATCGATTCCATTGAAACTCATTCTGCTGTGCCACGCCGCCACGCGCGCGATGAAAACCGGCCACTTTCCCACCGGCGACGAGCCCGCGGAAAGCCACGCGCCCGCGCCCTTTCACGCCGACGACACGGCGCGCGTGATCGCGAGCCCCGCCCGCGTCGCGCGCGAAACGGCAGCGCGTATTGCTCGGTCGTTCGAGATCGATCCCGCGTTCGACGATATCGACTATGGGCGCTGGCGCGGACATTCGGTCCGCACGGTCGGCGAGAGCGAGCCGGACAATATCGCTGCGTGGCTGCGAGATCCGCACGCGCGGCCGCACGGCGGCGAAAGCATCGCGATGCTTGCTGCGCGCGTGATCGACCGCATGGCGCGTATCGAATGCGACGAGTCGTGCGGGCGCTGCATCGTCGTCACGCATGCGATCGTCGTGAAAGCGGCCGTGGCGCATGCGCTCGGCCAGCCGCTGTCGTCGATTCATGCGATGGACTTCGCGCCAATGTCATCGACGGTGCTTTCGCGGCAATCCCGCACCGACGCGTGGGCGCTCAACGCACCGTGTAAGCCCGCCTGAACTTAGAAGCGTTCGAACCGCTCCAAGCATGCAGCGCAACCGATGCGCAAACTTGCTTGCACTTCCATTCAGGAGACTCACATGGCGCACTATGTGGACGGATTCGTCGTACCCGTGCCGCTCGACAAGATCGATGCGTATCAGGCAATGGCCGAAGCAGCCGGCAAAATCTGGCTTGAGCACGGCGCGTTGCAGTTCGTGGAGACCCTCGCCGATGACGTCAAACCCGGCAAGCTCACTTCGTTTCCGCAAAGCGTGCAAATGAAGGAAGGCGAGACGGTGGTGTTCTCGTATATCGTCTACGAATCGCGCGAACAACGCGACAGCGTCAACGCTAAAGTAATGGAAGACCCGCGCCTGAAAGCCATGATGGAAAACGGCACACCGCCGTTCGATCCGCAACGCATGTTCTTCGGCGGCTTCAAAACGATCGTCGAGTTGTCGCGCGACTGACGCCTTCGCCTTCTGTTGTCAAATCCAGGCCCGCTTGCCGCAAAGGAAACGCATCGATATGTATATCGCCATGAATCGCTTCAAGATCGTGCCCGGCGCCGAGGCCGACTTCGAACACCTCTGGACCAGCCGTGACACGCATCTCAAGGACGTGCCGGGCTTCGTCGAATTTCATCTGCTCAAGGGGCCGGTGAAGGACGATCACGTGCTGTATTCGAGCCACACGATCTGGGCGAACAAGGAAGCCTTCGAGGAGTGGACGCGTTCGGATGCGTTCCGCGCCGCGCATCGCAATGCGGGCGGCGAGACGCGTCAGCTGTATCTCGGTCATCCCGAGTTCGAAGGCTTTGAAGTGATTCAGACCGTCAAGTGACGATGCGAACGACCGCGCGTTTTTAGCCGATCTTTCGGAAGAAAGCGCGCGCGTTTTACATCGATATGAAAAAACGCGCTTCGCCGTAAGAGATTTTTTTAAGCCTTGGCGCCGCGCGCCATGCGTTGCAGCGTCGATGAATCGATGGCTGCGGCGCAGATGCGCACCGCTTCCTTCAACGTGCGCGGCCGGCCTGCGCCGAACTGGCTTTCCAGCATTGCGACAGCGCGCACGCGCTCGTCCTGGCCAAGCTTCTCGCCGGTGGCAAGCTCCAGAACCGAGATAAAGTAAGCGGCGGGCGGCGCTGCGGCCGTCTGGCGCGCTGCGGGGCGATCTTTATGCCCCGCGCCGCCGCCTTCGCGCCCGTCGTCGCGGGCGGGGATCCACGGGTGCCATTTGCTGTCGTATCGACTTTTCATGGGTTGGTTCGCTGGCTGAATTGCTTCGGCGTCAAATCGCGCCTCAATCGTCAATGGGCAAACAATCAGCAAATACCGTTCCAACCGAATCGCTACGATGCTCCGCTTTATTGCGATCGAGCGTTTTAATCTGACAAAAGCGCGCGCGCCACGCGGCATGCAGCAAGGTCCCACGCCGCACAGCCAACCGATTTAAACATCACGGGCCGCGCGGCATTCAGTTGCTTTGACGATGTGGCAAGCGCTTCGGCGAGCGGATGCACCGAAGCCCAATCGACTCCCGCCAGAATGAAATCGCCCGCTTCGTGACGCGCGCCGGCGAGATCGTCGACATAGAGATCGCTTGCATGGATCGTCTGCGCGCCAATCTCGGCGGCATCCGCCGTAAAAGCACCCACGCCGATCACGAGACGTCCCGCGCGCGCAGGCATCGTATATACAGGCGTCTTGCTCGTCGTCGCGGCGATGACGACATCGATCGACTCAGGAATCGCAGGCTCGTCCAGCGCGGCGAGATTCTCCGACACCGACGCATGCGCCTCAACGAATGCGCGCGCGCGTTCGGGACGCGAGCCCTGCACGCGAATGCGCACATCGGGATAGACGGCCGCGAGCGCCTCGATGTGATACGCCGCCTGTTTGCCCGTGCCGATCACGAGCACATCGCGCGGCGTGCCGCCATGCAACGCGCGGATCGCAAGCATCGACACGGCTGCCGTGCGGCGGCCCGTCACGGTCGGACCATCGAGCATGAATTGCGGCACGCCGGTGGCGGCGTCGAATGCGGTGACCTGGCCGTGAATCGTCGGCAGACCGAGCGCGCCGTTGCCCGCGCATACGTTGACCAGCTTGTGCATCGCGAGATCGGCGGCGCTCGCGGGCATCGACAGCATCACGCCGCCTTCGATCGGCACCACCATGCGCTCCGGGCTGACGATGCGTCCTGCCGCGTAATCGAGCATCGTGGCGGCGAGCGTGTCCACGAGACGGTCATAAGGCACGAGGCGTGCCGTGCGGGCTTCATCGAAACTCTGAAGGGCGCGTGGGGTGTCGGTCATCGTGTTCTCGCTGAAGAATTGGAAAATGCCATCGGCATGCCATTGAAGTGACGGACCATTCTAACGGCGCGCGCCCATGCGTCATAACGCGCGCCGCCTTCAAGACCGCGCGCGGCGCTTCTACAATGAAACGTCATTGTCATACGACTGACATCGATTACCGTCACAATCGGCCGACGCGGGCCGACCCGCACCGCGAGCCGTCATAAGACGGCGGCAGCCCAAGAACGCTCACGGAGCCCTTCATGAACAAGACGGACAAGCAGCGCCGTTTCCATGCCGACATCATCGACAGCTACGACGAAGAGTTCGAGATGGAAGTCGACGATCGCTTTCTCGACGGCGAATCGACTTTCTCGGAAGAAGAGCGCCAGCTACGCAAGACCTATTTCCGCGAGCTATTTCGCCTGCAAGGCGAACTCGTGAAACTGCAGGACTGGGTCGTGCATACGGGACACCGGCTCGTCGTGATTTTCGAAGGGCGCGATGCCGCCGGCAAAGGCGGCGCGATCAAGCGCATCACGCAGCGGCTCAATCCGCGCGTGTGCCGCGTGGCCGCCCTGCCCGCGCCGAACAACCGCGAACGCACGCAGTGGTACTTTCAGCGTTATGTGTCGCACTTGCCCGCCGCCGGCGAGATCGTGCTGTTCGATCGCAGTTGGTATAACCGCGCGGGCGTGGAGCGCGTGATGCAATTCTGCACCGATGAAGAGTATGAGGAATTCTTCCGCTCGTGCCCGGAGTTCGAAAAGATGCTGGCGCGTAGTGGGATTCAGATCGTCAAGTACTGGTTCTCGATCACCGACGACGAACAGGAAGTGCGCTTCGAAGCGCGTATCGAAGATCCGCTCAAGCAGTGGAAACTGAGTCCGATGGATCTGGAAAGCCGCCGCCGCTGGGAGGCCTACACCGCGGCCAAGGAAGTCATGCTTCAGCGCACGCACATTCCGGAGGCGCCGTGGTGGGTCGTACAGGCTGTCGACAAGAAGCGTGCGCGCCTGAACTGCATTCATCACCTGTTGAGCCAGGTGCCGTATCACGAGATCGAACATCAGCCGATTACGCTGCCCGATCGTGTGTTCAATCCCGATTATCTGCGCCAGCCTGTGCCGGATGAGATGTACGTGCCCGAGGTTTACTGAACTGAATTGCTGTGCGCGCTTCAGCAGCAGTTATTGCAGGGCAGATGCTTCGCCGCTGCATGATTGCGCTGACGCGCCACCGTATAGCGCAGCGCCACATGCCACACATGCTGCGAGCCCTTGAGCACCACCACGAACATCACCTGCGCGAGATTGAAGTCGAGCGAGACCATCAGGCGCGTCAACAGTAGCAGTGGCAACACCACCGCCGGCTGATACAGTTGTTTTGCTATCAAGTCTTTCATTACCGGCTCCCATTCCCATAAACAGAATTTTAGGGAAATGAGCCTCGCGGATAAACGCTCCGCCGGTGAAGACATATGTTCCTTGAGACGAACAATCCGCTTCGTCTGCCGGTCTTTCTTTAGAACCAGCGCTTAAAGAAAATGGCCCTGCTTGAAGCAAGGCCATTTTTCACATCACTCACGTCACTTTTGCGCGAGACTCGGCTCGGGCACCGGCGTCGGGTGCGCATCGCCCCAGCCGCCGCCTAACGCGCGGATCAGATTCACCGTCGATACCGCCTGCGTGCCCTGCAATTGCACCGACGCGCGCTGCGTCTGAAGCACCGTGCGCTCCGCATCGATCACGTCCAGATAGTTCACCGCGCCTTCCGTGTACTGCGTGCGCGAGAGCTGCGCGGCGCGCACCGACGCTTTCACGGCATCGTCCTGCGTCGCGGTCTGGTCTTCGAGGATGCGCAGATCGGAGAGGTTGTCCTCCACTTCACGGAATGCGACGAGCACCTGCTGGCGATAATTCGCGACATCCTCTTCATACACCGCACGCGCGTTCGCCAGGTTGCCCTTGCGACGGCCGCCATCGAAGATCGGCAGATTGAGCGCCGTGCCCGCGAACGGACCCAGCAAGAACGTGCGGCTCGACCACTTGAAGAGATCGCCGAGCGTCGCCGATTCGAAGCCGCCCGAGCCCGTCAGCGTAAGCGACGGGAAGAACGCGGCCTTCGCCACGCCGATCCGCGCATTGGCCGCAGCCATCGAACGCTCCGCTGCCGCGATATCCGGACGACGCTCCAGCAGCGACGAAGGCAGGCCCGGCGGCACGCGCACCGTCACCGGCTTGAGCGGGTTCGCGGCCATCGAGAACTCGGCGGGCGCCTTGCCGAGCAGCACCGCGAGGCTATGTTCCGACGCCGCGCGCAGGCGCTGCACGGTCATCGCGTCCGAGCGCGCCGTCGCAAGTTCCGACTTCGCGCGCGCCACGTCCAGTTCGCTGATGTCGCCTTCGGTGTAGCGCCGTTGCACGAGCTTGAGCGCTTCCTCGCGCAACTGCACGGTGCGCGTGAAGACATCGGTTTCGGCATCCAGCTCGCGCAGATTGAAGTAGTTCTGCGCGACGTCCGCCTGCAACGCGAGCTGCACCGAACGGAACAGCGCCTCGCTCTGCTGCGTGTCGGCGTTGGCGGCCTGCACCGAGTTCGATACGCGGCCGAACAGATCCACTTCATACGATGCGCTCGCCTGCGCGCGCCATAGCGTTTGCGCGGGCACGTTGCCATCGGCCGGAAGGAACTGCGACGCGGGCGAGAACTTCTCGCGCGTCGGGCCGAAGCCCGCATCGAGTGTCGGGAAGAGTCCCGCGCGCGCTGTCTGGTTGATCGCGCGCGCTTCCTTCACGCGCGACGCCGCCGCCTTCAGGTTCTGGTTCGCGTCCTGCGCCTGCTTTTCCAGGTCGTTGAGCGTGGCGTCACCGAAGATGCTCCACCATTCGCCGCGCAGCATCTCTTCCGAGGGCTGCGCGGTCTTCCACGTGCCCGCTTCGAATGCGTCGAGCGTCTTTTGCGGCGTTTCCTTGAAGGCGGACGGCGCGTTGACGTCGGGCTTTTCGTAAGTGGGCGCGAGTGAACAGCCCGCCACCAGCAACAGCGTGACCATCAGACTCGATACAACATGTAGCTTATTCATCATCGACCTCATTGCGCCTCCTCATTGCGCTTCGTAAGGGGCGCCGATCCCGCGCATTTGCGGATGCGAGCCATGCTTGTCCGTCACGTGTTCGGTGCGCGAGAGCTTGCGCAGCAGCACGTAGAACACCGGCGTCAGCATCAAACCGAAGAGCGTCACGCCCAGCATGCCGAAGAACACCGCGACGCCCATCGCGTGACGCATTTCCGAACCCGCGCCCGACGACAGCACGAGCGGCACCACACCCATGATGAAGGCGATCGACGTCATCAGAATCGGACGCAGACGCAGGCGGCTTGCTTCGATTGCGGCCTGCACGATCGAGCGTCCCTGCATCTCCAGTTCGCGTGCGAACTCGACGATCAGAATCGCGTTCTTCGCCGACAAGCCCACCAGCACCATCAAACCGATCTGCGTGAAGATGTTGTTGTCGCCATCGGTGAGCCACACGCCGAGCAGCGCCGACAGAATGCTCATCGGCACGATCAGGATCACCGCGAGCGGCAGCGTCAGGCTTTCATACAACGCGGCGAGCACGAGGAACACCAGCAGCACGCTGATCGGGAACACCCACAGCGCCGCGTTGCCCGCGAGAATCTGCTGATACGTGAGATCGGTCCATTCGAACTTGATCCCGCGCGGCAGCACTTCCGCCGCGATGCGTTCCGCCGCCGCCTGCGCCTGGCCCGACGAATAACCCGGAGCCGGACCGCCGTTGATATCCGCCGCCGTATAGCCGTTGTAGCGCACGACCATTTCCGGACCGTAAGTCGGCGTCACTTTCACGAGCGACGACAACGGCACCATGTCGCCATTCGCGTTGCGTGTCTTCAGCAAGCCGATATCTTCCGGATTCGCACGGAACGGCGCATCCGCCTGCACACGCACCTGATACACGCGTCCGAAGCGATTGAAGTCGTTCACATAGAGCGAGCCGAGATAGACCTGCATCGTGTCGAATACATCGGTCACCGAGACGCCCAATTGCTTCGCCTTCGTGCGATCCAGATCCACGTTCAGTTGCGGCACGTTGATCTGATAGCTCGAGAACGTCGGTCCCAGTTCGGGCGTTTGCGATGCACGCTTGATGAACGCCTGCGTTGCATCGTTGAGTGCTGCATAGCCGAGCGCGCCGCGGTCTTCCAGCTGCATCTTGAAGCCGCCGAGCGTACCGAGACCGAGTACCGGCGGCGGCGGGAACACGGCGATGAACGAACCCTTGATGCCCGCGTACTTCTGATTCAGCGCACCGGCAATGGCGTTCGCCGACAGCGCCTTGTCATGCACGCGTTCCTTGAAGGGCTTGAGCGTCACGAACACGATGCCCGCGCTCGACGAGTTGGTGAAGCCGTTCACCGACAAGCCCGGGAATTCCACCGCGCTTTCCACGCCCGGCTGCTTCAGCGCAATGGCCGACATCTCGCGAATCACGCCTTCCGTGCGATCGAGCGATGCACCGTTAGGCAATTGCGCGAAGCTGATCAGATACTCCTTGTCCTGCGCGGGCACGAAACCGCCCGGCACGATCTTGCCCATCAGCACGGCGCCTGCAAGCAGCACCGCATACACCACCATCATCAGAGCCTTGCGATTGATGACGCTCTTTACGCCCTTGCCATACGCGTCCGAGCCGCGATGAAACACCTTGTTGAAGCCGCGGAAGAAGCCGCCGAATACGCGGTCCATGCCGCGCGTGAGCCAGTCCTTCGGCTCGTCGTGGCCTTTCAACAGAAGTGCTGCGAGCGCAGGCGACAGCGTCAGCGAGTTGAACGCGGAGATCACCGTCGAGATGGCGATGGTCATCGCGAACTGCTTGTAGAACTGGCCCGTCAGACCCGACATGAACGCGAGCGGCACGAACACGGCAACGAGCGTCAGCGCAATCGCGATGATCGGCCCGCTCACCTCGCGCATCGCCTGATAGGTAGCCTCTCGCGCCGATAACCCCGCTTCGATGTTCCGCTCGACGTTCTCGACGACCACGATCGCATCGTCAACGACAATACCGATTGCGAGCACCATCCCGAACAACGACAGCGCGTTGATCGAGAAGCCGAATGCAAGCAGCAGCGAGAACGTACCGACAATCGACACCGGCACCGCGAGCAACGGGATGATCGACGCGCGCCACGTTTGCAGGAACACGATCACGACGAGCACGACCAGCGCGATCGCTTCGGCGAGCGTGTGGATCACGGCCTCGATACTCGAACGCACGAACTGCGTCGGGTCATAGACGATCTGGTATTCCAGGCCCGCCGGCATGTCCGCCTGCAGTTCCTTCATCGTCTTGCGGACTTCGTCGGAAATTTGCAGCGAGTTCGCGCCCGGCTGCTGATTGATTGCGATCGCCACCGCCGACTTGTTGTCGAGCAGCGAGCGCAGACCATATTCCGATGCGGCCAGTTCGACGCGCGCCACATCGCTCAGATGCGTGACTGCGCCATCCGGCGATGTCTTCAGCACGATGTCGCGGAACTCCGACTCGTTCTGCAAGCGGCCGCGCGCATTCACGTTGAGTTGCAGCGGCACGTTCGGCAACGTCGGCGAGCCGCCGATCACGCCTGCCGCGACCTGCACGTTCTGCTCGCGGATCGCGTTGACGACATCGGTCGCCGTCATGCCGCGCTGCGCGACCTTTTGCGGATCGAGCCATACGCGCATCGAGTAATCGCCCGAGCCCCACAGTTGCACTTCGCCCACGCCCGCAATGCGCTCCAGACGGTCCTTCACGTTGATCAGCGCATAGTTGCGCAGATACGTCATGTCGTAGCGGCCGTTCGGCGAGTTCAAGTGGACGACCATGGTCAACGTCGGCGACGACTTGATGGTCGTCACGCCCAGGCGCTGCACATCCTGCGGCAGACGCGGCAGCGCCTGGTTCACGCGGTTCTGCACGAGCTGCGTGTTCTTGTCAGGATCGGTGCCGAGCTTGAACGTGACGGTGGTCGTGAGATTGCCGTCGCTGTTCGCTTGCGACTGCATGTAGAGCATGTCCTCGACGCCGTTGATCTGCTCTTCGAGCGGCGAGGCCACGGTCTCCGCGATCACCTTCGGATTCGCGCCGGGATACTGCGCATGCACCACGACCGAAGGCGGCACGACTTCCGGATACTCGGAGATCGGCAGCTTGAACATCGCGATGATGCCCGCCAGCAGCACGACCACCGATAGCACGCCCGCAAAGATCGGGCGGTCGATGAAGAATTTGGATATGTTCATGACGAGTTCTGGTTCTGTGCAGTGATGCTTACTGCGCGGACGCCGTCTTCACGGCGGGCACGTTGCCGCTGTTATCCATCGCGACGTTCTTGGCTTTCACCACGTCGTTCGGACGCACACGCTGCAAGCCGTTCACGACGATGCGCTCGCCAGGCTCCAGCCCCTTTGAAATCACGCGCAGGCCTTCATGCGTCTGCCCGAGCGTGACTTCGCGGTACTGCACGCGGTTGTCCTTGTCGACGACCATCACGTACTTCTTGTCCTGGTCGGTGCCGACCGCGGCATCGTCGACGAGCACGGCCGGATGCGGCGTGCCGCCGCCCACCTTCACGCGCGCATAGAGACCCGGCACGAGCGAGCCGTCCGGATTGTTGAAGCGCGCGCGCACGCGGATCGTGCCGGAGGTCGTATCGAGCCGGTTATCGACGGAATCCACGACGCCTTCGCGCGAATAACCGTCCTCGTTCGCGAGACCGAGCGATACGGGCACACGGCTGCCGGCATCGCGGCCGAGATAGCGCAAGTACGTTTGTTCGTCGACATCGAACGATGCGTAGATCGGCGATACGGAAACGAGCGTCGTCAGCAACGGCGCATTGGCGCCCGTCGATACGATGTTCCCCACCGTCAGTTCCGCGCGCGACACGCGGCCCGACACCGGCGCAACGATATGCGTATAAGCCAGATTGATCTTCGCGGTTTCGACCGCGGCCTGCGCGGCCTTCAGGTTCGCGACGGCCTCGCGCGCTGCGTTCTGCTTCTCGTCGTAATCGCGCTTGGCGATCGCGTTGTCCGCGAGCAGGCGCTCGGCGCGCGCCGCATCCGTCGACGTATAGCCGTTACGCGCCTGCGCCGCCGCGACCTGCGCCTGCGCGCGGTCCACTTCGGCTTCGTACGGACGCGGATCGATCGTGAAAAGCGGATCGCCCTTCTTCACGAGCTGTCCGTCCTTGAAATGCACGGCGACGATCGTGCCGGGCACCAGCGGACGGATATCGACGTGATCGACCGCTTCCATCCGGCCCGAATAGCTTTGCCAGTCGGTGATGGTCTTCGAGACGACGCTGGCCACATCGACTTCGGTGGCGGTCGGGCTATGGGCCGCGGCCTGCGCTTGATTCATCGCCGCGTCGCCGTGACCGCGCCATGCGGTATAGCCGCCCGCGCCAGCGATGATCAGCGTCGCGCCTAGCGCGGCGTAGATGCGTTTGCGAGTAAAGAACATGATGAAGGCTCCGGTTGCGTTGAGATTGTTGTTGTCTGGTGCGTGGCGGGCGTGCCGTTTCTTGCGCTTAAGTTCTTTGCGCTTAAGTTCCTTGCGCTTATTTTTCTTGCGCTTGCTTAGCGCGCCCAAGCCGCTTTCTGAAGAACGTGACCACATCGGCGAGCGCGTCGGGGTGCGCGGCCAGCGCCTGATGCGATGCGTTGCCATGACGCGTGACTTCCGTCGATACGCCCGCCGCGATCAGTTCGCCCGCATATTTCTCCGCTTCGATATGCAGGAGATCGTGCTCGGCGCTCGCGATCAGCGCGGACGGCAGGCCGTGAAGCCGGCGCGATTCGAGCGGCGCGGCGTACGGATGCAAACGTTGCGACGGATTCGGCAAATACGCCCGATACCACTGCGCGCACTCGCACGCCTCGAAATCGGGACACAGCACTTTGCGTTCGTCGGCGAGGCGCGTCATGCTCGGATCGAGCAGCGGCGCGAGCAAGGCTTGGGCGGACATGCGAATATCGCCTCGATCGCGTGCGATAGCCGCCACGCAAGTCGCGAGATTGCCGCCCGCATCGTGCCCCGCAATACCGATTCGCAAAGGGTCAGCACGCTGCGCACGAGCATGCGCGACGGCCCATTGCGCGGCGCGATAGCCGTCTTCGGGCGCGGTTGGAAACGGAAACGCGGGCGCGAGCGAATAGCCGACGGACACCACCCACGCAGGCGTATCGCGGGCGATGGTCGCGGCGGCGATGTCTGCATCGTCAAGTCCGCCGCCGACAAAGCCGCCGCCGTGAAAGTACAGAACAATGGGCAGGATCGTGCCGTCCGACGCGGGACGGTAGCTGCGCAGCGTGATGGGCTGCGCGTGTCCCGTGATGCGCACGTCTTCGATGCACAGACGCGGGCTCGACTCCAGATCCAACAGTGATGCCATGGTTATTTCCGGTGCGGGGCCGATGCTGCAAGGCCGACACGCATGAGTTGCAATGGTGCGAATTCTGGAGTCCGCGCCTTTTTTAATAAATGCCTATAATCCGGCAACACAATTCGGTCGCACCGAACAATCGTGGTTATCCCTTGCGATTGTTTTATCGGCCACTCTTTAGCGTGCGCTTAATTCCAGGAGCCGCTAAGTAAAGAAGGTGAGAGAACATGGATCGGCTACAAGCAATGCAGGTCTTCACCCGCGTCGTCGACACCAACAGCTTTTCCCGCGCAGCGGATACGCTCAATCTGCCGCGCGCGTCAGTCACGACGATCATTCAAAACCTCGAGGCGCATCTCAACGTGCGTCTGCTTCAGCGCACGACGCGACGACTCAATCTCACGCCCGACGGCGCCGCGTATTACGAGCGCTGCGTGCGCATTCTCGCGGACATCGAAGAAGCGGAAGGCTCGTTCTCGAACAACGGCAAGGGGCCGCATGGCAAGCTGCGTGTCGATATGCCGGGCGCGATCGGGCGGCTCATCGTGATGCCGCAGCTCTGCGATTTCCATACGCGCTATCCGGAAATCGAACTGATGATGGGCTTCGGCGACAAGCCGGTCGACCTGATTCAGGAAGGCGTCGATTGCGTGATTCGCGTGGGCACCTTGCAGGATTCGAGTCTCGTCGCGCGGCGCATTGGCGTATTTCAGGGCGTGACGGTCGCGGCTCCGCAATATCTCGAACGCAACGGCACGCCGAAAACGATCGAAGATTTGCAGAATCACACGGCGGTGAATTATTTTTCGAGCCGCACGGGCCGCATCATGGACATGGACTTCGTCGTCGACGACGAGACCATCGAAGTGAAGATGCGCGGCATGATCGCCGTCAACGATGCCGAAGCGTATCTGAGCTGCGGCCTCAAGGGCGTCGGCATCATTCAGGTGCCGCGTTTCATGGCGTTGCCGCATCTGCGCGCGGGCGAACTCGTTGAAGTGCTGCCGCAATGGAATCCGCTGCCGATGCCTATTTCCGCGGTGTATCCGCACAACCGGCATCTGTCGCCGAAGGTGCGCGTGTTCGTCGACTGGGCTGCAGAGTTGTTCGAACGCTGCCCGCTTCTGCAAGGCCAGAAGGACGCGGAAGAACGCTGCCTGCCGACCAGCACGCCGGCGCCTGTTATCGTGCGTCACGGCACGCCGGAAGTCGCGGGCACCGAGGATGTAGTTGCATAGCGAATCATCGGCGGGACGCGGCATCGCACGGTCGTCAATCAACGACAACGCAATAACAACGAATAAAAATGAGCGACAACATCACCGTGCGCCGCGTCGGCGCGAACGAGGCTACGGAATACATCGCGGCGCTGGCGGACGTGCTCATCGATTGCGTAGAAGGCGGCGCGTCGGTGAGCTTCATGCTGCCCATCTCGCGCGAAACGGCCGTCGATTTCTGGACACGTATTGCGCTTAGCGTCGCGCGTAACGAACGCGTGCTGCTTGTCGCTGAAGACGATGAAGGACATGTACTCGGTACGGTGCAGGTTGTCATCGATCAGCCGGAGAACCAGCCGCATCGCGCCGATATCGCGAAGATGCTGGTCGTGCGCCGTGCACGACGCCGGGGCATCGCACAACGCCTGATAGCCGCCGCCGACGATGCCGCGCGTGCCGCAGGCAAGTCCGTGCTCGTGCTCGACACCGTGACCGGCGGCGACGCCGAGCGACTCTACGAACGCGCGGGGTGGCAACGCGTGGGCGTCGTGCCGAACTATGCGTTGAAGCCCGACGGCACGCTCTGCGCGACGACTTTCTTTCACAAGCAACTCGCTTGAAGATCGCGCTAATTGCGGGCCTATCGCTTCGATAGGCACTTTCTTTTCACAGCGCAAACGTCCGCCTGCCAAGCCTCCGCGCGATTATTCGCCGAAATCGATAAATCTATTCGCTGATATGGCATTTATCCGCCCGTAGCGCCCGACTACATTCGACCCTATCGCAGCGTGCATCAACCGCAGATTGCAATCCGCATTTGCCCGCACGCAGCTTCGGAAAGAAGGAGTCGCACAGCATGAAACAGCTCGTCACGGGGTTTTCTCTCGCAGCCATCTCCGCCGTTGTCACAACTACGGCATTCGCGGAGAGCGGACAAGGCATCGGCCACGCCGGCACGTATCAAACGTCGGCGCAAGCACAGGAAAGTTCGAGCAGCACGCCGAAGACTCGCGCTCAGGTACGCGCCGAACTCGCCGCCGCTTTTTCGAACGGCTCGCTGCCCGCGCTGAATCGCAACACGTATCCGGAACGCAGCATGTGGGGCGATGCGATCGCCGCGCAAAGCGAGCAACGCACACGTGATGCGGCGCAAGCGGAAGCGCGTAATCGCGAGATCGTCGAGTATGCCAACGGCTCCGCGACACAAGGCAACGTGACGGCGCGTTGAGCGCCGTCAGCAAGGAATCAAGAGGTCATCATGTTCGAAAACACTTCCCTCGATCAGTTCTCCGCTCTGGACGTTTTCCCGTCGGTTACGCCGGTGTGGCGTCCCTTCGTTCAGCACGCAACGCATGAGCCCGCGGTCTCGCACGAGACGCAGCAAGGCAGCGGCGATTGCGCGCAGTGAGCGTGAACTGAAAGGCGCGGACAGACGTCTGCGCCTTTTCTCTCAACAGCAGTTTTAACCGCACGCGCCAATTTCGCCGCACGCGGTGCAGAAGTCGCAGCCATCCTTGCGGATCACCGCGTTCGCACCACACGTCGCGCATTTTCGGCCGTGCATTTGAGAAAGACCATGCGGATCGATCTCCCCTTGCGCGATGCCCTCGGTTACGTCGTCGAGCTCATCGGCTACAGCTACCGAATGCGACGTTCTATCGCCCGGCTTGCGCGCAAGCACGCGCGACGGTACCTGGTTGCCTTCTGCATCCAGAAAACCGCGGCGATGAAGAATCTGCTGGATCGCATACGCTAGCGCCGCGACTTCGGAGTCGTGCCAGCGCGGACTGCGATGCCCGTCGAGACGTTCGACATCCCCCAGTCTCACCTGACCGCGATCCCACGATACCTTGCGCATATCCTGCAGCGTGCGTGCCGCAAAGCCGCCGCGCGCAGCGAGTGAAATCGAGCGCATGGTCGCAGTGATCCATTGCTGCGATTCGTCGCGCTGACCCGTCGGGATAAAGAACTCGATGGGCCGTTCGATCGTCACGTCCTCTCCCGCGATGCGTCCCGTCACTTCGATGAACGACACCGCGAGATAGAGCGACTTCTTGCCCGCCTGCGTCAGATACTCGACCTTCTCGATGATCGCGGGCAACTCGCCCTTCGGCCGATGATCGATTGCGATGCGCAGCGGATCGAGATCGAATTCCGGGTCCGGCGAATCGCTCGGCGTTTCTTCCGGTGTTACCGACAACACCGCACCCAGCGTTTCATTGGGCCGATAGGTTGCGAGCCCCTTCAGGCCGCGCCGCCACGCTTCGAAATAGAGATCCTGAAACTTGTCGAACGGATAGTCGGCGGGCACGTTCACGGTCTTCGAGATCGACGTGTCGACGAAAGGCTGCACCACCGCCATCATCTCCATGTGATCGTGCGCCGACATGTCGAGTGCGCTCACGAAGTAATCGGGCAGCGTGTTCACGTCACCGCCCATCTCGCGATACAGCCGGTAAGCATGATCCTCCACCGCGAAGGTTTGACGCGAGCCGTCCGCCATGCGCTTGGTGCGCTGATATGTCCACGAAAACGCGGGTTCAACGCCGTTCGACGCGTTGTCCGCGAACGCAAGACTCACGGTGCCGGTAGGCGCGATTGAAAGCAGATGGCTGTTGCGAATGCCGTGCTCGCGTATCGCATTCTTGAGGTCTTCCGGCAGACGCGATGCGAACGTGCCCTCTTCCAGATACTGCTTCGCATCGAAGAGGGGGAACGCGCCGCGTTCCTGCGCGAGTTCCACCGATGCCCGATACGCCGCATCGCGCATCGTGCGCGCGATGCGCGTGGCGAAGTCGCGCCCTTCCTGCGCGTCATAGCGCAGACCGAGCATCACGAGCGTATCGCCGAGACCCGTGAAGCCCACGCCGATGCGGCGCTTCGCCTGCGCCTCGCGCGCCTGTTCGTCGAGCGGCCAGAGCGTGACGTCGAGCACGTCGTCGAGAAAACGTACTTGCGTGCGCGTGGTTCGCGTGAAGGCGTCCCAGTCGAACGAAGGCGCGCCGCCGCGCATCTGCGCGAACGGCGCGTTCACGAAGCGCGTGAGATTCAGCGGACCGAGATTGCAGCAGCCGTATGCGGGCAGCGGCTGCTCGCCGCACGGATTGGTCGCGCGAATCGCTTCGATGGCGCGCAGGTTGTTGTCGTCGTTCATGCGCGACATGAACACGACGCCCGGCTCCGCGACATCGTACGTCGAGCGCATGATCGTGTTCCATACTTCACGTGCGCGCACTTCGCGATACACCCATAGGCCATCCTCACGCTGATGCATGTCCTCGGCCGCGCGTTGCGCAGGCGAGGGCTCCGCCTTGTGCACGAGTTGCCAGATGGCGTCATCGGCGATGGCTTGCATGAACTCGTCGGTCACCGCGACCGACACGTTGAAATTGTTCCAGCGCCCTTTCGTATGTTTTGCCGCGATGAATTCGAGCAGGTCCGGATGCGTGCAATCGAGAATGCCCATCTGCGCGCCGCGCCGTGCGCCCGCGCTTTCGACGGTGCGGCACGATGCATCGAACACATCCATGTAGCTGCATGGGCCGGACGCCGCGGAACCGGTCGAATGCACGCGTGCGCCGCGCGGCCGGATCGCGGAAAAGTTATAGCCGACGCCGCCGCCGCGACGCATCGTTTCTGCGGCCTGCAAGAGCGCAACATAGATGCCCGGCAGGCCGTTGCTGTCGACGCCTTGTATCGCGTCGCCGACGGGCTGAACGAAACAATTGATGAGCGTCGCGTCGAGGCCCGCGCCTGCTGCGCTCATGATGCGCCCCGCACCCAGCGCGCCGCGCCGGAAGTTGTCGATGAACTCCGCTTCCGTCTTCGCGCGCAGCTCTTTCGGCTCGGCAAGCGCAACGCCGCGCGCCACGCGGCGATAGATATCTTCGACGCGCGTCTCATCGCCCTTGGCGTATTTTTCGAGCATCACGTCGATGGAGAACTGCTGCGGTGCAAGAGCGGTGCTGGGATTGTCTTCGGCCATGTCGAGTCCTCTGAATGCTTGGGGCGCGGTGCGGGCTTCGTGCGGGTTTCACGCGGGTTTCGTGCGGGTTTCGTGTTTTCGTACGATGCACACGCCCCGAAGGGCAATGCCCGACGATAGCGCGATTTCACCCGGCCTGCCATCGAACAGCTAAACTCCGCTGATCATTATCAGCCGATCATTCGCATGAGTTCAGGTCATCCGCCGCTATTCGGCATCGCGGGCCGTTCGGGCCAAGGCAAGACCACGCTGATCGAGGCGCTGCTGCCGTGGCTGCGTGCGCGCGGACTCACGGTCAACGTCATCAAGCACAGCCATCATTCGATCGAACTCGAACCGCCGGGCAAGGACAGTGCGCGCTTTCGTCGCGCGGGCGCGGGGGAAGTGCTGATCGCGTCGCCGTATCGTTACGCGATCGTGCGCGAGTTGCATGGCGAGGAGGAGCCGTCGGTTAGCGAGCTGGCGAAGCGCCTGTCGCACGCGGACCTCGTGATCGTCGAGGGATTCGCGCGCGAGGCGATGCCGCGTCTCGAAGTGGTGCGGCCGTCAGCCGGTCGCGATCCGCTTTATCAGACCGACGTCGAGATAGTTGCGATTGCAACCAATGCGCCGGATGCGCTCAAGACCACGCTGCCGGTACTCGCGCTCGACGACATCGCGAGTATCGGCGCGTTCATCTGCGAGCGCATGGGTATCGTGCTGACAAGCTAAGCCGCGACGAGACCGTGACGCGCCATCGTCAGCGCGTCTTTCAGCACATCGCCATCGCCGATGTGATTGGCGAGCAGCAAGATCAGCTTCGCATTGAGCATCTGGCTTTGCTCGTCGGAGAGTCCGTTGTGCGTGTCGATGAGGCGCTCGTAGAACGCATCGTGGTCCGCGATATTCAGTTCGAGAGTGAGCTTCATACGATTCATCCGTTGCAGGTTGCACGCTTGAGCGCCGCCGCGACCGCCGCGGCATCGAATGTGCGCCAGCGCGCGCACACGTGTTGATCGGGACGCAACAGATAGAACGTGCCGGGCTGCGCATCGAAACGATGCGCGACCATGCCTTCGACATCTTCCACCACCGTCACGCCCTTAGCCGCGCACGACATGCCCTTCGGCACGACAATCAGCGCATTTAACGGAAGCGGTCCATCCGACAACGCCGCGAGGCTTTTCGCGCAGGCGTCCGGGTCTTGCCCGAGTCCGCAGAAATAGATGCCCGTGAATGCGCCGCCATGCGTTTGGGCGAGCATCCATGCGTCGCGGCCATCGACGCGCACGGGTGCATCCGCGCATGGCGCGCCCGGCACCATTGCGCCGGTGAAGGCATCGTCCGCACGATCGGGCGTGTTCAGCGGTGAATCGCGCAGCACGGCCGGCACCGATAAACGTCCGCTGTTCGCAACGCGCCGTGCGAACGGACAGTCCTTCGCGAGATTGAGCGTGGCATCGCGGAACAGCCGCGAAACCGCGCTTTTCGGCGTGATGAAATCGGTGGCGCGCGTCGAGTTGAGGATGTTTTCGTCGGCGGCGTATTCGCGTTCGGACGCGTAGGTGTCGAGCAGCGTGTGAGGCGCATCGCCATTCAGGACGAGCCTGAGTTTCCATGCGAGATTGTCCGCGTCCTGCACGCCGCTGTTCGCGCCGCGCGCACCGAACGGCGACACGCCATGCGCGGAGTCCCCCGCAAAAATGACGCGCCCATGCCTGAAGTGCTCCATGCGCAAGCACGAAAACGTATAGACGCTTACCCACTCCAGTTCGAACTCCGCGTCTTCGCCGAGCAACGCTTTTACGCGCGGAATCACGCGTTCGGGTGCTTTCTCCGCGACGGGATCGGCGTCCCATCCAAGCTGAAAATCGATGCGCCATACGTTGTCCGGCTGACGATGCAGCAGCACCGACTGGTTGCGATGAAACGGCGGATCGAACCAGAACCAGCGCTCCGTCGGAAAAGGCGCCTTCATCTTCACGTCGGCGATCAGGAAGCGGTCCTTGAACGTGCGGCCGTGGCTGTCGAGATTGAGCGCGTGTCGCACCGGACTGCGCGCACCATCAGCGGCGACCACGTATTGCGCCTTGAGCGGATAAATTCCATCGGGCGTTTCGACCTGCAGCTCGACATGATCGTCATGCTGAGTCACGCCGATGACGTTGCTCTTCCAGCGCAAGTGCAAATTGTCGAGCGTCATGGCGCGCTCGGCGAGAAAGGCTTCGACGTAGTACTGCTGCAAGTTGATGAACGCGGGACGCGCGTGCCCGGTTTCAGGCAGCAGGTTGAATGTGTAGACGAGTTCGTCTTGCAGAAACACCTTGCCGACGTTCCAGCTCACGCCCTTTTCCATCATGCGTTCGCCGCAACCGAGGCGATCGAAGATCTCCAGCGTGCGCTTGGCGAAGCAGATTGCGCGCGATCCGCTCGATACGGTGTCGTCGTTGTCGAGCAGCACCGTGCGCACGCCCTGTTGCGCGAGATCGATGGCAGTCGCGAGACCGACCGGACCCGCACCGATCACCGCGACGGGATAAGGCGATGACGCGGGCGCATCGTGATCGGGCGCGCGCTCATAGTCGAAACGCAGGGTGGCGTAATTCACGGACATCGGTTCGTCTCCATCGGCGAGCCTGCGCGTCCTCGTAGCGGGATCTTCTCAGGCTCCGGTGCGAATTGCTTCGCTTTCGGTTATCTGTTCATCATTGTACAAGTCGTTTTATATTGTTAAATTTGCGTTTACCCGTATGGGGACGCGACAAAGCCTGCGACGATCGTCGCAGGATGATGAAAGGGCGCTATCGGCGGGAAATCAGACGGCGACGAAGCCCAGCATCTTCGACACGTGCCCGGCACACGCACGCAGCGCTTGGGCGATGTCGCCGTTCCATGCGCCATCGAACGAACCGCTCGGCCCGATCGCGGTGATCGCGAGCACGATGTTGCGCGAATGATCGAACACCGGCGCGCTCATCGCACTGATGCCCGCGACGGGATCGTCGATCGCTCTCGCGATGCCGTGTTCGCGCACTTCGGCGAGCATCGCGTCGATCTGCGCGCGCGTGTAATCGCGACGTACGGCGCCCGTTTGCAACGCGCCCGCGCGTTCGATGGCCACCAGCGCGTCCACGGTCATCGGCGGAAGATACGCGGCGAACGCGCGGCCCGTTGCGGTCTGCAACAACGACATCACCGTGCCTGTGCGCATCGTCACGTGGATGGGCACGCTCGCTTGCCGGATATGCACGATCGTCGGACCATAACTGCCCGCGCTCGCAAGCGCGACCGTATGCTCGACGCGCGGCGTCATGTTCGCCACTTCCTCGATTGCAAGCCGCACCGGATCGACGCGCTGCAAGCTGATCAGGCCCATCTGCAACGCGAAAGGCCCGAGTTCATAGCGGCCCGTGGCGGAGTCTTGCTGAATCAACCCGAGATTGCCGTACGACACGAGATACGGATGCGCCTTCGCCGACGGCATGCCCGCCTTCTTCGCGAGATCGCCGAGCAACATGGGCCCGCCGTGATCCACCAGTGCGCGCAAGAGCGCGCCCCCTACTTCGATCGATTGAATGCCGCGGCGCACTGCGCTCATGCCTGATCCTGCGTGTGTAGTCGAGATGCGCGCGATGATAACCGCACTCGCGCGCGCGGCGTCGGGTCACGTCACGTCTTTGGGCCGAGACGCGTGATCAACTCGCGATGCTGCGGATATCGTGCTTCCAGCGTGCCCGGCGCGGCCAGTTCGAACTCGCTGAATTCGAAGCCCGGCGCGACCGTGCAGCCGACCAACGCCGCGCCCGAAGCATCGCGACATTCGGCGGCAAACCAGTCGCCCGCTTTCACGACAGCTTGAAACGATGTATGCGGATGCATGAGCGCGTTGCCAAGGCGATGCGTGACGAGCGCGCCGCCGGCATCGTTCGCTTCGAGCACGTGCACATCGAGCGGATCGCCTGCATAGAAATGCCAGACCTCGTCCGAACGAATGCGATGCCACGCCGAATGCGCGCCATCGCATAACAGGAAGTAGATCGCGGTGGATGCGGAACGCAACGCGCCTTCGCCTGCGCGCGTCACGCGAGCATTGTCCCGATAGGTCTCGCGAAAGAACCCGCCTTCGGGATGCGGTTCGAGCTTCAGACGCTGAATCAATTCGTTCGTATCGATGCGTTCGCCTTGCATGGCGCTCCTTTGCCAGACCGGTTGTGGTTCGCGTATTCTGCATCCAATCGCGCATCTCGCCACGCCGCGCGCCACGCGCCTTCAATCAACCGATGGAAGCCATGACTCTCTCCTCTACCTTGCAGGACGCCTTCGCGCCGACCGGCACGTTGCGCGCATCGATCAATCTCGGCAATCCGATCCTCGCGCATCGCACGGACAGCGGCGAACCGGGCGGCGTATCCGTGGATATCGCGCGGGAACTCGCGGCGCGTCTTCGCGTGCCCGTCGCGTTCACCGCGTTCGAAACCGCCGCAAAGTCGGTGGAAACCGTCACGAACGAAGCCGCCGACGTCGGCTTCTTTGCAATCGATCCGTTGCGCGGCGCGGGCATTGCGTTCACCGCGCCTTATGTGCTGATCGAAGGCTGCTATCTCGTGCGCGACGCCTCGCCGCTCGTCAGCAACGACGAAGTGGATCGCGAGGGCAATCGCATCATGGTGGGCCAAGGCAGCGCGTACGATCTCTTTCTCACGCGCGAAATCAAGCATGCGCAGATCGTGCGCACGGAGCTGTCGCAAACGGTGGTCGAGGCTTTCCTGCGCGATAACCTCGAAGTCGCGGCGGGCGTCAAACAGCAACTCGAAGCCGATGCCGCGCGCACGCCCGGCGTGCGCCTGCTCGACGGGCGCTTCATGGTGATCCAGCAGGCGATGGGCTTGCCGAAGCCTCGCGGCGACGAGGCGGCGAACTTTCTGCGCGCGTTCGTCGAGGACGTGAAGCGCTCCGGGTTTGTCGCGGATGCGCTCGCGCGCCACGGCATCAAGGGCGCATCGGTGGCGCCGGCCGCGCAGACCTGAGCGAGCATCACATGAGCGCGAACGATGCAGGTCATTTCACGCTTGCGGTGACCGACTGGATCGACGCATCGTTCGAGCGCGACGTATCCGGCGGCCTCGCCGCGTTCAATCGCGCGCAGCTCGGTCCGAGCCATCAGCGCGATCTCGCCGTGTCGGTGTATCGCGGCGACGACTTCGTCGGCGGTCTGGCGGGCTATACGGCGTGGGACTGGCTATTCGTCAAATGGCTATGGATTCACGAAGACGCACGCGGCCTCGGCTTCGGCGGCCGCGCGCTGGAGGCCGCCGAGCACGAAGCGCAAAAGCGCGGCTGCCGCGCGGCGTGGCTCGACACCATTAATCCCGCGGCACGCGCGCTTTACGCGCGCTGCGGGTACGAGGTTTTCGGCGAAATCGCCGACTTTCATGCGGGGCAGTCACGCTATTTCATGCAGAAGCGTTTCTAATGCTGCTTGCATGTCGGCGCATGCGGCCTCGCCGTTGGCATTTTGCATTACGCATGTGTAAGACCAAACGGCATGACGCATTTTGCATTACGCATGCAGTTTCAAACGCTCGGCGACGCGCGCCGTGATCGCGCCGCGCGCCGCGAGCGATGCCGCCGAACGCTCGCGCACGTCGTTCAGCACGGCGGCCGGCGCGCGATCCGGATCGCCCGAATCGAACGGCGGCGCGGGGGCGTATTCCATCTGCAGCTGAATCGCCTGCGCCTCGTGCTCGCCGACGAGTTCCGCCGCCAGCGTCAACGCGAAATCGATGCCCGCCGTGATGCCGCCGCCGGTCAGCAAATTGCCGTCGCGCACCACGCGCGCGTGCACCGGAATGGCGCCGAGTTCGGCGAGCAGCGAGTGAAATGCCCAGTGCGTCGTCGCGCGTTTGCCGCGCAGCAGCCCCGCCGCGCCGAGCACGAGCGAGCCCGTGCAGACCGACGTCACATAACGCGCGTCTGCCGCCTGCCGGCGCAGGAAGGCGAGCGTCTCCTCGTCTTCCATCAGATCGCCGACGCCAGCGCCGCCCGGCACGCAGATCACGTCGAGCGCCGGGCAATCGGCGAAGGTGGCGTCGGGCGTCAGGATCATGCCGGCGCTCGATTTCACAGGCTCGCCCGTCTTCGCAACGAGGTGCACTTGCGCGTCGGCCATGTGCGCGAATACGTCGTACGGGCCGGTCATGTCGAGTTGCTGAACGCGCGGAAACAGCAGCAGGCCGATATGCAGCGTCATCTTGGGCTCCTTGAGTCGGTCAATCGTTGGCAGTGGACGAACCCATGCTACGCCGCTACCCTATGGCGAAGTTGACACATAACCCACGTTTTCCGCCAATATCGCCGGAAGTACCGATATGCACACCGAGACGCCCCGCACCGTCGATATCCTCGCCTTCCCCGACGTCCAGTTGCTCGACGTCGCCGGGCCGCTGCAGGTTTTCGCCACCGTCAACGATCTGGCGACGGCAGCGGGCATGCCGCGGCCGTACCGCCCGCGAGTGATCGCGCGCGAAGGCACCGTGACGGCATCGGCGGGACTCGGCGTCGTCGCGCACACGCTGCCCGATGCGAGCGAGGCGTGCGACACGCTGATTGTCGCGGGCGGCTGGGGCGTTCACGAGGCCGTGCGCCAGACCGATCTCGTCGACTGGGTGCGCGCACGCTCGACCCACGCGCGCCGCACGGCCTCGGTGTGCACCGGCGCGTTTCTGCTCGCGTCGGCGGGTCTGCTGGATGCCCGCCGCGCCGTCACGCACTGGACGCGTTGCGACGAACTCGCGGCACGCTTTCCGGCGGTGCGCGTCGAGGCCGATCCGATCTTCATCCGCGACGGCGACGTATGGACTTCCGCCGGCATCACGGCGGGCATCGATCTGTCGCTCGCACTCGTCGAAGACGATCTCGGCCGCGCGGTCGCGCTCGAGGCGGCACGCCAACTGGTCGTGTTCCTGAAGCGGCCCGGCGGGCAGGCGCAGTTCAGCGCGGCGCTGTCGCTGCAAAAATCCGGCGAGCGTTTCGGCGAACTGCACGCATGGATTGCCGAAAATCTCGCGACGGATCTGTCGATCGGCGTGCTGGCCGGGCGCGTCGGCATGAGCGAGCGCAGCTTCGTACGCCATTACCGCGCGCAAACCGGCACGACGCCCGCGCGCTCGATCGAACGCATGCGGCTGGAAGCCGCGCGCCGCCTGCTCGGCGATACCGCCCTGCCGGTTAAACGCGTCGCCGCGCGCTGCGGCTTCGGATCCGAAGAGACGATGCGGCGCGGCTTCCTGCGCGCGCTCGGCGTTTCGCCGCAGGCCTATCGCGAACGATTCACCGGTCATCCGTCCACCGGCGCCGCTCAAGCGAGATAGATACGCCATGCGCGGCGGGTTTTTTTGTCCTGCGTCCTCAAGGCTGTAAGCTGCCTGCCGTTAGCCCGTTAAGAACGTTTTGCTTGCGACGCGCGCTGCACGCATGGCGCGCGCGCATGTCGCCGAATGAGAACCGTCCGCCGAGGCGGCCCTATGGCCTGGAGCGCCGATGAACGTGTATTCCGCGTACGACGCGCCGGTTGGCCGCGCGACTGCGATCGAAGCTGCAACCGTAACGGCAATGGAAGAAGAGACCTTGACAAGCGGCGCGCCGTCGATCGACGCCCTGTTGCGCCAGGCCGCCGCAGCGGGCTGTCCACAGCAATGGGCGTGGTATCGCGCGGGCGAGCAGTTGCATCTGGAGCGACGCGGCGATGCCCCGTTGCCCGATGGACGCGCGTGGCCGCACAGCATCGCCGAGGAACGGCTCGCCGAATCGTGCGCCGCGCATGGCTGGCATGGCTGGCCGACCGGGCGCGGCGAGAGCGTGCTCGGCTGGCTGCTCGCGCCCGCCGGGCATTGCGACGACCTTCATCTCGCCGAACTCGCACGCACGCTGGGCGAACGTCTGCAAGCCGACGCCCTCGCGCGCGCGCAGCTCACGCAACGCGTGCTTTACGAAATCTCGTATCTGGCAAGCTCGGTGCCCGAGCGCGCCGATTTTCTGCGCGGCGTGCATGAACGGCTCGGCACGCTGATCGACGCGGAGAACTTCTATCTCGCGCTCTACGATCGCAAGACGGGCAAGATCACGTATCCGTATTACGTCGATGTGATCGATACCGATGTCGTCGCTGCTGAAAACTACGACATCCTGAATCCGGCACGCCTGTCGATGACGGGTCAGGTGCTGACGAGCGCGCAGCCGCTTTTCATCACGGCAGCGGACATTTGCGCGGCCGAGCGCGACGGCCGCTTCTATTGCATCGGCGATCGTCCCGAGTTCTGGATGGGCGCGCCGCTCAAGAATGCCGCCGACGAAGTCTTCGGCATGCTGGCGATGCAGGTCTACGATGTGTCGCGCATCTATACCGCCGAGGACCGCGCGCTGTTTCTCGTCGTCGCGCGTCACGTGGCGATGGCGCTCGACCGTATCCTGCACCGCGCCGATCTCGAAGAGCAGGTCGCGCGGCGCACCTCCGAACTGTCGAAGCTCAACACCGCCTTGCGTCATGGCATTGCGGAGCGCGAGCGGTCCGAGCATTTGCAGGCGGCGCTGTATCAGATCGCGGAACTGTCGAGCCGCCCCGGCGACATGATGGAGTTTCTGCGCAGCCTGCATGGCATCGTCGGCGAACTGCTCTATGCGCGCAACTTCTATATCGCGCTGTTCGAGACCGACACGGGCGAAGTATCGTTTCCGTATTACGTCGATGAGATCGTGCAGGAACGGCCCGCGCCACGACGCGCCAAGCGTGGCCTGACCGAGTACGTGATCCGTGAGCGGCGTGCGCGGCTCATCGATCATCAGGAAGCGCTGCGACTGATCGAGGACGGCGCGTTCGAGATCGAGCACAGCGAAGTGCGTCTGCGTTCGTGGCTCGGCATTCCGCTCTTCGATGGCGATGTCGTACGCGGCGTGCTCGCCGTGCAGAGCTACTCGCCGCTCGTGCGCTATTCGTTGCGCGATCAGGAACTGCTCACGTTCGTATCGCGCCATATCGACACCGCACTCTCGCGCCGCCGCGACGCCGAAGCACTGCACGCCGCGAACCTCGAACTCGAAGCGCGCGTGCAGGCCCGCACGCGCGAACTCGACGACGTCAACGCGCGCTTGCTCTACGAGAACTCGCACGATTCGCTTACCGGCCTGCCCAATCGCAGCCATCTGATGCAGCGGTTGCGCTGCGCATGGAAGGACTATCAGACGCGCGGCGACGAGCTTTCCGTGATGTTCATCGACCTCGATCGCTTCAAGGTCGTGAACGACAGTCTCGGCCATCACTTCGGCGACATGCTGCTCGTGCAGGCGGCGGCGCGTTTGCGCGACTGCCTGCGTTCGAGCGATTTACTCGCGCGTCTGGGCGGCGACGAGTTCGCCGTGCTCTCGCCAAATGCGCCGGTACGCGATGCCGTGTCGATCGCCAAGCGCATTCTGGCCGCCTTCGATCTGCCGTTTCATATCGAAGAACATGTAGTGTTCTCGTCGTGCAGCATCGGCATTGTGAGCGCGGACAGCCAGTTTCATACCGAGCCCGCCGATCTCCTGCGCGATGCCGATACCGCGATGTATCGCGTGAAAAACGCGGGCCGCGACAGCTTCGTCGTGTTCAATCAGGAACTGCGACGTCAAGTGTCGGACCAGGTGGAACGCGAAGGCGCGCTGCGCAATGCAATGAAACGCGACGACGAACTGCTGCCCTACTTCCAGCCGATCGTCGATGTGGAGAGCGGCGAAGTGGTCGCGCTCGAGGCGCTCATTCGCTGGCGTCAGTCTGATGGACGCATCGTCGGGCCGGGTGAATTTTTGCCGTCGGTCGAGGGCTTGAGACTCATCGGCAGGCTCGATCTGTATATGCTCGAACGCGTCGCCGCGATACTTTCCAACGCGCGCTTTGCGCATTGGCCGCCAGTGCATGTGAACTGCTCCAGCTACAGCATGACGCGCCCCGAATTCGCCGACGATGTGCTGGCGCTGTTGCGGCGTTATCGTGTTTCGCCGTCGCGTGTGTGTCTTGAGCTGACGGAAGGCGCGCTCGTCGCCGAACCCGATCTCGCGCGGCGCACGATGCAGCGTCTTGCTGATAACGGCATGTCCGTCGTACTCGACGACTTCGGTGCGGGTTTTTCTTCGCTGAGTTACGTGCATCAATATCAGTTCACGGGCCTGAAGATCGACAAGTCCTTTATTCTGGAATTGACCGAAAGCCCGCGCAGCCGCGCCATTGTGCGTGCGATCGTGCGCATGGCCGAGTCGCTCGATCTGACGCTCGTGGCGGAAGGCGTCGAAGATGCCGCGACGCTTGCCGTTTTGCGTGAAATGGGCGCCGCGCAGGCGCAAGGCTATTTCTTCGACAAGCCCTTGCCGATCGATGCGCTGACGCGCGCCTCGCTAGCGCCGCGTGCTACCACGATAAGCGCCGCGCTCTGACACGCTTTATCGTTGTAAGCATCTTTTATCTGATCAATTGACGCCAAGAAAAATATCGAGGGTAATCCCTTAAACAAACGGTCCTGACGAAATCCGTGCAAAGCCTGACGATTCCAAAAACGGCCTTGGGCGCTATAAATAAATTAAATGAGCGAACAGGCAAATTCCAATCGTGCAATGCTTGAACTCGCGTTAGGATTAAAGGGCGTCGAATTGGGGGCGCGGCTTTGCACGGCGCTAGTCTGGAAGAATCCGCGCAACGACCTGGCATCCGTCCGGTTGTTCATTGCACAAGGAGGCTCTATGAAGTGGGAAACCCCGAGTTTCACCGATATGCGCTTTGGCTTTGAGATCACGATGTACATTGCCACGCGTTAAGCGGGAAGCATCAGCGCAAAGTATGCAAGACGGCCGCAAGCAGCGGCCGTTTTGTTTTTTAAGGCGGATTTCTTTAGCGCGTGCCCAAATATGAAAAAGAACCCGCATTTCTACGGGTCTTCCCTTGCGCCGGTTTAAATAATCTCAAATTGCCTGAGTCGAAAGCGCCGAGCCGATCACTTCACTCGCCACCGCATCCACCGCCTGCTTGACGATGCCGACAATCTCATCGACTTCGCTACGCGTGGTCACGAGCGGCGGCGCGAAGCCGAGGATATCGCCGTGCGGCATCGCCCGCGCAATCACGCCGCGCTCGAGCACCGCCGCCGATACCTTCGGGCCCACCTTGAGTGCGGCATCGAACGGCTTGCGGTCGTCCTTGTCGGCCATGAATTCGAGCGCCGCCAGCATGCCCGCGCCGCGCACTTCGCCGACCAGCGGATGCGCATCGAACGCGGCGTGCAGTTGTTGCTGCAAGTACGCGCCGACATCGGCGGCATTCTGCGTCAGGTTCTCGCGCTCCAGAATGTCGAGATTGGCAAGGGCCGCGGCCGCGCAGATCGGATGGCCCGAGTACGTCCAGCCGTGACCCATCGGACCGAATTCCTGCGAGCCTTTGTCGACCACGTCCCACACCTTCTCGCCGACGATCACGCCTGACAGCGGCGCATAGGCGCTCGTCAGCCCCTTGGCGACGGTGATGAGGTCCGGCTTGATGCCGAAGTGCTGCGCGCCCATCTTCGAGCCGAGACGGCCGAAACCGCACACGACTTCATCGGAGATCAGCAGGATGTCGTGCTTTCTGAGCACGTCCTGAATGGCTTCCCAATAGCCTTGCGGCGGCGCAATGATGCCGCCCGTGCCCATCACCGGTTCGGCGATGAAGGCCGCGATCGTATCCGCGCCCTCCTTGGCGATGAGCTTCTCCAGTTCTTCCACGCAATACGCGGTGAATTGCGCTTCGCTCATGCCGACCGGCGCCTTGCGATACCAATGCGGGCAAACGGTGTGCTTAACGCGATCGACAGGCAGATCGAAGTTCTGATGAAAGCTCGGCAGGCCGGTCAGGCTGCCCGTTACGATGCCCGATCCGTGATAACCGCGCTCGCGTGAAATGATTTTCTTCTTGTTCGGACGCCCGAGCACGTTGTTGTAGTACCAGACGATCTTGATCTGCGTTTCGTTCGCATCCGACCCCGACATGCCGTAGTACACCTTCTTCATGCCTTCGGGCGACCAGTCGATGATGCGCGACGACAACTCGATGATCGTATCCGTCGAGTGGCCGACATACGTGTGATAGTAAGCGAGCTTCTTCGCCTGCTCGTAGATCGCGTCGGCCACTTCGGTGCGGCCATAGCCGATGTTCACGCAATACAGGCCCGCAAACGCATCGATATAGCTTTTGCCCTGATGATCCTCGATACGAATGCCCTTCGCGCCGGTGACGATCTTGCCGGGCAACGCGCCGCTCGCGTGATCGTGTGCGTGCGTGGACGGGTGCATGAAGTGCGCGCGGTCTTCGTTGAACAATTGTTCGAGCGATTGCTTTTGCTGCGTCATGTGCTTCTCCTTGATTCGGTGAGGCGTGTCTCTGAGATTGATTCGTTCAGGCCGCGCTCGAAAGCGGCAGGCCCAGATTGCCGAGGCAAAAGTATTTCGTTTCGACGAAAGGCTCGAAGCCTTCCGCACCGCCTTCGCGGCCAAGGCCCGATGCCTTCATGCCGCCGAACGGAATCGGCGCGCCGGTGAACTTCACGCCATTGACCGACACCATCGCGAAGTCGAGACGCCGCACGAGTTGAAAGATGGTGTCGATGCGCGTCGCGCAGACATAGGCGGCGAGGCCATATTCCGTGTCGTTTGCGCGCGCGACGGCTTCGTCGAGCGTATCGAACGGCGAGATCGCGGAGATCGGCGCGAAGTTCTCTTCGTCATAGATACGCATGCCCGCTTTGGCATCGGCGACGACCGTCGGTTCGAAGAACCAGCCGCCTAACGCATGCGGATTGCCGCCGACCGTAATGCGCGCGCCTTGCGCTCTTGCATCTTCCACGCGCGCAAGCGTTGCATCGAATGCGGCCTGATGCATGAGCGGCCCGATATCGACGTTCGTCTCGAATGCGTTACCTACCTTAAGCGACCGCACCGCTGCCGTGTAGCGTTCGACGAACGGCTCATACAACGCACGCGCGACGAGAATGCGATTAGCGGCACAGCAATCCTGCCCCGACGTCTGAAACTTGGCGCCCACTGCGATGCGCACGGCCTGTTCCAGGTCCGCGTCTTCGGTCACGATGAAAGGCGCATTGCCGCCGAGTTCCAGCGCGAGCTTCTTGATGCCCGCTTGCGCCGCCGTCTTTGCAACGAGTCCGCCCACGCGCGTGGAACCCGTGAAGCTGACGGCACGTACACGCGTATCGCCGACGAGCGTTTCCATCGCCATGTGCGGCTCGCCGATCACGACGTTGAACACGCCCGGCGGAAAGCCCGCTTCTTCCGCGAGCTGTGCAAGCGCAATCGCCGAGAAAGGCGTTTCGTGCGCGGGCTTCACAATCACGGTGCAACCTGCTGCAAGCGCGGCCGCGGCCTTGCGCGTGATCATCGCAACAGGGAAATTCCACGGCGTAATGAGCGCGGCAACGCCGACGGGTTCCATCACCGTGCCGAGATGCGCGCCGTCGATATGCGTGGGAATCGTGCGTCCTGCAAGGCGTTTCGCTTCGTTGGCGAACCATTCGACGAAGCTCGCCGCATAGGCTATTTCGCCTTTGGACTCGGCAAGCGGCTTGCCTTGCTCAAGCGACAGGATGCCAGCAAGATCCGCCTGATGTCGCATGATGAGTTCATGCCAGCGCAGCAGCAGCGCACTGCGCTTTTGTTGCGGCATCCAGCGCCACGACTGAAACGCGCGCTCGGCGGAATCGACTGCGCTCACGATCTGCGCGCGGTCGAGCATCGGCACATGACCGATGACCTTTTGATCGGCGGGATTGGTGACGGCAATCGATGCGGCGCTGTCGCTATGGACCCAGCGGCCGTCGACATAGCAAAGCGATTTGAAGAGAACGGGATGACCGAGCTGCATGTTTGTCTCCAGAACATGTATGTAATTCGATGCATCCACTTTAAGGCTCATGCGGCTCGCGAATTTTTCGTTATGGCGCTTGGACGTTTATGTTTTTTCTGTTCCGCGGACTGTGCTACAGAACTTTTTCGCGCGCGAGGAACGATGCGTTCAGACGGCTTCATCGGCCCAGTCAGGCGGCCCTTCGGCTACGTTCTTGACGACCTTCGTCACGATATACGTGAAGTACCGTTCGATGCCGAGTTCCTCGACGAGCAGCGAATCGATGAAGCGCTGATAGTGATCGATGTCGCGCGACACCACATGCAGCACGTAATCCACGCCGCCGCCGGTCGCATAGCACTGCACGATTTCCGGCGCCGCGTTCACGCGCTCTTCGAAGCGCCGCATGTCCTGCGCGGTATGACGCGACAGCGTCACCTCCACGACGATACGGCTGCCCTTGAAGGCAGCCATCCAGTCGATCTCTGCGCGATAGCCTTTGATGAGCCCGCAGTCTTCGAGCTTCTTCACGCGCTCCCATGCCGGCGAAATCGACAGATTGACCTCTTCCGCCAGGCGCGATTTCGTCATGCGGCCATCCCGCGCGAGAATGCGCAGAATCGCCAGATCGTAGCGGTCGAGCCTGATCACGCGCGGCCCACGGCGATATTACGTTCGACGATATCCGCGACCACGGCCACGGTATCGCCCATCTGCACGAGGCCCGGAAAATGCCGCGCCGCAAGCAGTCCGTCGCGCTTCGCACGATAGTCAACGGGCGTGGCGCCCGTGCGCGTCATGTCGTACACGCGAGCGAGCACATCGCCGGCCTTGACCATGTCGCCGAGATCGCGGCACATTTCCAGCAGACCCGTATGTTCGCTCGTCGTGTAGCAAGAGCCATCGGGCATGTCGAGCAGCGTCGTGGTGCGCGCTTCGCCTCGCGTCGCCGGTTGTTCGATCACGCCGGCATACGCGAGAAAGCCGTGCACGCCGCGCTCCGCGATCGCGACGCTCTTCGCCGTCGATGAACCGCCGCCGCCGAGTTCCGTCGATACGAACACCTTGCCCGCTTCTTCCGCCGCGCTGTCGTAGAGACCGACGCTGTCGAGTTCGAGCATACGCATCGAATACGGCGCGCCGAATGCGCGCATCGCGGCTTCGCAACGCGCTTGCTGCGTTGCATCGCTTAGCACGTGGCTGGCCGCGAACGGCACGAAGTCGAGCGTGCGGCCGCCCGCGTGAATGTCGAGCACGTAGTCCGCGAGCGGCAACAAATGACGCTGGAAGTAATCCGCGATCTTTTCCGTCACGGTGCCGTCGGGCTTGCCGGGAAAGCTTCGGTTCAGGTTGCCTGCATCGAGCGGCGACGTGCGCGTACCCGCGCGAAACGCCGGGTAATTCATGAACGGCACGATGATCACGCGGCCGTTCACCTCGCTCGCTTTCAATGTGGATGCGAGCTTCGCAAGCGCGATCGGCCCTTCGTATTCGTCGCCGTGATTGCCGCCCGTGAGCAGCGCGGTGGGACCCTCGCCGCGTTTGATCACGGTGACGGGAATCATCACGGCGCCCCATGCGGAATCGTTGCGCGAGTAGGGCAACTTGAGGAAGCCGTGCTGTTCTCCATCGGCGTCGAAATCGACGGTCGGGCTGATCGGTGACGCGCGCATCGTGCTACTCCTTCACGAACAATTTGCGAGGCGTGTTGCAGAAAGTCTCGACGCCGGTGTCCGTAATCAGAATGCTCTCCGTGATTTCGAGGCCCCAATCGTCGAGCCATAAGCCCGGCATGAAGTGAAACGTCATGCCGGGTTCGAGGACCGTCTGGTCCCCGGGACGCAGGCTCATGGTGCGCTCGCCCCAGTCCGGCGGATAACTCGCGCCGATCGGATAGCCGCAGCGGCTGTCCTTCTCGATTCCCGACTTGCGCAGCACCGCGAAGAACGCGTTCGCGATGTCTTCGGTCTTGTTGCCCGGCTTCGCAGCGGCCAGGCCCGCTTCGATGCCTTCCACGACAGCCTTCTCTCCATCGATGAAATGTTGCGGCGGCTTGCCCAGATACACCGTGCGCGATTGCGGGCAGTGATAACGCCTGAAGCATCCCGCGATCTCGAAGAACGTGCCTGCATTCGCGGTGAATGTCGAATCGTCCCATGTGAGATGAGGCGCGGCGGCATCGGAACCGGTCGGCAGCAACGGCACGATCGCCGGATAATCGCCGCCATAACCTTCTACGCCCGTGATGCCCGCTTCGTAGATCTGCGCGACGAGATCGCTCTTCTTCATGCCGGGCTCGACCTGCTCGACAATGCGCGCATGCATCTTCTCGACGATGCGCGCCGCCACGCGCATATATTCGATCTCGCGCGCCGACTTCACCGCGCGTTGCCAGTTGACGAGCGCGGTCGCATCGACGAACTTCGCGCCGGGCAAGTGCTGCGTCAACGACGCATACGCCTTCGCGCTGAAGTAATAGTTGTCCATCTCCACGCCAATGCGCTTTTTATCCCAGCCACGCGCGGCGATAACTTCGGTAGAGAGGTAGTCCATCGGATGACGTACCGACGACTGCACGTAGTGATCCGGATAGCCGACGATATTGTCGTGCCGCATGAACACCGTGCGCTTCGCACCGTTCGCATCTTGCCCACGGCCGTACCACACAGGCTCGTCTTCCATTGCGAGCAGCACGCATTGATGCACGTAGAACGACCAGCCGTCGTAGCCGGTGAGCCACGCCATGTTGGTCGGGTCGGTCACGATCAACAGATCGATGCCTGCCTTCTCCATCGCGCGCCGCGTCTTCGCGATGCGCGCCTCGTATTCGCTGCGCTCGAACGGCAGGCGTACCACGGGCGCCTCGCTCCTTCTCTCTTGCAAGATTTCGGACATCGTCCCCTCTATCAAGCCGTCACATCGTTGTGGAAAATGGTTCCTGCCTGAGCCGCCCGCGCGCGCTGCACGGCAAGCGTCGCGATGGCGGTGTCCTGCGCGCCGGTGCCGGTCAGATCGCACACGGTCACTTCGTCGTCGTTTGCGCGGCCCGGCATCTGCTGCGCGATGACTTGTCCCAGTTCGGCGAAAGCGGCATCGTTAGCGATCACGCCCGCTTCTATCGCGTGATGCAGTTCGCCCAGCACGCGCACTTGCTGCAAGCGGTCGCACACGTAACGCGCATTCGCGAGCACATCCGGCGCGAGTTCATTCTTGTGTTCGGCGTCTGAGCCCATCGCCGTGATGTGCAAACCGGGATGCAGATCGCGTGCGTGAATCAAGGGCTCGCGGCTCGGTGTCGTCGTGATGGCGATGTCCGCGTGCCTGAGCGCGCGATGCACGCTGTCGGCGATTTCGCAACGCAGACCTTCGGCTTCGCAATCGCGTGCGTATTGCTGTGCCCGTTCGCGTTCGCGTGCATACACCGTCACATGATCGATGTCGCGCACGAGACGCAACGCCTTCAGTTGCAGACGCGCCTGCTCGCCCGCGCCGATGATCGCCACGCGCTTCGCATCCTTGCGCGCGAGCCAGCGCGATGCAACCGCGCCCGCTGCCGCAGTGCGCACGGCGGTGAGATAACCGCTGTCGAGCAACACGGCTTCGGTCAGGCCCGTACGTGCGGACAACACGAGCATCAGGCCATTGAGGCTTGGCAGACCAAGCGAGGGATTCTTGAAGAAGCCGGGGCTCACCTTGATCGCGAAGCTCGGAAAGCGCGGCAAATAAGCGGTTTTTACGTCGACTTCGCCCGCATGCTCGGGGATGTCGAGACGCAGGATCGGCGGCATCGCGACAGCTTCGGTCGCAAGCGATTTAAACGCGGCTTCGACCTGTTCGATCGCGTCGAGATCGAGCGGCACGAGTCGGCGCAGTTGCGCTTGCCCGAGCAATACCGTGGATTGATCGATAAAAGACATGGTTTCAGGCGGCTCCAATCAGGCGGCGATGCGTTTCGATATCGATGTTGCTGCCGCTCACGACAATGACGATCGGCCCGCCGCGCACGTCGATCGCGCCATCGAGCAAGGCCGCCATGCCGACTGCGGCCGCGCCTTCGACCACGAGCCGCTCTTCGCGATACGCATGCACGATGCCGCGCGCGATCGACACTTCGTCGAGCAACACGACTTCATCGATGAGTTCACGCGTCATCGCGAACGTGTGCCGGTTTTCCAGACCGATGCCGCCGCCGAGCGAATCGGCGAGCGTTTCGAGTTCATCGACGAACACGGGCTTGCCCGCTGCGAGACTCGCATGCATGGCCGCGCCGCGCTCCATGGAGACGCCGATCATCTTTATGTCGGGGCGGAGATTCTTTGCTGCAAACGCGACGCCGCTGAACAGGCCGCCGCCTGACAACGGCACGACGATGCTCGCCGTATCCGGCAGCGCTTCGAAAATTTCAAGGCCGATGGTGGCCTGCCCCGCGATCACGCGTTCATCATCGAAAGGCGGCACGAACGCATAACCTTCGTCGCGCACGAGTCGCTGTGCTTCGAGTTGCGCATCGTCCTGACTCTTTCCGCAGATGACCACACGCGCGCCGAGCGCGGCCACTGCATCGACCTTGTTCTGCGGCACGAGCGAAGACATACACACGGCCGCTTCGATGCCGAGCGAATGTGCCGCATGCGCGACAGCGCGGCCGTGATTGCCCGTCGATGCCGTGACCACACGCGTGCAGCCATCCGCGGCAAGTTGTGCGAGCGCATTCGTCGCTCCTCGCAACTTGAAGCTTCCGGTGGGCTGCAGCGTTTCGAGCTTCAGATGAACGGGCACGCCCGCGATGCGCGACAACGACGCCGACTGAACGAGCGGTGTAACGATCGCGCGCCCTTCGATGCGCTGGCGGGCGCGATAGACATCGGCGAGCGTGAGTGTGGACATGAGCGTCTGAGTGGCATATCGAGTAACGATGCAACCCAGTCTAATGTCCTAAAAAATCGTTTTCGATTGTCCTAGTTCATTTAGTTGAAGTCATGCACGTGCGGGAATTGCTCGAACACTTCGCGGATCGTCTGCACGGCCGTGCGGAACGTGTTCTCGCCGACTTCAGCGCCCACGCAAAGCCGCACCGCATTCGGCCGCACTGCGCCGCGCACGAGAAACGGATCCGGCGATGTCACCGCGATATTGCGATTGCGCAGTTCGCGCACGATGCGCTCGGCTTCCCATTCGTCGGGCACGCGCAGCCATGCAGATAACGCATTCGGATGCGAGCCGAGCACGTAATCGCTCAGCACTTCGCGCACGACGCGTTGCCGCGCCGCGAGCCGCTCGCGCTGAATCTGCACGAGCCGCTCGGCCGTGCCGTCCATGATCCAGCGCGCGGTGACTTCGGCAATCGGCGATGTCGCCATCCAACTGCTCACGCGCAGAACGCTCTCCGCGCGCAATGCGAGCCTGCGCGGCACCGTCATGAAGCCGGTACGCAAGCCGCTCAGCACGGACTTCGTCATGCTCGTGCAATAGAACGCCAGCTCCGGAATCAGGCTTGCAATGGGCGTTTGCGCTTTCGCGGGCAGCGCGCCGTAGACATCGTCCTCGATCACGTACACGCCATAACGCTCCGCAATACGCGCAATCGCGCGACGGCGGGAATCGGTCATCAATGCGACGGTCGGATTGTTCAGTGTCGGCGTGCAGACGAGTGCGCTCACACGCTCGCTGTCGCAGACTTCTTCGAAGTGCTCAGGGCGGATGCCGTGCTCGTCAATCTCAAGGCCTTTGAGCGTAAACCCCAGTACGTTCGCCGAGCCGATCACGCCGTGATCCGTGAGGCTTTCGCACAGCACGGTATCGCCCGGCCCGACAATCGATGCGAGCGCGAGAAAGATGCCGTGCGCCGCGCCGTTCGTAACGAGCAGCGTCTCCACGCTCGCCGGCATGTTGAGCGACGCGAGCCATGCGACACCCGCCTGCCGATGATGCTCGAAGCCCGCGATAGGCCGGAACGCGCGTATCCACGGCTGATCCTCGATGGTCGAGAGCGTCGCGCAGACCTTGCGCCACATCGCGTCATGCTCGGGCGTATGGACGATGCGCGCAATCGAGAAATCGACGACAGAGCGTTCGGCCGTATCCAGCATGTAATTGGACATGGTCTCGGTCACGCGCGCCGAGACGAAGCTGCCGCGCCCGACTTCGCAGCGGATCAGCCCTTGCCGTTCGAGTTCCTTGTACGCATTGGTGACGGTCTGCACGCTGATCGCAAGGTCCGCGGCAACTTCGCGCTGCGGCGGCAGACGCGCGCCTGAAGCGAGCGCACCGCTTTCGATATCGGCGGCCATCGCCTTCACGAGCCGCTTGTATTTGGATTGCACGCCTTGCACGGTGCGCACGGCGTCGCGCCATCGTTCATTCACTGAGTGGTTCCTCTTAAGCCGGATTGCATGCGCCATAGTGGCGCAAAAGCGCGCCTGAAAATAATTGTCCTAGAGCAATCGGAACAAATATATGGCTTTGTATTCTGCATTCGTGGCTGCGCTCCGAACCGCTGAAATGCCCTGCGGAATAAGGGTTTTCTCGGGCTCGCTCATATCGCGGCCAGCTAGCGCCTTAACCGACCACGCTTGAAAAACCATCACTACGGAAACGATATGAAGACGAAAAGACTGTCTGGAATGCTGGCAGCGGCGTGCGTCGCGGCGACGAGCCTTGTCGCCTACACCGCGAGTGCGAGCGCGGAAACCACGTTGCAGCGCATTCAACGCACCGGCGAGGTGCGCATCGGCTACGCGAACGAAACGCCCTTCGCCTATACGACGCCCGATGGCACCGTGACCGGCGAATCGCCCGAGATCGCGAAGAAAGTGTTTGCCAAGCTCGGCGTGAAAAAGGTCGATGCGGTGCTAACCGAATGGGGCGCGCTGATTCCGGGCCTCAAGGCCGGGCGCTTCGACGTGATTGCGGCGGGCATGTACATCACGCCGGAACGTTGCAAGCAAGTGGCGTTCGCCGATCCGCAATACCAGATTCCCGACACGCTGCTGACCATGAAAGGCAACCCGAAGAATCTGCACAGCTATGCCGATGTCGCCAAGCAACCGGACACGAAACTTGCTGTGATGGCGGGTACGGCAGAACTCGGCTATGCACGTCAGGCCGGTATCAAGGATGACCAGATTCTTCAGGTGCCGGATACCACCGCGCAATTGCAGGCCGTGCGCGCGCGTCGTGCAGATGCAGCCGTCGGCACTGCCTTGACGATGAAAGGGCTCGCCACGAAAGGCGGCGCTCAAGTGGAAGCGGTCAGCCAGTTCAACGACGACCCGAAACATACCGGCTATGGCGCGCTCGCGTTCCGTCCCGAAGATGCCGATCTGCGCGATGCCGTGAACAAGGAACTGCATCAGTGGCTCGGCACGGACGATCATATGAAGACGGTCGGCCCGTTCGGCTTCGACAAGACCAACCTGACGACGAAGAAAGCGCCTGAACTGTGCGCGGGTTAAGCGAAGCACGTTAGCGATGCGCAGCGTTCATCAACTTGCGAGGAAGCGTCATGAGTGACCTCAATGAGCTATTGCCCCTGATGATGAAGGGCACGCTCGTCACGATCCAGATCGCGGTCATCAGCATTCTGCTCGCGATCGTCATGGCGAGCGTTGCGACCGCGCTGCGCGCAGCGCCCTATCGCGTCGTGCGCTGGGCCGGCAACGTGTATGTCGAAGTGTTTCGCGGCACGTCGCTGCTCGTGCAGTTGTTCTGGCTCTTCTTCGTGCTGCCGCTGCCGCCCTTCAACGTGCAACTGACGCCCTTTACGGTCGCCATCGTCGGACTGGGGTTGCATTACGGCGCCTATGGCTCGGAGATTCTGCGCGGCGCGCTGCGTTCGGTGCCGGGCGGGCAATACGAAGCGGCGCTCGCGCTGAACATGCCGGCGTCGGCGCGGCTACGTCGCGTCGTACTGCCGCAGGCGATGATCAACGCGCTGCCGCCCGCAACCAACCTGATGATCGAGCTTATCAAAGGCACCTCGCTCGTCTCGCTGATCACATTGTCCGATCTCACGTTCCGCGCGCGCCAGCTCGACGAATCGACCTTCAAAACCGCGGAAATCTTCGGGCTTACGCTCCTCATTTACTTCGTGCTTGCGCAGGCGGTCGTCGCCGTGATGCGCGTGTTCGAGCGGCGCGTGAGCAGCCATGTCGCGGTTCGCCGCACCCTTCCGAGGGCCGCGTCATGACATCGCTCGGTCAGCTTTTCGATGTGAACTATGCGCTGCATATCCTGCCCGAACTCGCGCGCGCGGCGATCTATACCATCGGCATCACGCTCGTCGGCTTTGCGATTGCACTCGTGCTCGGCCTCGTGCTCGCGATCATGCGACGCAGCGAATTCGCGCCCGTCGCGAAGACAACCGCGCTCTTCATCGAGTTCATTCGCAGCACGCCGCTGCTGATCCAGGTCTATGTGCTGTTCTATGTCGCACCGCTGTACGGCCTCACGATGTCCGCGCTGACGGCGGGCACGCTGGGCATCGCGGTGCATTACGCGTGCTATGTGTCCGAGGTGTATCGCGCGGGACTGAACGGCGTCGCGCGCGGACAGTGGGAAGCGTCGTGCGCGCTGTCGCTTTCGCCGTGGCGCACCTATACCGGCGTGGTCTTGCCGCAGGCCATTCGTCCGGTGATTCCCGCGCTCGGCAACTACCTCGTCGCGATGTTCAAGGACACGCCGGTGCTTTCCGCGATCACTGTCGTCGAACTGATGCAGCAGGCGAAGAACATCGGCTCGGAAACGTTTCGCTATCTCGAACCGATCACGATGACCGGCATCTTCTTTCTCCTGATCAGCGTGACGTTCGCCTCGGGCGTGCGTCATCTCGAACGGCGCGTGAGGCTGCCATGATCGCGCGGCTTGTCACTTCAATCATATCGACCCCGCTGGACGGCGCACGGTAATGCAACTCGAGGAGCAGCAGATGAAACGAGATCTCGACCCCGCGCTCGGCGCTGCGGCGGAGCAGAACGCGAACACGCCGATGGTGCGTTTTCGCAACGTCACCAAACGCTATGGCGCGCTCACCGTGCTCGACGGCCTCGATCTCGATATCGCACGCAACGAGAAGGTGGCGATCATCGGGCCGAGCGGCTCGGGCAAATCCACGCTTCTGCGCGTGCTGATGACGCTCGATCCGCTGACTGACGGCGTGATCGAAGTGGATGGCGAGCCGCTCACGCACGAGATGCGCGGCGGCAAGCTCGTGCCCGCATCGCCGCGGCATGTGCGCGAGGTGCGCAGCAAGATCGGCATGGTGTTCCAGAGCTTCAATCTGTTCCCGCACATGACGGCGCTGCACAACACGATCGAAGCGCCCATGAGCGTGCTCGGCATGTCGAAGAAGGAAGCGACCGAGCGTGCGCGCGAATTGCTCTCGCTCGTCGGACTGTCGGAGAAGTGCGATCACTATCCGTCGCAGTTATCGGGCGGGCAACAGCAGCGTGTGGCCATTGCACGCGCGCTCGCGATGCGCCCGAAGATCATGTTGTTCGATGAAGTGACTTCGGCACTCGATCCCGAACTGTGCGGCGAAGTGCTCAACGTGATACGCAGGCTCGGCGCGGAGCATGACCTCACGATGTTGATGGTCACGCACCAGATGGGCTTCGCGAAGGACTTCGCCGATCGAGTGTGTTTCTTTTCGCAGGGCAAGATTATCGAGCAGGCGCCGCCGCAACAGTTCTTCTCCGCGCCGCAGCATGAACGCACGAAGCAGTTTCTGCGCGCTGTGACGGAAGCGCTCTGATCGGCTTTAAGCGCGCGGTCCGATAATTGCTGCCCGCTTTCCGTATGGCGAGTGCTTTAGCCAACGGAGAATGCGATGTCCCCCACCCTGCATAAAGTCGCGCGCTTTGCGGACCTGTCCGCCGAGCGCGGCACGCGCGTGCGCGTTCAAGGCGACGACAAAGACGCAAAAGAAATCCCTATTCTGCTGATCCGCGACGGCGATGCCGTGCGCGCCTATACCGCCGATTGTCCGCACGCGGGCGGCCCGCTCGAAGAAGGCGCAATCTGCAACGGACGCATCGTGTGCCCATGGCATAAGGGCACGTTCGACGTGCGCGACGGAAGTCTCGTCGAGCCGCCGCCATTGAAAGCACTGACACGCTACGACGCATCGATCAAAGACGGCGATGTCTATGTGTCCTTGCAGCCCGTCGAGGACAGCGCGCCTGCAGCAACGTCGCCGGGCAAAGACAAGACCATGCTGATCGTCGGCGCGGGCGCGGCGGGTGCGGCGGCATGTGCCGCGTTGCGTGAAGCGGGCTTCGATGGACGCATCGTGCTTGCCGGTAATGATGCGCGCGAGCCGTACGATCGCACGTCGCTCAGCAAGTTCACGCTCGCCGGCGACCTGCCGCCCGACGACGTGCCGCCGCTGCTCGATCCCGACTTCTTCGAGAAGCACGCTATCGACCGTATCGAATCGCAAGCCGTGAGACTCGATGCAAAGGACAAGCACGCCGAACTCGCCGATGGCACGAAGATCGATTACGATGCCGCGCTCGTCTGCACGGGCGGCACGCCGAAAACGCTCCGCATTCCCGGCGGAAATCTCCAACATGTTCATCTCTTGCGCACTCGCGACGATGCCCGCGCGATCCTCGCCTCGCTCGAAGGACGCAAGCGCGTCGTGATCGTTGGCGCGAGTTTCATCGGCATGGAAGTGGCTTCTTGTCTGAGGAAGCGCAAACTGGATGTGACCATCGTCGCGCCGGGCAAAGTGCCTTTCGCGAAGCAGTTCGGCGAGCGCATCGGCGAAATGTTCAAGCGGCTGCATGAGAAGAACGGCGTCGTGTTTCGTATGAATGCGCGCGTCAGTGCATTGCGCGGCGGCAATGCCGTGCGCGAAGTGTTACTCGAATCCGGCGAGAAGATCGCGGCGGATGTGGTGATCGCGGGAACGGGCGTCGAACCGGCGACTCATTTCCTGTCGGGTGTCCCGCTCGAAGACGACGGCGGCCTGACCGTCGACTCCGGCATGCTTGCCGCGCCCTCGCTCTACGCAGCCGGCGATATCGCGCATTTCCCGCTGCCGCACGCAGATGCAAGCGTTCGCATCGAACACTGGCGCGTGGCGCAACAGCATGCGCGCGTCGCCGCGTATAACATGGCTGGCAGTGCGCGCACTTATGACGGCGTGCCCTATTTCTGGACGTTTCACTACGACAAGACGTTCGATTATCTCGGGCACGTGAAGGAACCGGACAGCATCGAGATCGACGGCGATCTGAACGCGCAGCACTTCATCGCCTATTTGATGAAGGATGCGCGCGTAGGCGCGGTGGTCGCGTGCGAATACGACACCGCTGTGTGCCGTCTCGCCGAAGCGATGCGCGAACCGTTGACGCTCGATGAAGCGCGGCGCATCGCGAACGCGTGAGCGCAACGAGGACCCAGCATGGCAACGACCCGCAAAACCACGAAGACGTCAGCGCGCAAAACGTCCGGCGGCAAGCGTCCCAGCACGCGGCAACGGCACGCGCTTGCCGGCAACCGCAAGAAGCCGGCGCGCAACGCGCATCGCTGGTCGCATCACGTCATGGAAACGAGCGACGCGATGGACATTCAACGCGACATCTTCAAAACCGGCAGCGCGCAGGAAATCGCCGATTCGCTCAAGCGTTCATCCACGCGCAGCACGCGTCGCAAAGGCTCGCCGTTTCAATCGGCGATGTCCATGCTCAACTTCTATATCAATCGCGCGGGACGCAATCTGCCGAAGTCGCGCAAGAGCACGCTGGAACGCGCGAAGAAGCGCTTGCGCGAAGCATTCGGCCGCAAGCCTTGAATAAAAAAGCGGCCCCGCTCAAGCGAGGCCGCGCGCGTTACCTGTATGCGACTACTTCAAGACGATCAAGGCTGACGCTGTCCATCCTTCTGCTGCGGCGTGGACTGATTCGGCTGCTTCTGGCCGCCCTGCTGATCCTGCTGCGGCTGTCCCGGTGACTTCTCTTGCTGGCCGGGCTGCCTGTTGGATTGATTCGACTGTTCCGATTGATTCGGCGTCGACGGTTGGCTACCGGTTTGCTTCTGATTTCCGCTCATGAGTTCCTCCTTGCAAGGTCATGAAGCCGCGGCTCTCGCCGCGCAATCCTATGCGCATTACGCGTACCCGCTCGGCACGGCTCGCGAAGAGGAACATTGCTTGCTTGATCAAACAGCACCCGCTCAAACGAAGGAGACGGCAATGGCACAGGAACCTCCCCTCAATCCCGGCGATGAAGCCGATCCCGGTGTCCCCGGCACGGGCGAAGACCTATGCCCCGATTGCAACGGCTCCGGCAAGCGCGACAGCGCCGAGTGCGCAACGTGCGCCGGCACGGGCATGGTGACGCAAGGCATCGGCGGCGGCTGATCGCTTCGATGTGCATGAATGGATGTCGTCGCCTTCATAATCGTCAGGAGCCACGCTTGAACATTCAGTCGAAGCATCTTGCGCGCGCAGGCGCCATCGCGCTGCTGCTGGCAAGCGGCGCTGCACTCGCCGACGATTACGCCCCGGGATTCGGCCCTAATCCGACGTTGCCCGCACCGCACAAATCGCTGATGCCGACGGTCAACATCGCGCGGGCCAAGCCGTGGAAGCAAGGCGAACAACCCGAGTCTCCGGCGGGCTTCAACGTGACCGCGTTTGCCTCGGGCCTCGAACATCCGCGCTGGCTCGCGACGCTGCCCAATGGCGATGTGCTCGTCGCCGAAAGCAACGCCCCGGAACCGCACGACGAAAACGCCGGCATCAAGGGCTTCGTGATGAAAAAGATGCAGAAGCGCGCGGGCGCTGGGGTGCCAAGCCCGGATCGTATCGTGCTGCTGCGCGATGCGGACGGCGACGGCATCGCGGAGACGCGCAGCGTGTTCATCGACGCACTGCATTCGCCCTTCGGCATGGCGCTCGTCGGCGATGATCTCTACGTTGCCGACACCGATGCGGTCATGCGCTTCAAGTACGAACCCGGCGCGACGCAAATCACGACGCCCGGCGAAAAGTTCATGGACCTGCCCGCCGGTCCGATCAATCATCACTGGACCAAGAACATCATTGCGAGCCGCGACGGCAAGAAGCTGTACGTGTCCGTCGGCTCGAACAGCAACGTGGCCGAGAACGGTATCGACGCGGAGAACGGGCGCGCGGCGATCATGGAAGTGGACATCGAGACAAAGCAGTCGCGGCTCTTCGCAACGGGTCTGCGCAATCCGAACGGCATGTCGTGGCAGCCGCAAAGCGGCGCGCTCTGGACAGTTGTGAACGAGCGCGATGAACTCGGCAACGAACTCGTGCCCGACTATCTGACTTCGGTGAAAGACGGCGCTTTTTATGGCTGGCCCTACAGCTATTACGGTCAGCATGTCGACGACCGTGTAAAGCCGCAACGCGACGATCTCGTGCAAGCGGCCATTCCGCCCGACTATGCACTCGGCGCACATACGGCCTCGCTCGGCCTCACGTTCTACGACGGCCAGGCGTTTCCCGAGCACTATCGAAACGGCGCGTTCATCGGTCAGCATGGCTCGTGGAATCGCAAGCCTAGAAGCGGCTACAAGGTCGTATTCGTGCCCTTCGATAACGGCAAGCCCGCAGGACCGCCGGAAGACATCCTGACAGGCTTCCTTTCGTCCGATGGTCATGCACGCGGCCGGCCCGTCGGCGTGGCCGTGGATCGCACGGGCGCGCTTCTCGTCGCCGACGATGTCGGCAATGCCGTGTGGCGGGTCGCGCCCGCCGCGAAGTAAATGGCCGCGCGCAAGCCTAAGCGCGGCCCACCGAGCCTCTTCGCGCTGGCGGAGCGGCAGATCGTTGGCTTATACGATGCCGGCGTGATGTCGCCCGCGGTGCTGCATCAAGTAGTCGCGGCGTTCGCGGAGAGCGGCATCGACTGGAACGAAAAAGGCGCACTGAAAACCGTGGACGGTCGCAGCGTGCAGGAAGCGGTCGTTATCGTCATGATGCCGGGGCGCGCGCTCAGAAGCGCGCAGAAGGACTTCATCTCGGTGGTCGAGCATCTGGCGGGCGCGCAGGCATCCGTTAAGAGCGACGTCGAAGAAGAGACAGAAGCAGAGAGCAACGAAGAAGACGAAGACTTGCTGAACCAGCTCGGCGGCAATAGTTCGCGTTCGAATTCGCGGGCCGTCAAGAAGCGCGCGCCGGACGAGCCGAAAGAAGCGAAGCGCGCCGCGTTCAATCCGCTGGTCGGTGCGCGCGCGTTGCCGGGAAACGCGAAGCGTTGATGCGCGTTCAGTGCGGCACGCCCGGCGCGATGAGGTCGACGAGATCGTCCATGTCGAATGGCTTGGCAAGGATCGGCACGCCGAGATGCTTCGCGCGTTCGAGTTCATCGGCGTAACCCGTCATCAGCACGAGTCGTTGTGACGGCAGGCGCTTCAGTATCTGCTCCGCCAGATCGATGCCGTTCATGCGGCCCGGCATCTGCACATCGGTGAGCACGAGATCGAAGCCATAGCCTTCGCCGAGCAGCGCGAACGCGGCATCCGCGCTTGTTTCGTGATGCACCGCGCAGCCGAATACTTCGAGCACGGCCACGACGCCCGCCGCGACATCCGCGTTGTCTTCTACCAGCAGCACCGACATGCCGCGCAACGGCTGCTCGCCATTGCCGATTGCGTGCGCCGTTTGCAGCGTCGGCGCGAGCGGTTGCGTGACGGGCTCGGGCGGCGCGCAAACCTTCGGCGTTTCACGCACCGGCCGATGTTGACGCGGCAGGTAAAGACGAACGGTCGTGCCCGCGCCCGCCACACTCGTGATGCGCGCGGTGCCGCCTGCCTGTTCGCACGCGGCCAGCACTTGCGTGAGACCGAGGCCCGTGCCCGCGCCCTGTTCCTTGGTCGTGAAGAGCGGCTCGAATGCACGTCGCAAGGTTTGTTCGTTCATGCCCTCGCCATTGTCGGTCACGGAGATGAGCACGTACTCGCCATCGGGGATATCGGTTTCCGCGCCGCGCACGCGCGCATTGCGGCAACGGATCACGACGCGGCCGCCATACGGCATCGCCTCGCTCGCATTCACCGCGATATTCACGAGCGCGAGTTCCAGTTCGACGGGATCAGCCATCACGCGCCATAAATCGGGCGACAGTTCGAGCGTCATCGACACGGAAGGACGCACCGATGTTTTCAACAATTCGAGCACGCTGCGCAACCACACGGCGGGATCGATCGATTCCTGTTTGAGCGGCTGCTTGCGCGCCACGCTCATCAAACGCCGCGCAAGCGCTTCGGCGCCGGCGGTCGCGCGCTCCACCGCGAGCACTTCGCTTTCGACGCCGTTGAAGCGCTTGCGGCGCGCCAGTTCCATGTTCGATGCCACGACCATCAGCAGATTGTTGAAGTCGTGTGCAACGTTCGCGACAAGATTGCCCAGCGCGCCCATGCGGCGCAAATGACGGCTCGATGCCTCGACGGAAAGACGCGTCGCGACTTCGGCCTGCCAGCGTTCCCACGCGGCCTGCTCGGCGTTGAGGCGGCGAATCGAGAAGGCGATCAGCAGCCACACGGCGATGCACGGCATCAGCGCAATTGCTGCAGCCATCGCGAGATTGCCGCGCCAGCGCGTGTAAATGGCGGATACCGCATAGCCTGTCGAGACATAGAGCGGATAGTCGCCCACGCGGCGAAATGCGAGCAATCGCTCGACATGATCGATGCTCGAACTCATCCGCATGCGGCCGTAGAGTTCATTGTTCCGGAATGCGTTGGTAAAGGGCGTGTTCGTTGCAACCTGCGCGTTGTCCTTGCTGGCGGGATAACGCGCGAGCGCGCCGCCATCACGCCGATAAAGCCCGATGACGACCGCGCGATCGCCCGCTGCAAGCTCGCGATAGAAGTCGACGAAATAGCCGCGCTTCAACGCAATCGACACGACGCCGAGAAACTGCCCTTCGCGGCCGATGCGGCCCATCGTCGTTGTGAAAACGTCGGAGCGTGCCACCTTGCCACGCAGAGGCAACGAAAAGTAGGTGACGGGGGCGACCGCGCGCGCGGACTGAAAGTCGTCGCGCTCGGAAATCGTTACGGGCGGCGCCGGATAGTAGCGGCTGTTCGCGAGCAACCCGCCGCCTTCGCCGAACACGGAAATCGCGGCGATCTGCGCGAGCGTGCTGTCCATGTCCTCGAGCGTGCGGTGCAGCGCTTCTTCGCGATTGCGGATGGCGCTGTCGTCGCTGTCGCCGAGCATGTCGCCGATACGCATCTCCAGCTGTTGATTCAGGTCGATGACCTTGAGCGCGTGCTCATCCACCACGCGCGTGAGACGCTCGGTCAGTTCATCCGCATCGGCGAAACGGCGCTGCAGATCGTAGTAACCGTAGATGCAAAGGCATGCGAGCGGAATGACGATCGACGCCGCCAGCACGAGCAGCAGCATCTTTCGCATCGAGGCGAAATTGCGCGCGGGCAACGGCAGATCGAATGTCGCGGTCTCGGTGGAGTCCAAGCGTCGCGCCTCCGGGGATGTCGACCGGCATATCGTAACCGCTGCGGGCAGCGTGACGTGTGCCGGATCGATAATCGTCGTTCTTTCTTCAGACGTAGCGAAGCGCGTGCCTGCCCCGCCCCGGCGTTACCCTGCCATCTCCCGGTCCGGCGTGGCCGATATGCGATGAATCGCGAGATCCGCGCCATTGAACTCTTCCTCGCGATCGAGCCGCAGTCCCACGGTCAGCTTGATCGCGCCATACACCGCCGCGCCCCCGGCAAGCGCCAGCACGACGGCGCCCGCCGTGCCCAGCCATTGCGACCAGACCGACACGCCGCCGATCCCGCCGAACGCCTTCTGCCCGAACACGCCCGCCGCAATGCCGCCCCACGCGCCGCACATGCCGTGCAAGGGCCACACGCCCAACACGTCGTCGATGCGCCAGCGGTTCTGCGCGCACGTGAACATCTGAACGAACAACACGCCCGCCACCGCGCCGACAATCAACGCGCCAAGCGGATGCATCAGGTCCGAGCCCGCGCATACCGCGACGAGGCCCGCCAGCGGCCCGTTATACGTGAAGCCCGGATCGTTGCGGCCCGCGAACCATGCAGCGAGCGTGCCGCCGACCATCGCCATCAGCGAGTTCACGGCGACGAGTCCGCTGATCTTGTCGATGGTCTGCGCGCTCATCACATTGAAGCCGAACCAGCCGACCGCGAGCACCCACGCGCCCAGCGCGAGAAACGGAATGCTCGATGGCGGATGCGCCGCGATACGCCCGTCCTTGTGATAACGGCCATGACGCGGCCCGAGCAACAGCACGGCGGGCAGCGCGACCCATCCGCCGAACGCATGCACGACGACCGATCCGGCGAAGTCATGAAACGGCGCGCCGAAGGTTTGCGCGAGCCACGCCTGAATGCCGAAGCGCTCGTTCCACGCAACGCCTTCGAGCAGCGGATAAATGAAGCCGACGATCACGGCCGTCGCGAACAGTTGCGGATTGAACTTGGAGCGCTCGGCAATGCCGCCCGATACGATCGCCGGAATGGCCGCCGCGAACGTCAGCAGGAAGAAGAAGCGCACGAGCGCGTAACCGTTGTGCTCGGCGAGGATATCGGCGCTGTGCATGAACTGCACGCCATACGCGATGTTGTAGCCAATGAAGAAGTACGCGAGCGTCGACACCGCGAAGTCGACCAGAATCTTCACGAGCGCGTTCACCTGATTCTCGCGGCGCACGGTGCCGAGTTCGAGGAACGCGAAACCCGCGTGCATGGCGAGCACCATCGCGGCGCCCAGCAGCAGAAAAAGAGTGTTGGTGCCGGATTGGAGTGCCTGCATGTTCGAGCGGTCGAGTCGTAAAAGGCGCACCTTTTTGCAAGTTCCGGGCCAACCTGGCGCATGCGGCATCGAAACGGTGCGGATGTGCGGCTGCAGCAGGAATAACGTGGTGCAACGCTCCCGGAAATCGATCATCGCTACTCGATCCATGTTGGTGCAATGCCCCGAATCGCTGCATCGCGTGCACCGCTTTCGGGCCAAATATTTCATTCTGCAAGCGGTTTGAAGCAACTTCGCAAGCGCATAAGGGCCTGCACCCGCGCGCCATGCGGCGAGTATCCTGAAGAGACTGTCGGCGTGAAGGCGTGAAAGCACAAACGGCAGTTGAAAGGACACGCAACATGGACATGACGTTCGATAACCGAAGGCACGCTGGCCGTCAGCTCGCCCGGCACTTGCTGAACTATGCGAAGCGCGACGACGTCATCGTGCTCGCGCTGCCGCGTGGCGGCGTGCCTGTCGCGTATGAAGTAGCGCGTGCGATCGGCGCGCGTCTCGATGTACTCGTCGTGCGCAAGCTCGGCGTGCCCGTGCAGCCCGAACTGGCGATGGGCGCGATCGCATCGGGCGATACGTTTTTTCTCGATGAGCGCATCGTCGAATATGCGGGCGTTGGCAAAGAAGAACTCGAACGTGTGATCGCCCGCGAGCGCATCGAACTCGCGCGGCGCGAGCAACTCTATCGTGGCGCGCAGCCGCCGCTCGACGTGGAAGGTCGTATCGCGATCATCGTCGATGACGGCATGGCGACCGGTGCAACGATGAAAGCCGCCGCGATGTCGCTGCGTCATGCGCATCCCGCGAAGATCATCGCGGCATTGCCCGTGGCGCCGCTCGAGTCGGATGCGCGCGTGGAAGAGATCGTCGACGAGTTCGTCTGCGTGATGCGGCCGCGCCATTACTTCGGCGTCGGCCAGTTCTATGCCGACTTCGAGCAAACCAGCGACGACGAAGTACGCGCCCTGCTCGACGCCGCGCGCAACAGCGTCTAACGCGTCCAGGGCGCGGCGTGCGGCTCCTGCGCTCGGCCGTATTGCTCGCGCGCCGCCTTCAACATCGTCTTCTCGATGGCACCTTCATCCACGAGCGATTTCAGCGCGGCAATCACGATCGACACGCGATCCACCTCGAAGAATTCGCGCAACGCCTGACGCGTATCGCTGCGGCCGAAGCCGTCCGTGCCGAGCGTAACGTAGCGGCGCGGCACGTAGGCGCGGATCAGTTCCGGCACCGCGCGCACATAGTCCGTCGCGGCGATCACCGGACCGCGCGATGCTTCGAGCGCACGCGTGACGAATGGCGTCGGGGCTTCGTCGTCGCTCAGACGCGCGAGGCGTTCTGCGGCGGCGCCATCGCGATGCAGTTCCGTATAACTCGTCACGCTCCACACGGCGGCGTCGATGTTCCAGTCGTCCTTCAACATCGTGCGAGCGGCGATCGCTTCGTTCAGGATCGCGCCCGAGCCGAGCAACTGCACCTGGGCATCGGCACCGGCTGCGTCGCCGATGCGATAGATGCCGCGCAGGATGCCTTCGCGCGTGATCGCATCGAGTGAACCACCGGGCGCGGATGGCTGCGCGTAGTTCTCGTTGGTCACGGTGACGTAGTAGAACACGTCGTTCTGGCGCACCATCATTTCCTGCATGCCTTCATCGACGATCGCCGCGACTTCATAAGCGAACGCGGGATCGTAAGCGCGGCAGTTCGGAATCGTCGATGCGCTCAGATGACTCGTGCCGTCCTGATGCTGAAGACCTTCGCCGCCGAGCGTCGTGCGCCCCGCCGTCGCGCCGATAAGAAAGCCGCGCGAACGCTGATCCGCCGCGGCGAAAATCAGGTCGCCGATGCGCTGAAAGCCGAACATCGAGTAGTAGATGTAGAACGGCAGCATGGGCAGATCGTGCACGCTGTAAGACGTCGCCGCCGCAATCCACGACGACACCGCGCCCGCCTCCGAGATGCCTTCTTCCAGAATCTGCCCGCGCGTGTCTTCGCGGTAATACAGCATCGAGCCCATGTCCTCCGGCTCGTATAACTGGCCGAGCGGCGAATAGATGCCGACCTGCCTGAAGAGATTCGCCATGCCGAAGGTGCGCGCCTCGTCCGCGACCACGGGGACGACGCGCGGCCCGAGCGTCGCGTCCTTCAGGAGGCTGCCGAGCATGCGCACGAACGCCATCGTCGTGGACATTTCCTTGCCCGATGCGTCGAGCGCGAACTGGCCCCACGACTTGAGCGTTGGCGGCACGATGTTGTTCGATGCCTTCGCGCGACGTCGCGGCAAATAGCCGCCCAATGCCGCGCGACGTTCGTGCAGATAGCGCATTTCGGGTGCATCGCTCGCGGGCTTGTAGAACTTCACTTGCTCGACATCGTCGTCCGACAGCGGCAAGCGAAAGCGATCGCGGAACGCCTTGAGATCGTCAAGGTCGAGCTTCTTCTGCTGATGCGTGGTCATGCGGCCCTGGCCCGCCGTGCCCATGCCGAAGCCTTTCATCGTCTTGGCAAGGATCACCGTCGGCTGCCCTTTGTGGGCGAGCGCCTTCGCGTAGGCCGCGTGCAGCTTGCGGACATCGTGGCCGCCGCGGCGCAAGCGGTCGATGTCTTCATCCGACATATGCGCAACGAGCCCGGCCAACTCCGGATTCTGGCCGAAGAAGCGTTCGCGGTTATAGCGGCCATCGTTGGCCGAGAAGGTCTGGAATTGTCCGTCGACGGTATGTGCAAACGCGCGCAGCAATGCGTTCGTGTGATCGCGCGCGAACAAGCCGTCCCAGTCCGAGCCCCACAGCACTTTGATCACGTTCCAGCCCGCGCCGGTGAATTGCGCTTCGAGCTCATCGACGATGCGTCCATTGCTGCGCACGGGACCATCGAGCCGCTGCAGATTGCAGTTGATGACGAACACGAGATTGTCGAGCTGCTCGCGCGCGGCAAGCGACAGCGCGCCGATCGATTCGGGCTCGTCCATCTCGCCGTCGCCGAAGAAGCCCCACACCTTGCGCCCTTCCGTGCGTTGCAGGTTGCGGTTCTGCAAATAGCGCATGAAACGCGCTTGATAAATCGAGTTGATCGGACCGATGCCCATCGAGCCTGTCGGGAACTGCCAGAAATCGGGCATCAGCCACGGATGCGGATACGAGCACAAACCCGGCCCTTCGATCTCGCGCCGATAGTGACGCAAGTGTTCTTCGTCGAGAAAGCCTTCGAGGAAGGCACGCGCATACACGCCCGGCGACGAATGCGGCTGAAAGTAGACGATATCGCCGCCATGCTCCGCGTCCGCCGCGCGAAAGAAATGATTGAAGCCGACTTCGAACAAATCCGCCGCCGATGCATAACTCGCGATATGGCCGCCGAGTTCGCCGTAAGCGCGATTGGCACGCACGACCATCGCGAGCGCATTCCAGCGCAGCACGGCCGCGAGTTTCTTTTCGATGTCGAGGTTGCCCGGATAAGGCGGCTGCTGCGCCACCGGAATCGTGTTCGCGTAGGGCGTCGCGCGGGCCCGCGCCGATTCCACGCCCACCGAAAGCGCATGCTCCGCGAGCCGGTCGAACAGATACTGCGCGCGCTCGCGGCCAACGTGCGCGACGACCGCATCGAGCGCCTCCAGCCATTCGGCGGTTTCGCCGGGATCGAGGTCCTCGCGTCCTTTGGCTATGGAAAGAAGCTGGGTGGTTCCGCTCGACAAGTCGGTCATGGCGCGACTCCGCTAAGGCTTTAAGGAATAGGTTCAAGCATATCCATGGATGCGCAGAATGTGCGTCTCATTTGGCCACTTGCGCGCTATGCGATAGTGTATTTATTCTTTAAAAACGCCTAAAACCGGAATCTTTAGACTATGACCGCACATGCCAGGCAGCGCCTCGACCGTACCGACATCGGCATCCTGAACCAGTTGCAGCAGAACGCGCGCATCACCAATGCGGAACTGGCGCGCGCGGTCAATCTTTCGCCAACGCCTTGCTTCAATCGCGTTCGCGCGCTAGAGAAGGCCGGGTTGTTCAAGCAGCACGTCACGCTGCTCAATCCTGAAGCGCTTGGCTTAAGCATCAACGTCTTTATTCAGGTCAGTCTGGAAAAGCAGATCAAGGACGCGCTCGCGCGCTTCGAGCAAGCGATCAGCGAGCGCCCTGAAGTCATGGAGTGTTATCTGATGACAGGCGACGCCGATTACTTATTGCGTGTCGTGCTGCCCGATGTCGCCGCGCTCGAACGCTTCATTCTCGAACGTCTGACCAAGATGCCGGGCGTCTCAAACATTCGTTCGAGCTTTGCGCTCAAGCAGGTTCGCTATAAGACCGCACTGCCCTTGCCCGCTTCGGGACTCACGCTTCCGGATCAAAACGCGGATGAAGCGGAATGGACCTAACCGCTAAACCAAGGTGGTCGAATCTTCCGACTAAACGTTAAACACGCGCGTAATTCTTGCGATGATGCAGCGCGTCGCCTATAACACGTCAGGCCACACGGCATGTTTTCCCGTTTTAACGCGTTCCTCCGACGAAGCGCCATTCAAGCGAGAAAGACATGAACCTCGATACCGTACGTGTTTTCATCATGACGCGCGGCGTCGATTTCGGCATCACCGTGATCAGCGCAATCGCGATGTGGGTCATCGGGCGCTGGCTCATCGGTCTCGTCATCGGCGGCATGCGCAAGCTGCTCGGGCGCAATGGCCGCGTCGATCCAACGCTCGCGCATTATCTCGGCTCGATCGTCGGCGTCATTCTCAATCTGTTGCTCGTCCTCGCGATTCTGCAGATCTTTGGCGTGCAGACCACGTCATTTGCCGCGCTACTCGCGGGTCTCGGTCTCGCTATCGGCACTGCGTGGGGCGGCCTGCTCGCGCATTTCGCAGCGGGCGTATTCATGCAGGTGCTGCGGCCCTTCAAGGTCGGCGACTTCGTGACGGCGGGCGGCGTGACCGGCACCGTCACCGAACTCGGCCTGTTCGGCACGACGATCACGACGCCCGACAACGTCGCGGCCATCATCGGCAACAACAAAATCTTCTCCGACATCATCTGGAATTTCAGCTTGCTGCCGCATCGGCGCGTTGAACTGACGGCGAAGATCGCCAATGGGGTCGATCCGCTCGACGCCATCGCGCGGCTCAAGGAAGCCGTCGCGAAGATACCGAACGTGGCGACGGCTCCCGCGCCGGATATCGAAGTGCTCTCTTTCACGCCCGAAGGACCGCTGCTGTGCGTGCGGCCTTATACGAATACAAACGACTACTGGCAAGTCTATTTCGACACCAATCGCGCGATCATCGAAACCTTCAGGCAAGCCGGTTATCCGACGCCGGAAACGCCGGTCGTGCGCCGCGTCGTCAACTGAATTTCCGCGTCGCACGCTGAACTAGAATGGGTAGAGCCGTCGCGTTTCGCGCCGGTCAGACGGTCGCGTCGCGGGAGGATGTCATGCCGACTTATCAATACCGTTGTCAGGATTGCGGCGAGAGCTTCGAGCATGCGGAGCACGTCGCCGAGCATGCGACGGTGCAGCTCAAGTGTCCCAAATGCGGCAGCGAGAAAATCGCGCACGCGCCGGCGCCGTTCGTCGCGAAGACATCGAAGAAAAGTTGAGCGTCCGCGCGCTTCAGGCCGCGCGAAACCTGACCTCGTGCGACGGCAGTCCGCCCAACCGCGATGCAACGTGATCGATGAACGCGCGCAAGCGCGGCGCTTCATGCCGGCTCGGCGGCCACAGGATCTGGAAGGTGCCTTCCGTTCTCATATGCGCGCCGAGCACCGCGCGCAGCAGGCCGCCTTCCGTCGCGCCCTTCGCCACGAAATCCGGCACGCACGCGAGGCCCAGACCCGAGATGCACGCGGCGAGCACGGCCTCCATGTCGTTGAACGAGAGCGCCGCGTGCGGATCGATGGCGAAGCTCTGATCGTCGCGCGTGAAGCACCACGGCGCGGGGCGGCCGCTCGTCGGCGAACGGAAACGGATGCACGCATGACCTTCGAGGTCTTCCGGCGTCGCGGGCTCGCCGTGTCCCGCGAAGTACGCGGGCGAGCCGACCACGACCGGACCATATTGCGCGAGCGGCCGCGCGAGCAATTGCGAATCGGCGAGACGTCCGGTGCGGATCACGGCGTCATAGCCTTCCTGCGTGACATCGACTACGCGATCGCTGAAATCGATATCCAGTTCGATGTCAGGAAAACGCCGCCTGAATTCGGGTACGAGCGGCAGCAAGAGACGGCTGCCGAGCGATGGCGCGCTGATACGCAAGCGTCCGCGTGGCGATGACGTGGAATTGAACAACTCGCTTTCCGCGTCTTCGAGATCGGCGAGCATGCGCTTGCAGCGCGCAAAGAAGCGTGCGCCTTCGTGCGTGAGGCCGATTCGGCGCGTCGTGCGGTTGAGCAGTTGCACGCCGAGCTTCGCTTCGAGCCGCATCACGCTCTTGCCCACCGCCGACGCCGACAAGCCCAGCGCACGCCCCGCCGCCACGAAACTGCCGGTCTCGGCCGCGCGCACGAACGCAACCATGCCGGACAGACTCTCAGTGGTGGGCGATGTCCCGATGGACGTCGGCGCGTGGGAGCCGTGCGAAACGTGAGTCGCCTGGGAAGGAACGGTCGTCATATGCGTGATTCAGCGAGAAAGTGAGGCGCGAGGGTTTGCGCCCTGTCTTCTGCATGAACGTTCGCGACGCGATTTTATTCCCGCCCGATCACCAGATGAGCGGAACAAGCCGGTAACGCACGCGTTGTGCGTACTGAACATAGCCTTCGAGATGCGCGACGAGTTCGCGCTCTTCCATCACCGTGCGCCACACGATTCCCGCGAGCAGCAGCAAGGAAAACGCCAGTCCCCACCACGAACCGAGTACGAGCGCGCTCGCCGGAATCATGATGCAGGCGGCGGCATACAACGGATGACGCACGACCGCATACGGCCCGCTCGATATGACGCGATGCCCGCGCGCCTTCTGTATCTTCACGACGGGCGCGAGAAACGTGTTCTCGAGAAACACGCGCGCCACGAGCCGGAACGACACGGCGACGAGCGCAGACCCCGCGGACGCGAGCCATAGCGGCATGGCGGACCACTGAAAACGCACGGCGTCGAGGCCCATCAGCGCGAGCCATGCGCACCAGAGCACGCCCATCGCGATCAGGAAGACCTTGTCCCATAGCGGTTGATCGGGCTGAAGCGGCGAGCGCATGCGTTCGGCGAGCAGCGCGGGGTCGCGCCGCGCGATGAGCACCGTCACCACGCCGCCGCCGCCGAACATCAACACCATCCAGGCCCAGCCCGCGCCCCATTCGAGCGTGCCTGCCGAGCCGAACAGCAGCAGCCCGAACACCACGAATTCGACGATGAGTGCAACCGCAACTTTCGACGTGACCGACATGACGATACGCGCCGAGTCAGCCGTTCAGTTCCTCGTGCAGCGCCAGATATTCCTGCGCGAGCTTATGACGCGGTTCGAGATAGATCATCGGGCGCGCGTGCTGATGACTCTCGCGAATCTTCACCGACAGCGAAAGATGCGAATTGAGCACGGGCAGATCTTCGCCGCGCAATTCGTCGACGAGTTGCTGCGGCAGACTCGCGCGCGGCTGAAACTGATTGATTACGATGCCTTCCACACTCAGATCCGGATTGTGATCGTGGCGGATTTCCTGCACGTTATCGAGCACGGAGTAAAGCGCGCGGCGCGAGAAGTCGTCGCAATCGAAGGGAATCAAGCAGCGCTCGACCGCGATCAGCGCCGAACGCGTAAAGAAGTTGAGCGCGGGCGGCGTGTCGACATAGACGGCGTCGTAGCCTTTCAGGCCCTTTAAGGCATCGCGCAGCTTATAGATCTTGTAGCGCGATTCGAGCTTGCTTTGCAGCCCTTCGAGACTGGGATGCGAAGGCACGATATCGAGATTTTCGAACGGCGTCGCGTGAATGAAGGTCTCGAACGCGGGCTCGCGAAAACTGTAGCTCAACGCGGATTCGAAGAAGGTCGCGAGATTCGGCTGCGCGTCGCGCGATTCGGCGCCGAGCAGATACTGACTCGCGTTGCCTTGCGGATCGAGGTCGATGACGAGCGTGCGCAGGCCGCGCGAAGCACTGATCGCGGCGAGATTGCAGACGATGGTGGACTTGCCCACCCCACCTTTTTGATTGAAAACTACACGGCGCATCGCGTATTCATCCTCGGTTTGTGAACGGTCGTCTTTTTAACTTTCCGCTTGGGCGACCGTTTGAGTCGATCGCCGCCGGGATGATCTTAGCGCATCAAAATGACACCGCTTTTCAGGCGGGATGAGCACACGCTCACGGAAACGCGGGAATGGTCGGATCGATGCCTTCGACATCGGCTTCAGGATGATGGCTCTTGACCAGCGCCTCGATTTCCTCGACGCGGTCTTTCGGCACATCGACCATCATCAGCAGTTCGCCTTCTTCGATCGCATGTTCGAAGCGCCTCAGACGCGTATTGGGAATGCCGACGCCGATCATCGTCGCGGCCCATGCGCCGAAGCCCATGCTCGCGAGCGTCATGCAGACCACCGCGCCGCCCGCGATCGTCAGGCCCGCGGGCGGGAACGCCATTGCGACGAGGCCGGCAAGCACGCCCGTCACGCCGCCGGCAGCGGTGCCGCGCGCGAGTGCCGGAAGCAAGTCGGTGCGTTGCGCGAGCGTGGCCTGCGGCAAGTCTTCGAGCGGCAAATGAGGCCGTGCGAGCACATGGATGTGCCGCCATTCGATGCGCTTGAGGAGCAGTTCGTCGATGATCCCCTTGGCGCTCGCCACGCTGGGCAGGAGGAAATAGATGCGTCGCATGTCGCACCTCCGTATCGGACCTTGATCAATCCAATATAGACGACGCGGATTGCTCCGATCTTACGGAAGTCCGACGGCCTGGCGAATTCGCGCGCCGCTGGCATCGAAGAAATAGATGCGCTCGCGATTTACATGCACGCCCGCCGCGCCGCCTATCTCACCCGCAAATGTATTCGGCACCTTGACGACGACTTGCTGCGCGCCCACGTTCAGCGTCACAAGCGAATGATCGCCGATGAGTTCCACCGAATAGATGCGGCCCTGCACTTCGCCATCATCCGCGGCCACGACCGCGCATTCCTCCGGCCGCACGCCGAGCGTCGCCGCGCCTTCGTGACGTACCGGCGCGGCAAGCGACAAGCCCGGCGCATCGAAGCGGCCTGCTGCAAGCGTGCCGCGCAGAAAGTTCATCGGCGGCGAACCAATGAAGCCCGCGACGAACAGATTCGCCGGATCGGTATAGATGCGCGCAGGCGTATCGAGTTGCTGCAACGCGCCCTTGTCGAGCACAGCGACGCGATGCGCAAGCGTCATCGCTTCGATCTGATCGTGCGTCACATAGATCGTCGTGATGCCGAGCTCGTGCTGCATATGCTTGAGTTCCGCGCGCATGTGGCCGCGCAGCTTGGCATCGAGGTTGGAGAGCGGCTCGTCCATCAGAAACGCAGCGGGACGGCGCACGATCGCGCGTGCGAGCGCAACACGCTGACGCTGCCCGCCCGACAACTGGCGCGGCAACCGCGCGAGCAGCGGTTCGAGTTGCACGCTTGCGGCCACTTCGCGCACGGCGGCGTCGATCTCCGCCTTCGGGCGCTTTCTCACGATAAGCGGATACGCGATGTTCTCGAACACCGTCTTGTGCGGATAGAGCGCGTACGACTGAAACACCATCGCCACGTCGCGGTCGCGCGGCAAGTGATGCGTGACATCGGTATCGCCGACGAACACCGCGCCTTCCGTCGCCGATTCGAGACCCGCGACAATGCGCAGCGCGGTCGTCTTACCGCAGCCCGATTCGCCGAGCAGCACGAGGAATTCGCCCGCCTGCACATCGAGCGAAAGATCGTGCAGCACGCGCGTCTCGCCGAAGGTCTTGCCGACGTTGCGCAAGGACACGCTCTTCGACTGCCGCGCCGCCGCGATCTTCGTCAGGCGTGCGTCGTCGACGCGCACTGTCTCGCTATCCATGACCGTCATCCTTTCACGGCTCCCACGAGAATGCCCCGCACGATGAAGCGTTGCAGCGTGAGCGTGAGCAACATCACCGGCAGGATCATGATCAAAATCAGCACCGACATGTTCCACCATTGCGGACCGCGCGTCGCGTTCTGCGCGGCGACGAGCAGCGGCATGGTCTGCGCATTCGCGGTCGTGAGAAAGAGCGCGAACAGGTATTCGTTCCACGCAAGAATCAGCACGAGCAGCGACGTTGCGACGAGACCGGGCGCCACCAGCGGCAGCACGATGCCGAACAGAATCGCAAAGCGCGTCGCGCCGTCGATCTGCGCGCTCTCTTCGATCTCGCGCGGCACGCCATCGAAGAAATCGAACATCAGCCATACGACGATCGGCAGATTCGCCGTTGCATACGTGATGATGAGCGCGAGATGCGTGTCGAGCAGTCCCACGCTCTTGAACGTGAGATAGATCGGAATGACCGTGACGACCGGCGGCAGAATGCGCTGCGATATCACCCAGAAAAGGATGTCGTCGTTGTTCATGTGTTTGCGGGCACGTCGCACGATCGGGCGCAGCAGCAGAAAGAACAACGCAAACGCCACGGCCAGCGCGATGCGCAGATCGACGTGTCCCCATCCGACCGCCGCGACCAGCAACGCGATCAACACCACGCTCAAGGCCACTGCCGCAACCGGCGGCCGATACTGGATGCGTGCGAGCGCATACGCGGCCATCGAACCGAGAAAGACCGCGGCCGCCGTGCCGCACGACGCAACAATCAGCGAGTTCATATACGGACGAAACGTGTCCGGCCCGAGATCGACGAAGATGTAATGCCACGCATCGAGATGCGGCGTGAAGTCGACGAACGGAATATAGAACGGACCCGACGCGACATCGACAGGCAACTTGAACGACGTAATCGCCATCCAGTAAAGCGGAAACAGCACGACGAGCGACCAGAAGCCGAGCAGCAAATACGCGATCGCCTTGCCGCCGGCCGGCAGCTCATCCACGCGCGCGGGGACGAACCAGCGTTTCAATGCGCTCATCGTTGATCTCCGCGCGCGCGCCGCACGACGAACTGGAAGAACGAGACGCAGGTGATCGTCGAGACGAAGAACAGCATGTACGCCACCGCCGACGCGCCGCCGAGATTCAACGTGCGCCATTCGATGAACGCGTGCAGCGTCATCGATTCGGTCGCGATGCCGGGGCCTCCGTTCGTCAGCACGTTCGGCAAGTCGACGATCTTGAACGCTTCGATGAGCCGGATCAGCACGGCGCTCGCGGCGACGGGCGCAATCGACGGCCACGTGACATCGCGGAACACGCGCCACGCCGATGCGCCGTCCAGTTGCGCCGCTTCGATCTGTTCGCGCGAGGTGCCTTCGAGCGCCGCGAGCATCACGAGAAACATGAACGGCACCCATTGCCATGTATCGCCGATCACGACGACCAGTCGCGCAAGCCACGGGTCCGCCGCCCACGCGATCTGACCCAGACCGAGCCACGACCATAGCGGCGCGAGCGGGCCGATCGACGTATCGGCCATCATGCGGAACATGTAGGCAATGCCGACGGGCGTCACCATCAGCGGCAAGAAGAACAGCAAGCGGAAGAAGCGGCCGCCGTTGAGCGGCAGCGTGCACAGATAAGCGAGCCCAAGGCCGATGCCGAATTGCAGCGCGACGCCGAGCACGACATAGAAGATCGTGACCATCAGACTGCCGAGCGCGCCGCCGTGACCGAGCGTGTTCGCGCCGAGCCATACGAGCGCCAAGAACATGGCGGCGGAAATCAGGCGGCCGAACGCGCCGATGATCGAGCGCCGCTCGCTCCGCGCATAGCGATAAAACCAGACGAGCACGGCCAGCACCGCGATCGAGATAGTTGCAAAGCTAACTATTCCCGGTGCGCGGAAGACACCGGTGAAATGGTACTGCTGGCTGCCGGAAAAGAGCCGCACGTAATTGCGCAGTCCCGTGAACGTCAGGTGATATCCGCCCTCGCCCAGCTCGAAGCGCGTCAGCGAAAGATAGGCGGACGTCACGAGCGGAAAGATCGAAAACGCGAGAATCAGCAGCACGGTCGGCAGCACGAACACATACGGCGCCTGCTTGTCGAGCCAGTTGGCCAGATGCGCGCGCGAGCCTGGTTCGTTCGCGCCCACGGACGATGCATGCGACGGCGTAGTCATCTTCTCTCCCGTGCGAGGCGGGCGCGGCCAGAGCAGCATAGGGACCGCACTCGCCTCGTCTGCATGTCACTTCGCGCCGATCGACGCCTTGTAGGCGCGCAACTGGCCGTCCTTGCCGAGGTCGTCGGTGATCTCGCTCCAGCCGCTGTCGATGGCTTTCATGGTCGCATCCGCATCCAGTTCGCCTGCGACGAAGCGCGCGACCGCCGTATCGAGCACGACCTGCTCATAACGCTGATTCTGCGGAATACGCAAATCGATGATCATGTTCGGGCTTTGCAGGCTCTGCTGGATCGCGCCGAGATACGACTTCGCGGCCGTGTCGCTCATGCCCGCTTTCTTCCATGCGGACATGTCCGTGAATTGCGAGCGCCGGTACGGATTGAAACCGGACGCGCCGATCGTCACATCCACGTTAGACTGCGCGGGCTGGCTCATGAACGACAGGAACGCATAGGCCGCGTCTTTCACCTTCGGCTTGGCCTTCGCGTTGATGCCGCCCGACCAGCCGCCGAATGCGGCGAACGGTGCGTGATTCACGCCGTCGATGGCATACGGGCACGTGTTCTTGTCGCACGGTACGAGCTTGCCCGAGTCCCGGTCGAGGACCTTGCGCGATCCGGGAAGGATCACCGCGCCGACTTTGTCGATGACCTTCGACTGCTTCGGATCGATGGCGAGCACGCCCACGTCCCCCCAGTCGAGCGTCAGCGCGCAATGGCCCGAGATGAACGCGCTGCGCGTATCGCCGACATCGAGATTGATTTCGTTGGGCGGCCCGTACGTGGTCGATTCCTTGTAGATGCGCAACGCTTCCTTGAAGCCGCCGTTATTCACGAGCGACTTGAAATTGCGCGGATCGAAGAACGCGCCCTGCGCCGTGCCCTTCGATTGCAGATAGCCGCCCGCAATCGAAATGATGGCCCAGTACGCCTGCGCGTTGCGCTTCTTCGAAATGCAGGAGCCGGCCACCGGTTTGCCGTCGCCGCCGAACACCTTGCCGTTGGCGGCTTTCGCGATGTCGAGATAATCGTCCCAGGTTTTCGGCGGCTGCTTGCCGAGTTGCTGCAGGATATCGGTGCGGTAATAGACCATCTGAAAGTCGCCGTCGAGCGCGACGAGATAGGTCTTGCCGTTATATTTCTGCGAGAAGTCGACGAAGAACGGCATCACATCGTCTTCCTTCAAGGCCGTGTCTTTCGCCACGCGCTGCGTCAGGTCTTCGAGGAACACGCCTTTGGTGTAATCGACCATCCATTGCGGCGCGAACACGGCGGCATCGACGGAATTCGTGCCCGAGGCCCAGTCGGTCAACAGCTTCTGATACAGATCGGAGAACGGCACCGTCAGCACGTTGATCTTCGCGCCCGTGAGTTTCTCGAACTCCGGCGCGCGGCGTTGCAGCGGCTCGGCGATTTGCGGACCCACGAAGGTCATCACGTTGACGGTCACGCCTTTGAAATCTTCAGCAGCCGTTGCATGAGTCGCCGTGAACCACGCACCTGCGAGCGCGGCGCCGACAGCGAGTTGCTTCCATAGCCGCCTTTGCGGCAGCTTCGTTTTGAAGAGCTTCATGTGTGTCTCCTCCATTGCGGTTGACCCCGCGTGGGTCGCGTCTTTCTGGTTGTCTACTCCCTGAACAGGTCCGGTCTTTCAGTGGAAAAGCGCCGCAGTTCGGCGACGACTTCATCGAGGTGATCGTGCATCGCGCGCGCGGCAGCTTCACCATTGCGCGCGCGAATGGCCTGCGCGATGCGCGCATGTTCCGCGAGCGTGTGTGCATGCCGTTCGGGACTCGCCATGAGACGGCGCGCACGATCGAGCGCATTGCGCGATGCCGCGACGATCTCTTTTACGCGCGGCAGATTGATCGCGTTCAGCAGCAACTCATGAAACGCGAGATCGAGCAGATGAAACTCGCGGCGCAAACCTTGCTGCACTGCATCGCGTTCGCGTTCGAGATTGGCATCGAGTGCATCGAGCGTGGCAGAGTCGCATGAAGCAGCAAGCGCGCGCACGGTCTCCACTTCGAGCGCGCTGCGTATGAACAAATGCTGGCGTATATCGTGCATAACGATCGGCATGACGCGCGTGCCGCGTTGCGGCAACACTTCGACAAGCCCTGCCGCCGCGAGCTTCGCAAGCGCAGAGGACACCGGAAAACGCGACACGCCCATGCGCTCGCATACCGCGAGTTTGTCGATCATCATGCCGGGCTCCATCGCAAGATTGACGATGGCCGCGCGCAAAGCCTCCTCGACCGCATCGGTCAGGCTGCCGCGCTCGGAGCCCTGCACGCGGGGCAATGCGCGATAAGGGTCGGCGGCAAGACGATTTTCGTTGGTCGATGTGCTCACGCCGCCCATGATTTCGCACTAACATGCTAGCAGGCTAGGAGGCGAAACTCGCGTTGTCAATGTCGATCGACCCGTTGTATTGCGGCCTCCGTATAAACCCTTTTCCATGCCGTCACGCCACTCATCCGAGGAGATGAACATGCCCAGCATCACGAAGCTCTCCGTGCGCGATATCCGCTTTCCCACTTCGCGCTCGCTCGACGGCTCCGACGCGATGAACGCCGCGCCCGACTATTCGGCAGCGTACGTGGTACTCGAAACCGATACGCCCGGCCTGGCGGGTCACGGCCTCACTTTCACGATCGGGCGCGGCACGGAAGTCGTGGTCGCGGCGGTCGAGGCGCTCGCGCCGCTCGTCGTTGGCAAGAAGATCGAGGACATCGCGGCGAATATGGGCGGCTTCTGGCGCGCGTTCACATCCGACAGTCAACTGCGCTGGATCGGTCCGGAGAAAGGCGTCATCCATCTCGCGACGGCGGCTGTCGTCAACGCGGTGTGGGATCTGTGGGCGAAGCTCGAAAAGAAGCCCGTGTGGAAACTGCTCGTCGACATGAGTCCGGAAGAACTGGTGCGCTGTCTCGACTTCCGTTATGTGACCGACGCCATCACGCCATCCGAGGCCGTTGCTTTGCTCACGCGTCTGCAAGGCACGCGCGGCGAACGCGAGAAGGAAATGCTCGCGAACGGCTTTCCCGGCTACACGACATCGGCGGGCTGGCTCGGCTACGACGACGACAAGATCCGCCGTCTTGCGCGCGAAGGCGTTGCAGCGGGCTGGACGCATTTCAAGCAGAAGGTGGGCGGCAATCTCGAAGAAGATATCCGGCGCGCGCGCATTCTGCGCGAGGAGATCGGCCCCGAGCGCAAACTCATGATGGACGCGAATCAGGTCTGGGAAGTCGATGAAGCGATCGCGAACATGCGCCGTCTCGCCGAGTTCGATCCGTGGTGGATCGAAGAACCGACGAGCCCCGACGACGTGCTCGGTCACGCCGCCATCCGCAAGCGTCTCGCGCCGTTGATCGGCGTTGCCACCGGCGAGCACTGCCAGAACCGCGTCATCTTCAAGCAACTGCTGCAAGCCGAAGCAATCGACTTCTGTCAGATCGACAGTTGCCGTCTCGGCGGCCTCAACGAAGTGCTGATCGTTTTGCTGATGGCCGCGAAGTTCGGCGTGCCGGTCTGTCCGCACGCGGGCGGCGTCGGCTTGTGCGAATACGTGCAGCATATTTCGCTGTTCGATTACATCTGCGTGTCGGGGTCGCTCGATAACCGCGTGCTCGAATACGTCGATCATCTTCACGAGCATTTTCTCGATCCGGTCGTCATCAGGAATGGCCGCTATATGCCGCCGCAAGCGTCCGGCTACAGCATCGAAATGCATGCTGCATCGCTCGAACGTTTCGAATTCGGCAAGGGCGAAGCATGGCGCACATGAATTGCCCTGCGTGGCGAGAGGTCGTGACGCAAACGGAACGCGCGCTCGCATGCGGCGCGCTGCGTTCTTTCGAAACGGTGCAGCGCGTGATCGAAGATAGCGGCGTGCGCTTTCTCGTGCGGCAGGCGGCCAATCTCGCACGCAAAGAGGAAGCGTCGAAGCTCGCTGCAAAAACCACGGCGGATGCGGCGAGCACATGGCGCGATCCGTTCTCGCCGTGCGAGGAGTCGTTGCGTGTCGGCGATATCGGCGAACGGCACTTCCTGTTGCTCAACAAGTTCAACGTGCTCGCGCATCATCTGCTCGTCGTGACAACAGACTTCGAACCGCAGGAGTCGCTCATCAACGCGGACGATTTCGCCGCGCTGTTCGCCTGCCTCGATCGTTTCGAAGGACTCGGCTTCTACAACGGCGGCGAGGTCGCCGGATCGAGCCAGCCGCACAAGCATCTGCAGATCGTGCCGCTGCCGCTCGACGCCGATGCATCGCCTGCGCTGCCGATCGAGCCGTGCATCGAAGCGGCGCGCACGAGCGGCGTGTTTCGCGCGCCGCAGCTCGCGTTCACGCATGCAGCGGCATGGCTCGACCGCGATGACCGCGATCACCGCGATCACCGCGATAACGACGCGAAGAACGCGCACGCAACTTATCTGCAGTTGCTGAACGCGATCGGCATCGAGCCGCTCGATGTCGCGGGCGTTGCGCATCAGAGCGCGCCTTACAACCTGCTCGTCACGCGCCGCTGGATGCTCGCGGTGCCGCGACGTGTGTCGCATGTCGAGGGCGTCGCCGTGAATGCGCTCGGCTTCGCGGGTTCGCTCTTCGTGCGCGACGACGTGCAACGCGGCATCGTCGAATCTCGCGGGCCGATGAAACTACTTGCAGATGCAACTATCTCTTGAAATCGGCGCGGGCGGCCCGCATGTCGGCTTCCAGACATCTGGAGTCACACTCACATGGGAAGCCGGCCTCAATTCATCGACGATCTTGCGCGCGTCGCGCAGGACGCCGCGCCCTCCGCCTCACTCGACGATACCGCGCTGCTCGACGCCTATTCGCGCACGGTCATCGGCGCGCTCGAACGCGTGCAGCAGGCGGTGGTTTTCATTTCAGTCGAGCGCCAGCTCGCCGATCAACACGGCGCGCGCCGCAATGTCGGCGGCACGGGCTCGGGTTTCATCTTCACGCCCGACGGCTATCTGCTGACGAATAGCCACGTCGTGCATGGCGCAACGCATATCGTCGTGACGCTCGCCGACGGCACGCGTTTCGATGCCGATCTCGTCGGCGACGATCCCGCGAGCGATCTCGCGGTGCTGCGCATCGGTTCGCCGGAGCCGCTGCCGCACGTCGAACTGGGCGATTCGGGCAGCCTGCGCGTCGGGCAGATCGCAATCGCGGTCGGCAATCCGCTCGGGCTTGCGCAAACCGTCACCACAGGCGTCGTGTCCGCGCTTGGCCGCTCTTTGCGCTCAACGTCGGGCCGCATGATCTACGACGTGATTCAGACCGATGCCGCGCTCAATCCCGGCAACTCGGGCGGCCCGCTCATCAATTCGGCGGGACACGTGATCGGCGTCAACACGGCGATCATCGCGGGCGCGCAGGCAATCTCGTTCGCCACCGCCATCGACACGGCCAAGTGGGTCATCATGCAGATCTTCGCGTACGGGCGCGTGCGGCGCGCGTATATCGGCGTAGCGGGCACGACCACGCCGATATCGCGGCGCGTGCAGCGCTTCTTCGGACTCGCGTCGGCGAGCGGCGTGCATGTGATGGAGATCGTGAAAGGCAGCCCCGCCGCGACGGGCGGGCTCGCGGTGGGCGATCGGATCGTCTCGGTGGATGGCGTGGCCATCGACAGCGTGGATGGCCTGCAACGCACGCTGGATGCATCGCGCATCGATCGGCCGGTGCAAGTCGCGGTGCTGCGCGGCGCGCAGAAGCTCGATATCGAAGTGACGCCCGTCGAACAGGCAGCGTGACGTCGCCGCGGCGCGTGTCGATCATCGGCACGCGCCGCGAACGACACCTCACGCCGTTTCGTTTCGTTTTCTGCTGCCGGTCTCCTGCATCGTTTCTCCCGAAGGCCCCGTGATTCGTTTAGCGTGATCGAAGGCATCGGTCAGACGCTCGCGCAGCGCGGCGGCATCGCGCCGCAGCGGCTCGTTCGTCGATGCATCGATCAAAGCATCGATGCGTCGTCGCCAATATTCCGGCCGCATGACGGCGTGACGCGCCGGCACGCGGCCTTCGCCCGTCGCGACGCGCGCAAGCTCGGCGATCATCCGCCCGATATGTGCGAGTTCTTCCTGCGCGTGTTGATTGGCGCTCACGGCTTGGTCTCCTCTCACCCGCCCGGCAATCCGGTGCGGATTCCTTTCTACTAAACGACAAAGCCGTAAGGTTTATTCCATCGTCGCAAGGTCACTTCGATGTGCGGCGGCGCACGCCCGCGCGCACTCAGGCCCGCGCATTGCGCTATTGGAAAGCGTCCTGGCGGCTATGTGCGCTATCAGCCAGTGGCGGCGCGGCCGCTGCGGCTTAATGCGAAGCAGAAGGCAGCGCGCACGCACGGGTCGCCCCGTCGAACGATCCTGCCCTGTCGGGGGAAGGTCCTTAGAAAAAGGATTGCCATGAACACGAACAAGAAAGACAAGACGGCAACACGCCGCCAGGCGTTCCGTTGCAGCGGCCAGCAACTCGATGCCATCCTGCGTTTCGCCGAAGAGCGCAAACTCGATCAGCAACCGCTGCATCTGGTGGTCGCCGAATTCTGGCGATATCAGGCGCACGCAAAAGCAGCCTGAGGATTTCCGCGCAAGTCGACGCTATTGGCCCGACAGCACGCGCTCCTTGAGCACCCAGATTGCCGTGGGCACGGCGTAGTAACCGCTGACGTTGCCGGTGACGAGCTTGCCCGTCAACTGGATGCGGGCGTTCTCCGTTGGCGTAGCGTCGATGATCTGCACCGCCGATACCGTCGATTGCTGTCGCGCGCCTTGTCCCGTGCCCGCGCTCAGCACGCAGACCGGGCCCGATAGCGTCAACACCCACGCCGGTTTCGTGGCCGCGTCCGCCTCGTGCGGCGCCTGTCGCGTGGCCGTGCCTTCGAGCGTGACGACATCGCCATCGCTATAGCACGGCGCCGCCGTCGCAGAGCCCGCCGCCAACATCAACATGAAAGCGCACGCTTTTGTCGTCATTCGAACCTCGCCGAGTGGCGGCGCTTCACGCGCGGATTGGAAGAGAAGCTAAGTCACTTTAGGTGATTGGCGTTGGGGTCGCAACCCGGTGATGCACGATCCGCTTCGAGTCAGGCCTTTCAGCACCGTCATGCGGGAACGTGCGTTGCTGCAGTTCATCTGAAGATTAAAAAAGCGCGGAGAGCCGGACAAACACCGCGTATTCAGCCATCAGTTGCACGGTTCGCGATGCATGGGCGAACCAGGGAGGGCGACGATGAACCAGGTCATAGTGGGCGTATTCAGCTCGTATCGGGATGGACACGAGGCACTGCGGGCGTTACAGCTTGCGGGCTTGCGGCGTGACGATGCGCATCTGTACCGGGCGGGACGCGGCGAAGTCGATATCGATGCGCTGCTGCCGCCCGTTCACGACGAAGACGATGCCGAATATGCCGCGCATGGCGAGCATCAGGGCGTGATTGCGCGCAACCGCTTCACGCCGAGCGAACCGCTACGGGAACCTTCGCCCGCAACAGACGTAGCCGACAACGACGCCACGCCGCAGCGAACCTTGCTCGTCATCCGCATGACCGATGACATCAAGCCCGGTGCCGTCGGTGACATGCTGCACGAGCACGGCGCAATCGCGGTGAAGGACGCGAGCGGCCATTGGCGCTTCTCGCCGTTCAGGAATCCGTCGCGAATCTGAACGCGCGTGCGCTGCCGATCTTCAATGCATGTCGGAACGCGAGCGGGTTGTGGCAGCGGACGTTCCGGCGCACTCGTCGTCGTCCTGAGTTTCGTCGCCCGCTTCCTCATTGGACAGATCGCGCGCGGCCTGCGCCGCTGCGGCGGCGCGCAAGCGCCGACAATGTGCCGAATGCCGGAGCGTGGCGAGCATACGCACGACTTCGCGTGTCCTCGTTCTCATCGTCGCCTCCTTCGAAGCAGTTGAGAAACTACTTTAAGTGTAGGCGGCGAAGTGCCGATGGCAAAGCTTTGCGATGAAACAATCGCGGTCTGAGTGCACGCACACGCGCAACGACGCCGAATTCCGCCCACGCCAATTTGGACGAACCGTCTAGTTCATTTTAATGGAAGTGACCTGAGCACAACACGATTGCAAAGAACTTTACTACTGCCTTGCCATCGTTTTCCGATGTCGGGAGAATTGAAGCAGCGGCATAAAAAGCCGCCTCTTAACCCTATCGTCAGTTATGCGCGTCATGAACGGACGCGTGGCCGTCGTCGGCGGCGAACCCACGGAAACACGATGGCAACCCTAGAGGGCAAGACGGGCTACCGAATTGGTACCGATAACACCGGCGCTGGCATCGCCATCATGATCCTGACGACGGCCACCTTCGCCGCGAGCGATTCGACGGTCAAGGTGATCGGCGCGGCGGTTCCCCTGCTGGCGCTGCTCTGGGTGCGCTACCTGTTTCAGATGATCGTGCTGGGCGTGTGGCAAGCGCGGCGCGGCGCGTTCGGGCTATTCCGCACGGACAGCGTGAAGTTGCAGATCGTGCGCGCGGTGTTGCTGCTCACGAATTCGGCCTGCACGTTTGCAGGCCTGCGGCATTTGCCACTGCCGGTGACTACGTCGCTTGCCATGCTCGGGCCGCTCATTTCCACGCTGCTCGCAGCACTCGTGCTGAAAGACGACGTCCCGCGCAGCAAATGGGCGATGGTCGTGCTCGGATTCATCGGCATGCTGCTCGTCGTGCGTCCGGGCGGCAGTCAGTTCAGCTGGACGGTTATCTATCCGATCGCGGCGGCGACCACATTTGCATGCTTCCAGGTCGTATCGAGCCACCTTTCACGCGTCGACGACGCGATCACCACCAACTTCCTGACCGCGCTCGTCGCGACAATCGTTCTGTGCGTGCTCGTTTGGATGGATCAGGCTGAAACCCTGCCGGCGATCGCGAGCGTGAAGGCGACGAGCTGGCTGCTCGTCGCGTTCATGGCGACCATGGCGACGGGCGGTCAACTGCTCATGCTCCAGGCGTTGCGGCGCGCGCCGCTCGCCTTGCTCACGCCCTTCTCGTACGGACAGCTCGCGTTCGCATCGCTGTTTAGCTGGCTGCTGTTCGGGCAGGCGCCGGACACCTGGATGGCGATCGGCATGTGTGTGATCGCCGCGAGCGGCATCGGCACGGTGCTGCTGCATGGGCGTCAGGCGCCGACTACGCAGGCCTGAGCGCGAGCCTCAGTTGACGGTCGCCGCGTGCTGCGCCTGACCTGTGCAGAGCCAGTGCACGTCGAGGTCGAGCACTTTCGCGATGCGGTTGAATGCCGCGAGCGGCGGAACCGTGATGCCGCGTCGCCAGAACTGTACGTCGTGCTCGCTCACGTCGAGCCAGCCGGCGGCTTTTGCGGAACTGACATTGGCTTTTTGCAAAGCGCGGTCGAGTCGTGCGGCCATTGCGCGCCGCAAAGCGTTGTCTTCGTGACTACGTTCAAGGTGTCCGATGGTTTGGGAATGTCGCCCCATTTTCTTCAATTCTCTCGATTTATATTTATGCCGTTCAGCGCCGGCTAATTCGCGCGAAGTGGATCGTACGCATTCACGATGACGGGGCAGTGACAGAAAATACCAATGAACGGTGACCCCGTATTACCAGCCTCAACGCGTGTTGCAGTGCGAGATTCTTCCAATTAGCGCATCAATGCGTCAAGTGGGGAAACAACGCATTCCGTAAGATTCGGCTTAGGGGTTTACGCGCAAACGCTCGCTTGTTAAGCGACAGAATGCAAAAATGAACGGTCGTTCGTCCTTTACCCTGTGATCATTATTACATCAGGTGAAATATTGCTCTCAATACATCGCGCGCCGACGATTATGTGATGTGTGATCAAACTGCTAATGCCTTAATAAGCCTGCTTATTTATTGACTTCACACCGTTATTTTGGCGACTTGGCTGCATGGTTTAAAGTCAAGCGGGGAAAACGTAATTGACACTCCACGCGCTTCCTCTAAAATAAGTCGTTCGCTGCACTGCACAAATCCAACGTGTATTCAATTGGCAACTTCAAATGGAGTCGAGCATGAGCAGTCTTGCGCCGGAAAATGTAATTGCTTCGCAAAAGGCGGGCGTCGACACGACCTTCAGTCTCGCCACACAAACTGTGTCGAGCTTCGAGAAACTGGTCGATCTCAACGTGCGCACGGCCCGGACGGCGCTTGACGAGCATCAGGCGCTCGTCGCCAAATCGCTGTCGGTGCGCGATCCGCAGGAATTCTTCGCGCTTCAGAACCAGCACGTGCAGAGCAGCGCGCAACGCGTGCAGGCGTATTGGACGAACGTTTATGAGATCGTCGCGGGCGTGCGCGGCGGCTATCTCGAAGCGGCGCAGGATCAGATCGAGAAATCGCAGCGCAATGTGCAGGCGTTCGTCAACAGCGTCGCGAGCAGCGCGCCGGTGGGCAGCGAAGCCGTGGTGAGCGCGTGGAAAACCGCCATCGACGCCGCAACGGAATCCGCCAACTCGGCGTACGAAGCTGCGAAGAAGGCCGCGCGTCAGGTGGTCGAAGCCGCGCAAAACGACGCCACCGTCGCGAGCACCACGGCCGTGCGCGCTGCGTCGCCGAAAACGGCAAGCACCAAGAAGTAAGGTCGCGCGTGTCGTATAGAAAAAGGCGGACTGGCTCCGCCTTTTTTGTGCGCCGGTCGAACCGACGCTTCAGCCGCCCAGCGTCTTGAGCGACAGCTCATACGAGCGGCCGATCCACACCGCCGAATCGCGATGATCGCGCAATGCGTCGCCGGTGTTCGGGTGCATGAAGACATCGAGCGCGCCGTGATTGAGCGTCAGCCATTCGAGCATTGGCGCGAGCAGTTCGCTGCCGAACCCTAGTTGAAACGACCACAGCGGATGCGGCCCGACCGGCCGTTCGTGAAAGCGGCCCAGCCGCAGAGCGCCGCTTTGCAGCAGGTCTGCGAAACGATGCTCGATCACCATGCGCAGATGCCAGGCGGCGTCGCGGCTTTCGACATCGAAATAGACGTGGGCGTGCCAGTCGGTGATCGTGCGAGTGTGCTTGGCGTCCATGTGCGGCGATAGTGAAACGCGGTGAAAACGCGGGGAAACGCGTCATTCTAGCGTTCAAGCGTCCAGAGCACCGCGTACGCGTCCAGCCGATGTTGCGTCGCGCGCATGCCGATGCCCGCGGCCAGTTGCGTCAACACGAATGCATCGGCGCTGCACGTGAGGCCGCTTAGCCCTTGCGACATCGATATCGCCTCGAACGACAATCGCTCGAACCAGAGCCAGCCCGCATCGCCGGACAGGGAAACGATCCGCGCATCCGCGAAACGCGCGCGCGCAATCAGCACGCGGCTCTGCGGCAGATTTTCGTCGATGACCCACGTCCGCTGCGGCAGCGCAGCTTTGCCAAAGGCAGGCCGTGACAGCCCTGCCGCGCCCGTCGCGATCAGAAACGCACGCCGCGAGAGATTCATCGCCCTTCCCCGTCGATACGCTTCGGCCAGATGCCCTGCTTGCCCGGCGACAGCACGCCGTTAGGATCGAGCGCGGACTTGATCGTGTCCGAGAGCCGCATCAGCGCGTGATCGTTGAAATCGTATTGAGCGGCGGCGAGGTCCATGAACGCCAGATGCGTTCGATATTGTCCGTAACCTGCCGCGCCCGCATCGCGGATCAGCGTGTCGATCAGCATGCCGGCATCGCGCGATTGCTGCGGATCGTCGCGGTCGAAGATCGCCGCGAAGATGTGATGCATCGCGCGCTCGCCCACCGTGAAGCCGCCGTAGTAATCGAAGCCGTATTGCGCGGCACGTTCGCGCACCATGCGGACTTGCTTCGCGGCATCGCGTCCGAGCGGCGGACAGATCGGCGAGAAATCCACATGCGCGCCCGAACCGCCGCGCCAGTTGAGCAAGTTGAACGCTTCGAGGCCCGGAATGCCGACTTGCGCGCGATCGCCGCCGCCTTCCGGTTCCACCGAAGCATCGCGATACGGCATCTCGAACAACGTCGCGCCCGCGATGTCCGCGAAACGCGCGTGCACGATATCGCGCCGCGCGCGCACGAGCGACGGCGGTCCGTACAGGCAGAAGCGCAGGTTCCAGCGGCCGATGCCGATCTTGCGCGCCATCGCGTCGATGGCGACATCGGGCATGGCGCCGTCGCCGTCGTACCATTGCTTGCGCGTGGAGACGCCCGCCGCCCAGCGCACCGCGCTCTCGATCACCGCGTTGCTCTGAATCGTGCCGTCCATTCTGAGCGGACGCAGCGTATCGACGATACGTTCGAGATCGTCCTCGCGCGCGAACGCGTAGCGACAGATCATGTAGCCCTCGGGCGCGGGCATCAGCCAGATGCCGAGCTTGGTGACGACGCCGAAGTTCGACTGCATGAACAAGCCGTCATACGACGGCCCGAAGCCGCCCTTGAACACTTGCCATTCGCGGCTCGCGGACATTGCGCCCATGCCGGTGCGCACGACGTCGCCGTTGGCAAGCACCACTTCCATGCCGCATTGATGCGCCGCGTGATCACCGTAGGGCGTCGTGCCGTAGCCGCGTTCGAGCGTATTGCCGAGCACGCTGCCCCAGCCCGCTGCGGGCGGATCGACCCAGAAGCGCCGCGGCGTGCCGAGCGCGCGATGCAGGTCGTAATAGGTCACCCCTGGTTCGACGAGCGCATAACCTTGCGTCTGATCGATCTCGATGATGCGGTTCATGCGCCGCAGATCGAGCACGACAGCGCCGCGCATGCGTGGCGCCGCGCCGCCGTAGGCGAAGTTGCGGCCGGTCGAGACGGTCCACAGCGGCACGCGATGACGATTGGCGACGGCAAGCGCCGCGCGCACGCCATCGACATCCGACGGCAGCACGACGGCCGACGGCGCGTGTGCGAGCGCATCGCCGGGTGCGAACGGATCGAGATAGGCGGCGGGATCGGGCGGCAGGACGGCGTCGCGGCCGAGCGCATCCGCGAACGCATCGAGCGCCGCGCTGAACGCCGCCGCAGAAAGGCCCGGCGGCAGCGGCGTGGCGTCTTTAAAAGCGTTCTGAGCGTTGTGAGCGGCGCGGGTCAATATCCGCCGCTGCTGCCGCTGCTCGACGTGGTGCCCGACGATTGCGTGCCGCCGTCGGTCTGGCATCCCGCGAGCAGACCGGCGAACAACGCGAGCATGACTGTGGCGATTCTGGCGAGCTTCATGAAATACCTCCGAAAGGAACGATGGAATCACGCGCGACGATTAAGCCGCTTGCTCATTAAACGCGTGGCGGCGCGCGGATATTCCCTGTGTCCGCAGCCGTTCCGATGAAAGGCGTGTGAGACAATTTTGCGCCGCGCGCAGCCGTGCGCGGTCTTTCAGACACCTCACGCGATGAAGCGCTACCAAGCTCTTGCCGACACGATGGCCGCCGAGATTCGCGCGGGCAGGCTGCCTGTCGGCACGCGCCTGCCTTCGGTGCGGCATCTGACGACGCAATATGGCGTCGGCCAGTCGACAGTTTTTCGTGCGTATTACCTGCTCGAGGAATGGGGGCTGATTCGTGCGCGCGAGCGTTCCGGCTATTACGTCGCGCCGGGGGCGATGCTCGCGACACTCGCGACACTCGCGACGCAAACGCCCGCCGCCGCGCCCGCGCCGCTCGCCGACCCCGCGCCTATCGATGTGAGTAGCCTCGTTTTTTCCGTGCTCGATGCGGTCAAGCGTCCGGACGTCGCGCCGCTCGGTTCCGCGTTTCCGTCGCCGAAGCTGTTTCCGTTGCAGCGTCTCGCGAAGTCGCTCGCGCACGCGACGCGCATGCTCGATCCATGGAGCACGGTCGTCGATATGCCGCCGGGCAACGAGGCGCTGCGTCGGCAGATCGCGCTGCGCTACATCGGCATGGGCATCGCGCAGCCGGCGGAGGAACTCATCGTCACGAACGGCGCAATGGAAGCCCTCACGCTCAGCCTCATGGCCGTGACGAAGCCGGGCGATGTCGTCGCGATCGAGTCGCCGTGCTTCTATGCCGCGTTGCAGGCTGTCGAACATCTCGGCTTGCGCGCGATCGAGATTCCCGTCGATCCGCGCGACGGTCTCGATCTCGATGTACTCGCCGAAGCCCTCGACAAGCATCCGGTGCGCGCGTGCTGGTTCATGACGAACTTCCAGAATCCGACGGGCGCGACGCTGTCGATCGAAAAGAAGCGCGCGCTCGTCGCGTTGCTGGCGAAGCACGAGGTGCCGCTCATCGAAGACGATGTCTATGGCGAACTGCATTTCGCGCAGGACCGTCCGCCGCCCGCCAAGGCCTTCGATACGAAGGGGCTCGTGATGCATTGCGCGTCGCTGTCGAAGACGCTGGCGCCGGGTTATCGGCTCGGCTGGGTCGCGGCGGGCCGCTTCGCCGACGACGTGCGCCGCCTCAAGCTGATGACGACGATCTCGACCAGCATCCCGATTCAGGCGGGCATCGCGGATTTTCTTCAGCACGGCGGCTTCGACAAGCATCTGCGGAAGTTGCGCGGCGCCCTGCTCACGCAACGTGACGCGATGGAGGCGGCCATTGCGCGCTGGCTGCCGGAAGACGTGTCGTTCGTGCGGCCGGATGGCGGGTATTTTTTATGGCTCAAGCTGGCCGGGCATATCGATGCGATGCAGTTGCATCGGGAGGCGCTTGGGCATGGGATCAATGTGACGCCCGGGCCGATCTTCTCCGCGAGGCATGCGTATGGGAACTATGTGCGGGTGAACTTTGGACATCCGTGGTCGGGGCAGATTGAGGATGCGGTGAGGGTGTTGGGGGAGTTGGTGCGCGGGCGGGGGTAGTTGGGGGAGACGGTTCTAGCTTGAGTTGCTTCGGTACGGTTCGTTAAAATCAAACGATCGTTCGAGTAAAATTCAGCGAACAATTCCGTCTTTGGCGTTCGCCACGCCTCATCCCAATTATTTCGTATAACTAAAAATAGATGCTCACTGGCACCCTTCGCAATCAAATCGATTCCATCTGGAACGCCTTCTGGTCGGGCGGAATTTCGAATCCGCTCGAAGTCATGGAGCAAATCACCTACTTGCTGTTCCTTCGCCGCCTGGATGACATCCACACGTTGGAAGAGCGCAAAGCAACTGTCACGAAGAAGCCGATGACGCGACGCATCTTCCCCGAGGGAAGCGATGCCGGCGGACAGCCCTACGATGACATGCGCTGGTCACGCTTCAAGCACTTCGCCGCGCAGGACATGTTCTCGCTGATCGACAAGCACGTGTTTCCGTTTCTGCGCACCATGAACGGGGACGGCTCGACTTACGCGCATCACATGCGCGACGCGCGCTTCACCATTCCGACGCCCGCATTGCTAGCCAAGGTCGTGGACATGCTCGACCACGTCCCGATGGAAGATCGCGACACGAAGGGCGATCTCTACGAATACATGCTCGGCAAGATTGCCAGTGCCGGCTTGAACGGACAATTTAGAACTCCTAGACATATTATCCAGTTGATGGTGGAGCTTACCGCGCCGGTGCCGGCGGACGTGATATGCGACCCAGCGTCGGGAACATGTGGATATTTGGTTTCAGCGGGCGAATATCTCCGCGACAAGTACCCTTCAATGCTGCGCGACGCCGCTGAGCGCGAGCACTTCCATCACGGGATGTTCCACGGCTACGACTTCGACAACACGATGTTGCGAATCGGCAGCATGAACATGGCGTTGCATGGTGTCGAGAATCCGGATGTGCGGTACAGGGATTCGCTCGCACAGGCCCACGCGGATGACGATGAGAAGTTTTCGCTGATTCTCGCCAATCCGCCGTTTGCAGGTTCGCTGGATTATGAGAACACGGCGAAGGATCTGTTGAGCATCGTCAAGACGAAGAAAACGGAACTGCTGTTTCTCGCGCTGTTCTTGCGGCTGCTCAAGCCAGGCGGTCGAGCTGCGGTGATCGTGCCGGACGGTGTGCTGTTCGGATCGAGCAAGGCGCATAAGGAGTTGCGCCGGATGATCGTCGAGGACCAGAAGCTCGATGCGATCGTTTCCTTGCCTTCGGGCGTGTTTAAGCCATACGCGGGCGTGTCCACCGCGATTCTGCTTTTCACGAAGACGAATTCGGGCGGTACGGATCACGTGTGGTTCTACGACATGCGAGCCGATGGACGTAGTCTCGATGACAAGCGTCAGCCGTTGTTGAATGAGGACAAGCTTGGTGTTAGGCCTTCGACGTCGTTAGCGGAAGCCGAGCACGAGAAGAACAACCTGCCGGATGTGCTTGCGCGGTGGAATGCGCGTGAGACCACGGAACGCGAGCGCGCGCGCACGGAGCAGAGCTTCTGCGTGCCGAAGGCGGATATCGCGGCGCAGGGTTATGACCTGTCGATCAATCGGTATAAGGAAATGGTGCATGAGGCGGTCGAGCACGTGCCGCCTTTGCAAATTCTTGCGGAGTTGCGTGCGCTGAACGAGGAGATTCAGGCGGGGATGAAGGAGCTTGAGGGGATGTTGAAGTGAGCAAGTGGAAGAGCGTTCTCCTGTCGGAGTGTTGCGAAATCGTGTCGGGCGCAACGCCTAGCACGACAGTAGCTGCGTTTTGGGGCGGCGATATATGCTGGGCAACGCCCAAAGATCTGAGCGACCTCGACGGCAGCCACTTGATCTCGGATACACCTAGGAAGCTTACTGATGAAGGCCTGGCAAACTGCGCGGCTACAGTTCTACCGGTTAATTCTGTCCTATTCAGTTCCAGGGCTCCTATCGGACACGTCGCTATCAATACGGTTCCGATGGCTACAAATCAAGGATTCAAAAGCTTCGTTCCCCGGAAGGACACAATAGACTCAAAGTTCTTGTTTCACTGGTTAAAAGCGAACCGCGTCTTCTTGGAAAGCCTGGGGAACGGAGCAACCTTCAAAGAAGTGTCGAAGGCCACTGTGGCTCGGATTGCCATCAGCCTTCCATCGCTCGCCGAACAACGCCGCATCGCCGCGATTCTCGATAAAGCCGATGCGCTGCGCACCAAGCGACGTTTGGCTTTGGCTATTCTCGAAGGCCTGTCACGGTCACTGTTTCTGGATATATTTGGTGATCCTGCCACGAATCCGAAGCGATGGCCTATGCGGACCATCGGCGACCTGCTTAGTTCCGTGTCGTATGGAACCAGTGAAAAGGCCTCAGAAAAGGGACAATTTGCTGTGCTTCGCATGAACAACATTACAAAAAAAGGCGCGATAGATCTAACCGATCTAAAGTACATGGATCTGGATGAAAACTTGCAAGATCGCTACCTTGTTCAGGCTGGCGACGTACTTTTTAATCGCACAAACAGCCGAGATCTAGTCGGTAAGACAGGAATCTTTAGAGAAAACACGCGTATGGCTTATGCGGGATATCTAATTCGCCTTCGCACGAACTCGGACAACGATCCAGAATATATCTCTGCATTTCTGAATTCAACGTATTCGAAAAATGTTCTCAGGGGCATGTGCAAGAGCATTATTGGCATGGCCAATATCAATGCTACCGAAGTGCAGGGAATCGCCATTGCACAGCCACCCTTGCTCTTGCAACGTGAGTTTTCCAAACGCATTGGCGCACTGATTCGCAATCAGGATACTCACAAGAGGGCCTTGCGGGACCTAGACAGCCTCTTCACCTCCCTCCAACACCGCGCCTTCACCGGCACCCTATAAAAACCGGATAAAAAAATGTCCAACTTCGCCTTCCTCCCCCCCGAATGGTCCATGCTCTTCGACGCGGCGAGCAAGGCGGAGTCATTCGCAAATACCGACCCGCGCGCATCCTGTTTCTACACCCGTCGCGCGCTGGAAATCGCGGTCGCATGGCTTTACACACACGACAAAGCGTTCAAGCTCCCGTATCAAGACAACCTCAGCGCACTGATCCACGAACCGACCTTCCGTCAAAACGTCGGCGAAGCGCTTTTCACTAAAGCGCGCTTCATCAAGGACCTCGGTAATCTCGCGGTACACGGCGTGAAGAAAATCGCCGACCCCGACGCAAAAAACTCGCTGCGTGAGTTGTTCCATCTCTGCTATTGGCTCGCCCGCACCTATGGCCGCACGAATCGCCCCGAGCCGGGCCTCACATTCTCGCTCGACCGGATTCCGAAGGCCGTTACCGCAGCGTCGCCCGTGAAGACGCTCGAACAAATTCAGCGCCTCAACGACGAACTTCACGCGAAGGACAAACGCCTCTCCGATCTGCTCGCCGATAAAATCGCCCTCGACGAAGAACTTCAGACACTGCGCGAGCAGGTCGCAGCCGCGAAGAAGGCCAACAGTGCGCAGCCGGACACGCATGACTACTCGGAAGCCGAAACGCGTCGCGCTTTCATCGATCTGATGCTGAAGGAAGCCGGCTGGACGCTCGACCCGGCAAGGGATCACGAGGTCGAAGTCACCGGCATGCCCAACATCGAGGGCATCGGCTACGTCGACTACGTGCTGTGGGCCGACGACGGCAAGCCGTTAGCCTTGATCGAAGCCAAGCGCACGACCAGGAGCCCGCTGGAAGGCGAGCAGCAAGCCAAGCTCTATGCAGATTGTTTAGAGAAGAAACACGGACAGCGCCCGGTCATCTTCCTCTCGAACGGCTACGAAAACTGGATCTGGGATGACCAGTCCTATCCGCGCCGCGCGTTGCAAGGCTTCTACAAAAAGGCTGAACTCGAACTCGTCATCCAGCGCCGCACGAGCCGCAAGTCGCTGGCCAACGCGGAAATCGATACGAAGATCGTCGAGCGCTTCTACCAGATCCGCGCGATCCGTCGCATCGGCGAAACCTTCGAAATCGAGAACCAGCGCAAAGCGTTGCTCGTGATGGCGACAGGCACGGGCAAAACGCGCACGGTCATCGCGCTCGCCGATGTCCTGATGCGCTGCAACTGGGCCAAACGCATTCTGTTTCTCGCGGATCGCGTCGCGCTCGTCAATCAGGCTGTGGGCGCGTTCAAGACGCATTTGCCGGATGCGTCGCCGGTCAATCTCGTCACGGACAAGCACGCCGAGGGCCGCGTGTTCGTGTCGACATACCCGACGATGATGGGACTCATCGACGAAACCCACAACGGCATGCGGCGCTTTGGCGTCGGGCATTTCGATCTTGTCGTCATCGACGAGGCGCATCGCTCGGTGTACCGGAAATATCGCGCCATCTTCAAGTATTTCGACTCGATGCTCGTCGGCCTGACCGCCACGCCCAAGGACGAAGTCGACAAGGACACCTATAGCCTGTTCGACCTCGAAAAGGGCGTGCCCACCGACGCTTACGGTCTCGACGAAGCAGTGGCGAATTCGCATCTCGTACCGCCCGAGCCGATTTCCGTTCCGCTCAAGTTTCAGCGCGAAGGCATTCGTTACGACGATCTCTCCGAGGAAGAGAAAGAGCAATGGGACGCGGTCGAATGGAACGAAGACGGCACGATGCCGACTGAAGTCGATAGCGAGGCCATGAACAAATGGCTCTTCAACATCGATACGGTCGACAAAGCGCTCGAAGTACTGATGACCAGGGGGCAAAAGGTTGCGGGCGGCGATTTGCTCGGCAAGACCATCATCTTCGCCAAGAACAACGATCACGCCGAGTTCATCGCCAAACGGTTCGACGTCAACTACCCGCAGTACAAGGGACACTTTGCGCGAATGGTGACGTACAAGACCATGTACGCTCAATCGATCATCGACGACTTCTCGAAGCCCGAAAAGATGCCGCATATCGCGGTGTCTGTCGATATGCTCGATACCGGCATCGATGTACCGGAGATCGTGAATCTCGTCTTCTTCAAGGCGGTGCGCTCGAAGACGAAATTCTGGCAGATGGTCGGACGCGGTACGCGCTTGCGCCCGGACTTATTCGGTCCGGGCAAAGACAAGAGGCGCTTTTTCATCTTCGATTTCTGTCAGAACCTGGAGTTCTTCAGCGGGAGTCAGGATTTCGCGGAAGGCTCAACCGTCGAGCCGCTTGGCACAAGACTCTTCAAGGCGCGACTGGACATGATCGATGCGCTCGATCAGCGTTCGGACGACGAGATGAATCAACCCGAACCGCAATCTTATGGCGGTCATCTTTCGGAAAGTCAACTGCGCACGGAGACAGCCGAGTTACTGCATGCGCAGGTTGCGGCGATGAACGTCGATAACTTCGTCGTACGGCCTCAGCGTCAATTCGTCGACAAGTTCAGCAACGCCGACGCGTGGACGTCGCTTTCGCCCGAAGACTTTCACGAATTGTCGGAGCGCGTCGCTGACTTGCCCACCACGCTGATCGACAGTGACGTAGAGGCCAAGCGCTTCGACTTGATGGTTTTGCGCGCTCAGCTCGCCATTCTGCAAGCAGGAACAGGGTTCGCCGGACTACGTGAGAAAATCCAACGAATCGCGAGCGAACTCGAAGAGCAAATCGCCATTCCTGCGATCAAGGCACAGATCGCGCTCATCAGCGCCGTTGCAAGCGACGAATGGTGGGAAGACGTCACCGTGCCGATGCTCGAAACGGTGCGTCGTCGGCTGCGAGCGCTCATCAAGCTCATTCCGAAGGTCAAGAGAAAAATCGTCTATACGGATTTCGAGGACGAGCTCGGCGAAATGGCGGAAGTTACGCTGCCGCAGGTTACGGCGGGACTCAACATGGCGAAGTTCAAGGAAAAGGCGCGGGCATTTCTGAGGACACACGAAAATCATCTGGCCTTGCAGCGGCTGCGTCGAAATCAACCGCTGACCGTCACCGACCTCGAAGAGTTCGAGCGAATGTTAGTTGAAGCGGGCGGGTCTCCCGAGCTTATCCGAGCCGCGGCCGAGCAGAGCGAGGGGCTCGGCATATTCATCCGATCGCTCGTCGGATTGGAACGGGAAGCCGCCATGCAAGCGTTCGGCGAGTTTGTCAGCGGCACGACTGCTACGCCGGACCAGATCGAGTTCATCAATCTTATCGTGGAAGAACTGATCCAGAACGGCGTTATGGATGCATCGCGTCTGTATGAGACTCCCTTCGTCGATATGTGCCCTTCCGGGCCCGAAACGATTTTTCTCGCGGATCAGGTACACCATTTAGTGACCGTGCTCGATTTGATTCGTGCGAGGGCGGCCGCGTAGAAGGCTTCGTTGCGGTGATCTAACCGCGCGGTGCGTGGCCCAAAGCGGAACGCCATTGAAGGCACTGCGGTGGGTGGGTATGACGTCGAATCTGTCTCATCCCCCCATGCTAGACTCCTGTACATGCATACAGTACCCGCGCCCGCCTACACCGTCGCCGTGCGTGCGCTATGCGAGTTCACGGCGAAGCTCGGCGACCTCGATCTGCGCTTCACGCCATCGCCGAGTGCGCAGGAAGGTGTCGCGGGCCATGTGACCGTCACCGGGCGGCGGCCGGCGGGTTACCAGAAGGAAATCACGCTGTCCGAGGAATACGGTTCGCTGTGCGTGCGCGGCCGCGCCGACGGCTACGATCCCGCGCTCAACCGTCTCGAAGAAATCAAAACGCATCGCGGCAAGCTCGAATCGATGCCGCAGAACCATCGGCATCTGCACTGGGCTCAGGCGCGTGTGTACGGGCATCTGATGTGCCGCAAACTCGGCATCGCGGAAATCGACATCGCGCTCGTGTATTTCGATATCGTCGATCAAACCGAAACCGTGCTCGTCGAAACGCACACAGCGAGCGCGCTCGCCGCGCATTTCGAGGCCCAGTGCGAGCGTTTCATCGCGTGGGCGCGTCAGGAATTGCAGCACGGCGCGGCGCGCGATACCGCCCTCACGGCACTCGCGTTTCCTCACGCGGATTTCCGCCCCGGACAGCGCGCATTGGCCGAAGCGGTGTATCGCTCCGCGCTGTCGGGACGATGTCTCGCCGCACAAGCGCCGACGGGCATCGGCAAGACGGTCGGCACGCTGTTTCCGCTGCTCAAGGCATGGCCCGGCCAGCAGCTCGACAAAATCTTCTTTCTCACGGCAAAAAGCGCAGGACGGCAACTCGCGCTCGACGCGCTGACGACGCTCGCCGTGAAGCCGCTGCGCGTTGTCGAACTGGTCGCGCGCGACAAGGCCTGCGAGTATCCCGATCGCGCCTGTCATGGCGAGTCGTGTCCGCTCGCGCGCGGCTTCTACGATCGTCTGTCCGATGCCCGCGCCGCCGCGCTGCAACGCGCGCAGCTCGACCGCGTGTCGATCGCCGAAGTCGCGCGGGCGCATGAAGTCTGTCCGTATTATCTGAGCCAGGAAGTGTCGCGCTGGGCCGATGTGATCGTCGGCGACTACAACTATTACTTCGATACCAGCGCCATGCTCTTCGCGCTCGCGGAGACGAATCGCTGGCGCGTGGCCGTGCTCGTCGACGAAGCGCATAACCTCGTCGAACGCGCGCGCGGCATGTATTCCGCGACGCTCGATCAATCCACCTTCGACGCCATGCGCCGCGCCGCGCCGCCGCTCTTGAAAAAGATCCTCGGCCGCATCGCGCGAAGCCTGCGCGAGACGACGCGCGAGCAGGACGCGGCGGGCATCGAATACGCGGCCCACGCAGAGCCGCCTGCGTCTCTCCTGACCACGCTCGGCCAGGCCGTCTCGCAGATGACGGACATGCTCGGCGAGCAGCCCGAGCTTTTCACGCCCGACATCCTGCGTTTCTATTTCGACGCCGTGCATTTCACGCGCATCGCGGAGCGCTTCGGCCCGCATTCGATCTTCGACATCACGCTCGGCCGCATCGGTGCGGGCGCGAGTGCGGGCGCAAAGCAGCGTAAAGCCACGCTGTGCCTGCGCAACGTGATTCCGGCGCCGCATCTCGCGCCGCGTTTCGCGCGCGCCCACAGCGTCGCGCTCTTTTCCGCGACGCTCACGCCCGCGCACTTTTACGCCGATACGCTTGGGCTGCCGGCGTCGAGCGTGCGCATCGATGTCGAATCGCCCTTCAACGCCGAGCAACTCGATGTGCGCGCCATCGCCGACATCTCCACGCGGTATCGCGACCGCGAACGTTCGGTGGAACGCATCGCCGATCTGATCGCCGCGCAGTTTCATCGCGACGAGGGTAACTATCTGAGCTTTTTTAGCAGCTTCGAGTATCTCGCGCAGGTCGCGGCGGCGCTCGCGGCGCGCCATCCGTCGATTCCGTGCTGGCAGCAATCGCGCGCGATGAGCGAGCCGGCGCAACGCGAATTCCTCGCGCGCTTCGCACCGGACGGACGCGGCGTCGGCTTTGCGGTGCTGGGCGGCGCGTTCGGCGAAGCGATCGATCTGCCCGGCACGCGGCTGATCGGCGCGTTCGTCGCCACGCTCGGCCTGCCGCAACTGAACCCCGTCAATCAGCAGATGAAAGCGCGCATGCACGACGCGTTCGGCGAGGGCTACGCATATGCGTATCTGTTCCCCGGCTTGCAGAAGGTCGTGCAGGCGGCCGGGCGCGTGATTCGCGGACCGGGCGACCGCGGCGTGCTCTATCTGATCGACGACCGCTTCACGCGCGCCGACGTGCGCCGCCTGTTGCCCGCGTGGTGGCAGGTCAAGGTGCAGCGACTGCGCGACTCGGACTCGGGGAACACCATCGTTTAGACGTGCGGGCGGCTGCCGTTAACTGAGCAATCGCGGGCACTCGTCTTGCTCATCTTCGGCACCCTCACGGGAAGATTGTCCCTAACGGGCCGCAGAGCCCTTATTGGAGAACCCACATGTCTATCGCTCAATCCCCGCGACAACCCGATGCGCTCGATATGCTCGAAGCCGATCACCGCGCCGTCGAGCAGCTTTTCGACGCGTTCGAACGTGCGCCGCACGACGATATCGAACGCAAGACCACGCTCGTGCAGCGCGCGTGCGAACTGCTTTCGATTCACGCGATCGTCGAGGAGGAAATGCTCTATCCGGCCGCTCATGCCGCGCTCGGCAATACGAAAGTGATCGACGTCGACGAAGCCTATGTCGAGCATTTTCTGGTCAAGACGCTAATCGAAAAATTCGCCGATCTGAAGGCCGGCGACACGGGCTTCGACGCGACCTTCAAAGTGCTCAAGGAAACTGTGACGCATCACGTCGAGGAAGAGGAAACGACGCTGTTTCCCGAAGTGCGCAAGACCAGCATCGATCTGATGACGCTCGGCCGCAAGATCGAAGCGCGCAAGCAGGCATTGCAGAAGCGCATCACCGAAGTGGCGATGGCGCACTGATACGGCGTCGAGCGAATTACGCAGCAAGAGCCGGAGTGCGAGCGGCGCACACTGCCATCAAAATAGGCACTTCCGGAGAAAAATACGATGACAGTACTTGCACAGGCCGCCGTTTCGCTCGACGAGCGCATCGACGCGCTCGACTGGCCCGATATCGAAGCGCAACTCGACAGCTACGGCAGCGCCACCGCGCCCGCGCTTCTATTGCGCGACGAATGCGAGGCGCTTGCCGCCCTTTACGATCGCGACGGGATTTTTCGCAGCCGCGTCGTGATGGAGCGGCACGGTTTTGGTCGCGGCGAGTACAAATACTTCGCGTATCCGCTGCCCGATCCGATCGCCGATGTGCGGCGCGCCGCGTACCCGCATCTCGCGCCGATCGCCAATCGCTGGAACGACGTGACGGGCATCGAGACGCGTTATCCGCGCGAGCATGCGGCGTTTATCGAGCGATGTCATCGCGCGGGACAGACGCGCCCGACGCCGCTGATGCTGCGCTACGTGCCCGGCGACTTTAACTGCCTGCATCAGGACCTGTACGGCGAACACGTCTTCCCAATCCAGATGGCAATTTTGCTTTCAGCGCCCGGCCGGGATTTCACGGGCGGCGAGTTCGTGATGACGGAACAGCGTCCGCGGATGCAGTCGCGCGTGGAAGCCGTGCCGCTGGCGCAAGGCGATGCAGTGTTCTTCGCGGTGCATCATCGGCCGGTGCAGGGCACGCGCGGGCCGTATCGCGTGAATATGCGGCATGGCGTGAGCCGTCTGCGTTCGGGACGGCGCCATATGCTCGGGGTGATCTTTCACGACGCGCAGTAGTCGCGTCGTGTCCAACACGGCGACGCTTATTCGTTCTCTTCGAAATAGTGACCGAAGCGCGCCTGTTTGGTCTTGATATAGCGCTCGTTTTCCTCGCGCATCGGAATGGCCAGCGCGACGCGCTCGCATACCGGAATGTCGTGCTTGAGCAGCGTGTCGAACTTCGACGGATTGTTGCTCATCAGGCGCACGGACTTCACGTTCATCGCGCGCAGAATGGCGGCGGCGGAGTCGTATTCGCGGGCGTCGTCGGGAAGGCCGAGATGCAGGTTCGCATCGACGGTATCGAGCCCCTGCTCTTGCAGCGCGTACGCGCGAATCTTGTTCGCGAGCCCGATGCCGCGCCCTTCATGTCCGCGCAGATACAGGAGGATGCCGCGGTCTTCGGCGGCGATGTAGCGCAGCGCCAGATCGAGCTGCTCGCCGCAGTCGCAACGATAGGAACCGAAGACGTCGCCGGTCACGCATTCGGAGTGCAGACGCGTCAGCACCGATTCGCCGTTGCTGACGTCGCCCATCACGAAGGCAATGTGTTCGACCGCCGTATGCTTCACGCGATACACGTAGGACCCGAAGGTGCCGTAGCGGGTCGGAATGGTGGCGGTCGCCACGAGTTCGACGTCGGCGCACTCGTCGCATTCGCCGAAGCGGTGTTGCGGGGGCTGCACGTCCTGCGAGGGAGAAGCGGTTTTCATAGTCAATCAGCGAGTCCACGACGGCGGATGGCGCGGCAATCGATCACGCCCGATCGCGCCAGCCCGGCCCGCCATGTTAAAGCCCATCGGGAAAGTTTGCAGATTGTCGCACGGCGCACGCCGCTTCCTGCGCTTTCCCGTATAGGTGTTCCGCTTAATTCAAGCTTCGTGCGCGTCTCAGGCCGGTTGCTCGAAGTTGCCCGGGCTGCGGTCGGTCGCGCGCCATTCGGGTTTGCGCGCCGGATCGGCCTTCTGCAGCGCCGCGCGCACGCCGGCGGCGTCGAGATCGGCGGTGTAGACGGGCGTCGCCGGTTGCTGACGCCAGGAATCGTCGATAGCGCCTGCATCGACGGGATCGAAGCCGATTTCATCGACGAGCTTCATCACGACCGCTTTCGCCTTCGCATCGTCGCCCGCGACCGGCAGCGCGATACGTCCCGGCGTGCCCGCAGGCTTGCCGAAATTGCGCAAATGCTCGGCGTAGATGTTGTTGAACGCCTTGATCACCGGCCGGCCGATCTGCTGCTCGACCCAGCGGCTTTCGGTCGCGCCCGCCTCGATGCCGTCGATGCGCCCGTCGCGCTGCCGCGGATAGTAGTTGCCGGTGTCGATGACCACCACACTGGCCGGCACGTCCGCGAACAGGTCTTTCGCCAGATTGGGCACCTTGGCCTCCGGAATCGTCACGACGACGACATCCGCGCCTTCCACCGCCTCCGCCGCTTCCACGGCCGTAGCGCCGGTCGATTGTGCGACCTCGGCCAGCGACGCCGGCCCACGCGAATTGGCGATGCGCACTTCATGGCCGTTTTCGCCAAACCGCAAGGCCAGCACCGACCCAATATTGCCGGCTCCGATTATTCCGATTTTCATATTGCCTCCTTGAAATGCCACTGAAAACATTCAAATGTTTAAATGAACCCGGAGAACACGGCGCGCAAGCGCGATGCCTATCCGGAAAATGGCCGCAAAATCGGGCGCGAACGCGAAAAATATCGAGCCAATAGTCTCGGCCTATCTTAACAATAAAATCAATCCACTTCGCGTCTACGATAGTTTTCCTGTATAGTTCACTTACTTCTTCAACACCACTCCAAAGAGGAATCTGGTAATGCCCATCATCAACAGTCAAGTCCAGCCGTTCAAAGCAACCGCCTACCACAATGGCGAGTTCCAGACCGTCACCGATGAGAGCCTGAAGGGCAAGTGGTCGGTGTTCGTGTTCTATCCGGCCGACTTCACGTTCGTGTGCCCGACCGAATTGGGCGACCTGGCTGACCGCTACGAAGAATTCAAGAAGCTTGGCGTGGAAATCTACTCGGTGTCGACCGACACGCACTTCACGCACAAGGCATGGCACGACACGTCGGACACCATCAGCAAGATCAAGTACCCGATGATCGCCGATCCGACGCTGGCTATCTCGCGCGCGTTCGACGTGCTGATCGAGGAAGAAGGCCTGGCGCTGCGCGGCACGTTCGTGATCAATCCGGAAGGCCAGATCAAGCTGTGCGAAATCCACGACAACGGCATCGGCCGTGACGCGGGCGAACTGCTCCGCAAGGTTCAGGCAGCGCAATACATCGCCAAGAACCCGGGTCAAGTGTGCCCCGCCAAGTGGACGCCGGGCGCTGAAACGCTGACCCCGTCGCTCGACCTGATCGGCAAGATCTAAGACTCGGTTCTCACGAGTCGTCTGGAGCCCGCCGCGCGTCTGCGGCCGGCTCACCCCCTGAAAACGCGTTCGTCCGGCGCTGCGAATTTCGCAGCGTCGCGGCGAAGCGCGTTTGCAATACCCAAGTCACGGAACGGACATCGCCATGCTCGACGCCAACCTCAAGAATCAGTTAAAAGCCTATCTGGAAAAGGTCACCCGGCCGATCGAACTCGTCGCCTTCCTCGACGACGGCGACAAGTCGCGCGAGCTGAAAAGCCTGCTCGACGAAATCGCCTCGCTGTCCACGCGGATCAGCGTCGTCGAGAAAGAGGACGCTGCCGCGCGCCGTCCGTCGTTCACCATCGGCGAGCCGGGCAAGCCCGCGGGCATCCATTTCGCCGGCATTCCGATGGGCCACGAATTCACGTCGCTCGTGCTGGCGCTGCTGCAGACCGGCGGCCATCCGATCAAGCTCGACGACGCCACCATCGAACAAATCCGTAATCTCGACGGCGACTACGCCTTCGAGACGTATTTCTCGCTGTCGTGCCAGAACTGCCCGGAAGTCGTGCAGGCGCTCAACGTGATGGCGATCATCAATCCGCGCATCAAACACGTTGCGATCGACGGCGCGCTGTTTCAGGCGGAAGTCGAAGCGCGCGAAGTGATGGCCGTGCCGACGATGTTCCTCAACGGCGCAGCATTCGGCTCGGGCCGCAGCGGCGTGAAAGAAATTCTGGCGAAGCTCGATTCGGGTTCGGCCGAGCGCGCCGCGAAGGAACTGGAAAACAAGCCGGTGTTCGACGTGCTGATCGTCGGCGGCGGACCGGCGGGCGCGGCAGCGGCGATCTACGCGGCGCGCAAGGGCATTGCGACCGGCGTCGTCGCGGAACGCTTCGGCGGCCAGGTGCTCGACACGATGGCGATCGAAAACTTCGTCTCCGTGCAGGAAACCGAAGGACCGAAGTTCGCGACCGCGCTGGAGCAGCACGTCAAGAGCTATGAAGTCGACGTAATGGACGTGCAGCGCGCCGACAAGCTCGTGCCGGGACGCGTAAACGAGATTCATCTCGCGAACGGCGCGGTGCTGAAGGCGAAGACCGTGATTCTCTCGACCGGCGCGCGCTGGCGCGAAATCAACGTGCCGGGCGAGCGTGAGTATCGCGGCCGCGGCGTTGCGTATTGCCCGCACTGCGACGGCCCGCTGTTCAAGGGCAAGCGCGTCGCGGTCATCGGCGGCGGCAATTCGGGCGTGGAAGCCGCCATCGATCTCGCCGGCATCGTCTCGGCGGTCACGCTGATCGAATTCGGCACCGAGTTGCGCGCCGACGCAGTGCTGCAGAAGAAGCTGAAGAGCATGCCGAACGTGACGATCGTCACGAACGCGCAGACCACCGAAATTTCCGGCGACGGCAAGAAGGTCGACGGCCTCACCTACACGGACCGCGCGACGGGCGCGAGCCATCGCGTGGCACTGGAAGGCGTGTTCGTGCAGATCGGCCTCGTGCCGAACACCGAATGGCTCAAGGGCACGGTGGAGTTGTCGAAGCACGGCGAGATCGTCGTCGATGCGAAGGGCGCGACCTCGTTGCCCGGCGTATTCGCCGCGGGCGACGTGACGACCGTGCCGTACAAGCAGATCGTGATCGCGGTCGGCGAAGGCGCGAAGGCGTCGCTCTCCGCGTTCGACCACCTGATCCGTGCGTCGGTGGAAGATGAAGCAGTGGTCGAAGAAGAAGTGACGGCGTGAGCGACTAGCGCGGCGTCATGGTGACCGGAGGCGAACGGGGCGACCCGTTCGCCTTTTTCGTTTTCAGCGCGGCGGGGCGCTGTCTTTCGGCACGAGCACCATCGGAAAAGTGATCTCGAACACGCTGCCGCGCCCTTTCGCCGACTCGAAGCGCAGGTCGCCTTCGAGCGCGCGCGACAGTTCCTTGACGATCGCGAGCCCGAGTCCCGCGCCGGGGATATCGTCGTCGGCCGCGCGTTCGAATTCCTCGAACACGCGCTCCTGATCCGCCACGCCGATACCAGTGCCCGTGTCGGCCACGAGCAGCTTCCAGCGCTCGCCTTCAACGGCTGTGATCGACAACAGAATTTCTCCCGACGACGTGTACTTGATCGCGTTCGACAGCAGATTCAGCGCGACCTGCTTCACCTTCAGCCGGTTCGACGCCACGGAGCCGAGCGACGGATCGAGCTGGCCGACGAGTTTCAGCCCTTTTGCCTCGGTGGCCAGCCGGCACGACTGCATGAGTTCGTCGAAGAGGCCGACGAGATCGAACGCCTCGACGGTGAGCACCGAATCGTCGCCGAGCACTTTCGAGTATTCGACGATTTCGTCGACGAGCGTGGCCATGTCGGCGACCTGCCGGTTGGCCAGGCCGAGCGCCGTGTCGCGCTTGGCGGGCGAACGCGAGGCGAGCTGCAGCGCCGTCGAGAACACGTTCAGGAAGTTACGCAGGTCGTGCGCGACGCGCCGCGTGATCTGCATGCGCGTTTCGTACAGATCGCTGATGAGTTTTTGCCTCAGCGTGAGCTCGTAATTCGCGCGCTCGAGCATGCCGGTGTATTCGTCGATCTTGCGGTCGCGCTCGCCGACCGCCTCGCGGATCGACGCAAGCGTGACGAAGCTCACCACTTCATCCGTCATGAGCCGCGCGTGTTCTTCGTCCGCGCGCGTGAAATCGGGGTGTGCGCCTGCGTAGTCGCCGATGGCCATAAGCAGCACCTGACGAAACAGGTCGAGTTCGCGCACCAGTTCGTCAATGCGATAACCCTGCTTCCAGCGCCACTGCCCGTGCTGCCGCGCATTGCGTTCGATCGCGCCTTCCTGATCGCGCATATTGTGCGATTCCAGCACGACGCAGATTTCCTCGAAAATGCCCGGCAGATGGTCCGCAAGCTGACGGTAAGTGAGCTGATCCGAATGCTCGACTTCCTGGTCGCCGAACACGAGTTTCATCCATTGCTCGGTCAGTGCCTGCTGCTGCTCGCGCAGCGCGGCCGCAAGACCGTTCGAGCCGCCGACTGACGTGTCGCTCATCTGCGAATCCCCGCTTCAGGCGCCGGACGGCGCGCATGGTGAACATGATATGCAGTCGAAAGCATTTCCTCGTGACGTTTCGGAGCCGCCCACGAATGCTCCGCCAGTATAGGCCGATGCTCGCGCGTAAAACTAAAACCCGAGTTTTCTCTTGGGCTTTCAGATACTTAGCCGGACGCGCCGCGCGCTTGATTCAGTATTCGCTTCAGATGTCGCCGTGTGCGCTCAGCGCCCGCGCGGTTGCGCGGCGCGCTCGCTCGCGGCTTGCCCGAGCAGCATGTCGTAGAGCGCCTGAGCCGCGGGCGAAAGCGATGCCGTCCTGCGCGTCACGAGCACGAGTGCACGCGTGATTGCAGGCTCGATCAACTCGATTGCGCGCACCGACGGATACGCGTCCTTCTGGATCGCAAGCCCCGGCACGACCGCCGCGCCGACGCCCTGCGCGACAAGCCCGAGCGCCGTCGAACTGCGCTGCACCTCATAGAACGAATGCAGCTCGATGCCGCTGCCTTCCAGCGCGGCGTCGATCAGCGAGCGGTTGCCGCTCACGTCGCCCGCCAGGATCAGCGGGTAGTCCGACAGCGCGCGCCACGCAATGCGCCTGCGTCGCGCGAGCGGATGATCGCGATGGCAGACGAGCACGTAGCTATCCTCGACGAGTGGCGCCGTCTGCAATTCCGGATGATGCTCGCCCGCGATCTTGATGCCGAACTCCACTTCCCGATGCAGCACCGCGTGCGCGACCGCCGACGACGCGTGATCGAGAATGCGGATGCGGTTGTGCGGATAGCGCGCGGAATACGCTTGCAGGACGCGCGGCAGATATTGCACGCCGACCGTCGGCACACAGGCGATCGACACGTCGCCGCGTTGCGCCATGCCGGTCTCGCGAATCTCGACCAGCGCCGCCGACAATTCGGCGAGCAGACGCCGCGCCTGCGGCAGAAAAGTGCGGCCCGTCTCGGTGAGATTCATGGAGCGCGTGGTGCGCTCGATGAGCGGCACGCCGAGAAAGTCTTCGAGCTTCTGGAGGCGCTGAGTGATCGCCGTCTGCGTGATGTGCAGGCGCTCGGCCGCGCCCTTGAAGCTTCCCTGATCGGCGATGGCGACGAAGGCCTGCACGCCCAGCGTGTCGATTTTCATCAATAAAATCTAATAATTGGCAGCATAAATTCATTTTACGCCGTTGGCGCGGCGGCTCAGAATCGCCGCTGTCCCAATCACGAAGACTCACGAAACATCGAAGGAAGCCCGACATGACGACACAATCGGCCGACTGGCAAGCACGGCAATACACACTGTTCGAAGAAGAGCGCACGCGCCCGGTCCGTGATCTGCTGAACGCGGCGCAGGCCGCGACCGCGCGCACGGCGATCGATCTCGGATGCGGTCCCGGCAACTCGACCGAAACGCTTCTCGACTACGCGCCGGATGCGCGCGTAACGGGCGTCGACAATTCGCGCGACATGATCGACGCCGCGAAGAAACGCCTGCCGCACGTCGATTTCGCGCTCGCCGACATTTCCGCGTGGAACGCGCCCGGCCCCTATGACCTGATTCTCGCGAACGCGGCGCTGCAGTGGGTGCCCGATCACGAGACGCTGTTTCCGGCGCTCGTCGCGAAGCTCGCGCCGGGCGGCCGCCTCGCCGTGCAAATGCCCGACAACCTCGACGAGCCCGCGCACCGCCTGATGCGCGAGGCCGCCGCCGACGGTCCGTGGCGCGACAAGCTGAAGGGCGTCGAGCGCACCGCGCGCTATCGTGCGGAGTGGTACTACGAGCAGCTCAAGCCGCAGTGCGCGCGCGTCGACGTATGGCGCACGACGTACCATCATCCGCTGGACGGCGGCGTCGATGCGATCATCGAATGGTTCAAGGGCAGCGCCCTGCGGCCCTTCCTCGCGAAACTCGACGAGAGCGAGGCGAGCGCCTTTCTCGACCGCTACCGCGCCGGGCTTACGACGGCGTACACCGTGCTCGCCGACGGTACGGTGCTGCTGCCCTTCCCGCGCCTGTTCATCGTCGCGACGCGCTAAAGCTCAATGCGGGCGGCTCTGTTCGCGCAGCATCTGCGCGAACTGGCGCGCCGCCGGCGAAAGCTCGCCGCCCTTGCGCGTGACGATGCCGAAGGTCTGCGACTTCGACTTCATGCGCACCGGCAGGATGCGCAGCATGCCGTGACGCTCGAACACCTTCGCGACGCTCGCCGGCAGAATCGACACGAGTTCCGCGCTTTGCTGCAAGAGCGTCACCGTCATGAGCGGCGATGCCGTGGAAATCGGGTTGGAGGGCATCGGCAGGCCGGCCAGATCGAGTTCGCGTTCGAGCAGCGCGCTCATCGGCAGATAGCTCGGATACGTGACCCAGCGGTAATGGGCGAGATCCGCGAAACCGACTTCGCGCGCGCCCGTGCGCTCGTGATCGTGTCCGACGACGATGCACAGCGGCTCGTCCGTCAACGGCTGATAGTGATATTTCGACGGCTGATCCGACACGCTCGACCGGCCGACGACGAGATCGACGCGGCCGTCGTCGAGCATCGGCAGCATGCGCGCGCTCGTGTCCTCGACAATTTCGATGGCGAGATCCGGGTGCCGCGCGTGCATCTCGTTGATCATCGGCGCGACGATGTCCGGCACCGCGCCCATGATCGTGCCCACCGTGAGCCGCCCGCCCGTGCCCGCGCGAATCTGCGCAACCTCCTGACATAACGCGCTCAGATCGGCCGCGAGCACGCGCGCGTAGCGCACCACGCAGCGGCCGAACGGATTCGGGATCAGCCCGGTTTTCGCGCGCTCGAACAGCGGCGCCTCCAGCATCGATTCCAGTTCGGCGAGCGCCTTGCTCGCGGCGGATTGCGTCATCGCCATTGCGCTGGAAGCCTTGTGTAACGATTTGTGATCGTCGAGCGCGATCAGCAGTTGCAACTGCTTCATGCGCAGCCGCGACATCAGGACATCGAGCGTATTCTTCATGCGGCAAAACCCGGGGTGATTCCAAAAAGCGATCAAGCGATGGAAAGGATTCACTATACAGTGGCACTCGCTACACCGTATAGTCGGGCGCAAGGCGAAGTCATCGTACAACTGACCGCCACGAATCATTTCCAGTAAGGACGAGACACCATGCAACTCACAGGCAATCTGCTCATCGGTCAGGAATCGGTCTTCGGTTCGAACGGCGCAATCAAGGCCGTCAACGCATCGACCGGCGCGGCCATCGAACCGGCGTTCGGCGGCGCGACGCTCGCCGATCTCGACCGCGCGTGCGCACTCGCGTGGGCCGCCTTCGACGTCTATCGCGAAACGGCGCCTGAAGCGCGCGCGAAGTTCCTCGAAGCCATCGCGCAAAATATCCTCGATATCGGCGACGACCTGATCGAGCGTTGCATGATCGAAAGCGGCCTGCCCCGCCCGCGACTCGAAGGCGAGCGCGGCCGCACGGTCGGCCAGCTGCGCATGTTCGCGGACGTGGTCCGCAACGGCGACTTCCTCGGCGTGCGCATCGATCCGGCGCAGCCCGAGCGCAAGCCGCTGCCGCGCGTCGATCTGCGTCTGCGCCATGTCGGCGTCGGTCCGGTCGCCGTGTTCGGCGCGAGCAACTTCCCGCTGGCGTTCTCGGTGGCGGGCGGCGACACGGCGTCCGCGCTCGCAGCGGGCTGCCCGGTGATCGTCAAGGCGCACTCGGCGCATCCGGGCACGGCGGAACTCGTCGGCCGCGCGGTGCAGAAGGCGGTGAAGGATTGCGGCATGCCCGAAGGCACGTTCTCGCTGCTGTTTGACAGCGGCCGCGACGTGGGCCAGGGACTCGTCAAGGACAACCGCATCAAGGCGGCCGGCTTCACCGGTTCGCGCGGCGGCGGCACGGCGCTGATGAAGCTCGCCGCGGCCCGCGCCGAACCGATTCCGGTCTACGCGGAAATGAGCAGCATCAACCCGGTCGTGCTGTTCCCGAATGCATTGAAGAACCGCGGCGAAGGCATCGCGAAGGCGTTCGTGCAGTCGCTCGTGCTCGGCGCGGGCCAGTTCTGTACGAATCCGGGCTTGCTGCTTGCCGTCGACGGTCCCGAACTCGACGCGTTCATCGCGGCAGCAGCGGCGGCGCTCAAGGAAACGGCCGCGCAGACGATGCTCACGCCGGGCATCTGCAAGACGTATCAGGGCGCCGTGACGCGCGCAGCCGAACACGCCGACGTGGCGACCGCCGCGCGCGGCGTCGAGGCCAAGGGCGAGAACCAGGGCCAGTCGGCGCTGTTCGTCACCACCGCCGACGCGTTCCGCAAGAGCCATGAGCTGCAGGAAGAAATCTTCGGCGCGTCGTCGCTGGTCGTGCGCTGCCCGGATCTCGCGTCCATGCGCGATCTGATCGAATCGCTCGAAGGCCAGCTGACGTCGGCGCTGCATATCGACGAAGCCGATTACGCCGACGCGCGCAACTTCCTGCCCGCGCTCGAACGCCGCACCGGCCGGATTCTGGTGAACGGTTTCGGCACGGGCGTCGAAGTCGGACACGCGATGGTGCACGGCGGCCCGTATCCGTCGACGGCGGACGGCCGCTCGACTTCGGTCGGCAGCCTGGCGATCAACCGCTTCCTGCGTCCGGTGAGCTATCAGGATCTGCCTGACGCGCTCCTGCCCGACGCGCTCAAGACCGACAATCCGCTCGGCCTGAACCGTCGTATCGACGGCACGCTGCAACTGGCGAAGTAACGTCCTAGCCTGGCCACACGGGCCGCGACGCGCATCTCGCGTCGCGGCCCGTGTCGTTTTTGCAGGCCGGAAAAATGTGCTCTCCGGACGATGATTCGGATACCTGAGCAAATTCCCGCGTATCACGGCCGATATGGCCTATCCGTGTTTACACCGCTGCCGCATCCGCGCAACATGCGCTAATCGCTTTGGCATCAGTGGGTTATCCGCCAGCGGCGTGCCCTTGTCTGCAAACGGCTAAGGATTGGCGGTTCACAACCGCCGCCGCCGTCTCAAAATGGCGGAAACATAGTGAGCGAGAGCGAGGCGTTTCGCACAACGCCTGATCCGGTTGTACCGCGCACCGATCCGACGCTTTCACATCCATATCAGGGCCATGCGCCGGACGTCCGCGTTCCGAGCGCGCCACGAGGCAGGGCGAAGCAATGCAATGGATTAGTCGCTTGAATTTGGCGACCCTTGATAGGTGCGAAAGGCAATTGACGTCCGAAAACGGTTGAACCATATTTTGGACTGTCGTTTCCCGCCAGCGTGCGTTGCACGCAGCGAAACAATACGAAGGATTGCTGCCGCGGGACGCAGGTCCCGGTGTCGTAGCGCGATCAGCCACCGCGCGTTCGCGCCACGCGATTTGGCAACCTCACGCACATGTCCTTCGAGGGCTCCAGCATGACCACGCGTTTGACGTTTCCCGCATCCATGTTTTCCGTCGTCTGCCAGCGGTGCGGCAGCACGATGCGCAAAAACGCCGACAGCTGCCCCAACTGCGGCGCCGACCGCAATGCCGCGCTCGGCGCGAAACGCGACGCCGAAGAAGCGGCGCCGCGCAACAGCATGTTCGAGCAGGCGGCATCGGCATCGGCATCGGCATCGGCATCGGCATCGGCATCGGCTTCCAATGCTTCGATGGAAACAGGCGAGCGCTCCGAACCCTCGCTGCGTCCGAGCTGGGCCGGCTGGGACGCCAAGCGCGCGAGCGAACGCATTGCGGAAAAAGCGGCGGAATATCGCGCGCGGCGGGCCGAGGCGCACGCGCGCAACGCCTATGCCGATTCCAGCCACGACCCGGACGCCCTGCCCGGCTCCGAGGGCTGGAACCGCAAGAAGACTATCGTCGCGAGCGCATGCGGGCTGGCGTTGATCGCCGGCGCCGCGTTCTATCTGCAACTCGGCGACTCCGACAGCGAGAGCATGTCGTCCGACGATCACAGCGTCTCGGGCGCAATCGATGCGAAAACGGGCCCGCTCGCGCGCGGCGCGGTCGAGGCGCCCTCGACGTCGGCTGCACCCGCCGCGCCCGTCACCGACCGGCGCAGCCAGGCCGATACGCGCACGCTCGCGCCCGGCGATGTCTTGCGCGGCGTGCGCGTCGCGCTGGATCAGCACGATCTCGGCGCCGCCCGCGCGCGGCTCAAGGCGCTTCCCGCCCAGCAGCAGACGCGCGCGGAATACGAACCGCTGAAGGACGAACTCGTCAAGCGTGAACTACAGCGCGACGCCGCGCTGCAGCTCGCGCGCGCCTGCGAGCGGACGTCCGCTTGGGCGTGTGTGCAGCAGAACGCCGGTGAAGCGCTCGCGCTCGACGGCAGCAACGTCGAATCGCAGGCGATGCTCGAACGCGTGATCTCGCACGCGGGCTGGCTCGCACCGACGGCATCGGCGGCGCTGGCGAAGAAGGTTCCGTCGACCGCGCCCGCGACGGCAGCCACGGCCGCCCCTGCGCCTTCCAACACCGTCGCCCCGGCGCCCGCCGCTCCCGCGCAGGCAAACGTTGCCACGGCGACGCCGCCCGCGAAGCAGAGCGCAGTCGCGCAGAAACCGCTCACCGAGAAGCGCACGTCGCGCAGTGCCGCCGCGCGTCAGGCCGCCGAGGAAGCGCGCGCCGAAGCCGCCAGCGAAGCGCGTGCGGAGAAGATCGCACGCGCACAGGCCGCGACCAACGCAATCACCGCGACGACGGTCGTGCCACCGGCCGCGCCCACCGCCGCCGCGACAACAACGACGACGCCACGCGCCGCGCCGTCTGCGTCGCCGTCGTCATCGCAAGCGCAGACGCAGCCATCGGCCAAGACCACGCCCGCGCAAGCCACCGCGACGCGCACGCCGCAACCGCACTACATCGGCGAGGAAGAAACGCAGCCGGCCGCGACGGCCACCACGCGCCCGGCGAATCTGCGCGCGCCGCAATATATCGGCGACGAGCCCGCGCAACCTGCCGCGCCCGCCGCCCGGACCAACGGCCAGCGCGCGCCGTATTACCTCGGCGAAGACCCGCCGCAAACTGCGGCGCCTGCCGCGCGCTCGACTGTGCCGCGTCCGCCGCAATCGACGCAATCGACGCAATCGACAAATCAGGGTGCCGCGCAGCCGCCGATCATCGCGAATCCGCAGGCCGCCGTGCCGCGTCCGCCCGCCGCCAGCGCGCAGCCGGTCGCGACGCAGACAACCGCCACGCCCCGCGTCGCGACGACGATCAGCCCGCCCGCGACGCAAGCGAACGTATCGACACGCGCCGCGCCTTCATCGGCGGGCACGGGAGCGTCGCCGTCGGCGCAATTCGGCAGCATGCCGGCGGGAGCGCATCTCGACTCCGACAAGACAGAAGAACTCGAACGCGCCATCAAGCAATACGGCTGGAGCGGCAGCGAATCAGCGCCGAAGCCGTCGCAATAAGACGCAGGCGCCATCAGAAAAACGATACAGAGACAACAACGACGCACGGCAAACACACACGTCACGCGAGACCGCGTCGAGCCGCATGTGAGTGACCGGGCATGACCGGATTGCGCGCGACGCGTACGGCCGCGTACGCATCGCGCGAGTTTCACAGCACCCGTCCAACTCCGACTAAGGGTCAATCATGTTCATCACGAAACACATGCGCAATGCCGCACGGGGCGCGCTGGCACTCATGGCCGTCGCCGGGCTCGTCGGCGCGCAATCGGCCTTCGCCGCCGATGCGCTTCCCTACAAGATCACCACGGGCCAGGAGCGCGGCACGTATATCCAGATCGGTCAGGATCTGTCGAAGTACGTGGCCGAGCCGGCGGGCATCGAGCTGGAAGTGCTGCCGTCGAAAGGGTCGGCCGAAAACGTGCAGCGCATGCGCTACGAACCCGGCGTGAAGTTCGCGCTGGTGCAGTCGGACGTGTATCAGGCGTACATGGACATGGCGACCTCGGGCAACGCGGACGCCGGCAAGATCATCAAGCCGCTGCGCCTCATCATGCCGCTCTACGACGAGGAGATTTATTTCGTCACGCGCGCGGATTCGCCGATGAAGTACATCCACGAGATCAAGGGCAAGAACATCAGCGTCGGGCCGATCGGCAGCGGCACGGCGCAATCGGCGGAAACGCTGTACCGGCTGATGTTCGGCGAGCCGATCGCCGAGACGAACGAGCAGCATCTCAACAACGAAGATTCGCTCGCGCGGCTGATCGTCGGGAAGATCGATGTCGCGGTGATCGTTGCGGGGCAGCCGGCCAAGCTGTTTCAGGACATGAATCCGGAGTTGCTCAAGCAGATCAAGCTGCTGCGTCTCGACGCCAGCGCGCAGGAAACCGCGCGCGCCAAGCAGACCTACTTCCCGGCGACGATCCGCACGTCGAGCTATCCGAACTGGATTCAGGAAGACACGCCGACGCTCACCGTGAAAGCCTTCCTCGTGACCTACGACTACGGACTGCGCGGCACGGTCGGCGCGCTGTCGAAGTTCGCCGATTCGCTCTGCGCAAACTTCGACACCTTGCAGGCCAACGGGCATCCGAAGTGGAAGCAGGTGCACCTCGAACTGCCGCCGCTCACGCGCGGCTGGAAATACTATCCGCCGATGGAAAAGCACTTGCGCGCATGCATCGCGCAACGCACGGCGGCCGCGGAGCAATCGCAGAATCCGACGCGGCAAGTGTCGGCGCGTCAGCAGGAAGCGGCCGCGCAGAAGGTGAAGAAGGCGAGCTGCACGGCGCAGGAAAAACTGCTGTTGCTGTGCGATCAGTAATGCGCCGCGTCTAGCGGATGAGCGTCGGCATGAGCGCGGCGAGCCGCGTCATGCCGCGTTCGATGGCGTCGATGCTCGTGCCGCCATAGCCGAGCAACACGCCCTGATGCGCGGGCGGCCCCGCATGAAAGCCGCGAATGCCGTAGATGCCGACCGACACCGTGCGCGCCGCCGCCACGACCTCTTCCTCACGCAGCGACGCATCGAGCCGCGCGACCAGGTGGATGCCGGCCGTCGCGGGCATCGGTTCGAACCACGGCGCGAGATCGCCGGTCAGGCGCGCCAGCAACGCCGCGCGGCGCTCGGCATAGGTCTTGTGCATGCGCCTGAGATGCTTCGCGTATTCGCCGTCGAGCATGAAGGCGCCGAGCGCCGTCTGCGTGAGCATGCAGCTGTGCCAGTCGCAGACCTGTTTGGCCGTCCAGAGCGGCTCCGACAGCGTCGCGGGCGGCACCACGTAACCCAGCCGCAAATCGGGAAAGAGCGTCTTCGAGAACGTGCCGACATACGCGACGAGTCCCGCGCGATCGAGGCTCTTGAGCGACTCCACCGGCCGTCCTTCGAAGCGGAACTCGCCGTCGTAGTCGTCCTCGACAATCACCGCGCCGCGCTTGCCCGCCCATTCGAGCAATTCGACGCGCCGGTCGAGGCTCATCGGCATGCCGAGCGGAAACTGATGCGAAGGCGTCACGTAGACGAGCCGCGTGTTGCGCGGCAACTTCTTCACGACGATGCCCTCGCCATCGACCGGCACCAGTGCGATGCGCGCGCCGAGCGCCGCGAACAGCGCCCGCGCGGGCGGATAGCCCGGCTCCTCGACCGCGACGACATCGCCTGGCTGAATCACGACGCGCGCAAGCAGATCGAGCGCCTGCTGCGCGCCCTGCGTCACGAGCACGTCCTGCCAGTTGCACACGACGGCCCGGCTGTACGCGAGATAACGCGCGATGCCGAGCCGCAGTTCCTGTTCGCCGCCCGGATCGCGATAGCCCGCCATGCCGCCGTCCGCGCGCGCCTGCGTGCGCAGCGCGTGATTGAGGCAGCGGCGCCACGCATCGTAGGGAAAGATCGTCTTGTCGGTCACGCCGCCTTTGAAATCGCAGTCGAGCGTTTCATGGCGCGGCGGCATCGGCATGGTCAGGCGCTCGGGCATCTTGCGCCAGATGCCGGTTGCACGGGCGTTGGCCGATGCCGGTTCGGGCCGCGCGGACGGCAGCCGCGCGAGCCCGTCCGCGACGAAAGTGCCGTCGCCGGCGCGGGTGCGCAGGAAGCCTTCCGCGATGAGCCGCTCGAAGACATCGAGCGTGGTCTTGCGCGACACGCCGAGCTGCGCGGCGAGATCGCGCGTGGACGGCAAACGCGCGTGAGCGGCGAGCCGTCCTTCGATGATACCGGCGCGCAGTTGAGCGTAAATCTGGCCGTTCAAATCGCGGCGGCCGTGCAGGGTGATGTGGATATCCAAGGCGTCAGGCTCGATCGAAGGCGTCGAGTGGTTACCTTAACATGACCGCTTTGACCGATCACGGGCAACCAGTTCACGCCGATCCGAACACCGCCTCGCACAGCGTCACGCCCTGCTCGGTGAGCCACGCGCTTCCCGTCCCTTCCTCGCTGATTTGCACTTCGACGAGCCCCGCGTCCTCAAGCCCGGTCAACTGCCGTCGCAGCGTGCTCATCGGCAAGTCGGCCTGCTTGGCGAGCTTCGCCAGCGACCACGCGCGCCCCGGCGTCTCGCCGCGCGCCCGCCAGAGTTGCGCCAGCACGGCGACGAGCGCCGGATCGATGTCATCGCTCATGTGCGTTCTCCTTTCTCTTTCTGCGCCCGCGCGCCGATCTCGGCGGCGAGTTCGCCGAGCCGCTGCACCGCCGCCTCGCTCGCGGGCGTCCACGGATAACTGTAGTTGAGGCGAATGTAATGGCTGAAGACGTTGCGCGTCGAGAACATGTAGCCCGGCCCGATGGTAATGCCGCATTCGAGCGCGGCACGATACAGCCGCATCGAATCGACGCCCGGCGGCAGTTCCACCCACAGCACGTAGCCGCCCTGCGGCGCCGAAATGCGCGTGCCCGCCGGAAAGAAGCGCTCGACCATCGCGCTCATGATGCGCGCCTGCTGCCGGTACAGCTTGCGCACGCGCCGCAAATGCCGGTCGTAGCCGTCCTGCCGCAGATAATCGGCGATGGCGATCTGCGGCACGGACGGCGTCGTCAGCGTGTTGAGGAACTTGAGCTTCTCGACCTGCGCCCGATAGCGCCCCGGCATCGCCCAGCCGATGCGGTACGACGCCGTCAGACTCTTCGAGAACGACGCGCAATGCAGCACGAGCCCTTTGGTGTCGAAGTTCTTGAGCGTCGACGGGCGCGCGTCGCCGTAATACAACTCGTGATAGACATCGTTCTCGATTACCGGAATGTCGTGCGCGCCGAGCAATTCGACAAGTTGCCGCTTGCGTTCGTCCGGCATCTGAAAGCCGAGCGGATTCTGGAAGTTCGGCATCACCATGCACGCGGCGATCGTCCTGCTCGCGATGACCTGCGCCAAGGCGTCGATGTCGATGCCGTCGACGGGATGCGTCGGCACTTCGATCGCGCGCATGCCGAGACGCTCGATCGCGTGGAGCATCGCGTAATACGTCGGCGATTCGACGGCCACCGTGTCGCCCGGTTTCGCGACCGCCTGCAGGCTCAGGTTGATCGCCTCGGTCGCGCCGACGGTGATCACGATCTCCTCCGGATCCACCGCCACGCCGTTCTCCGCATAACGCCGCGCGATCTGGCGGATTAGTTCGGGATTGCCCGGCGGCAGATCGTCGATGAGATTCCAGCTTGCACGCCGCCGCGCGATGGCGTTCGCATACTGGTTGATGCGCCGCCACGGGAACAGTTCGGGATCGGGATACGGCGAGCCGAACGGCACGGCGTCGTGCGCGCGGATGCTGCGCAAGGTCGAGAGCACGAGCCCGCTCACATCGACTTCCGACGCCACCGCGATGGCCCGCCGCGCGCGCTTCGGCTCGGCCTGTACGACGCCCGCGCGCGGCTGTGCGCGCACGAAGTAGCCGGACTGCGGACGCGTTTCCAGAATGCCGCGGCTTTCCAGCACCGCATACGCGTGCAGCACCGTTTTGATGCTCACGCCGTATCGCTGGCTCGCCTGCCGCACGGACGCGACGCGCTCGCCCGGCGCGAATACCCCACGGCGCACGGCTTCCTCGATTTCATCGGCGAACTTTTCGTAGAGCTTCAACGCGCGCTTTCCTTTGTGCCGGATGTGGATCGCAGTCTAGGGCAAAACGTCGCAACTGTATCCCTCTTATTTCGCATTTTCTGTGCGCCGCGTGCGTTTCGGGACACAGTACGCTGTGTCTCATCACACGCTTGAGCAGAAACCGCCGCCATGAAGAAGCCCGAACCGCGCATCGAACCGTACACGCATCCCGCCGCCGGATGGGGCGCGCTGAAGCAGGTCGCCATCAATCTCGTCAAGGAGAAAGTGGCGGGCGGGAATTACCGGACACTCTTCAAGCAGAATCAGCCCGACGGCTTCGATTGCCCCGGCTGCGCATGGCCGGACCGCGAGCACGGCTCGACCTTCGAGTTCTGCGAAAACGGCGTGAAGGCCGTCGCCGCCGAAGCGACCAGCAAGCGCGTCACGCCTGCGTTCTTCGAAGCGCATACCGTGACGTCGCTGATGGCGCAGACGGACTACGAACTGGAGCAGCACGGCCGCCTGACCGACCCGCTCGTCTATGACGCCGCGCGCGACCGCTACGTGCCAATCGCCTGGGACGCTGCGTTCGAGCTGATCGCCGCGCATCTGAATAAGCTCGACAATCCGGACCGCGCCGCGTTCTACACGTCGGGACGTGCGAGCAACGAAGCCGCGTTCCTGTACCAGTTGTTCGTGCGCATGTACGGCACCAACAATTTTCCCGACTGCTCGAACATGTGCCACGAAGCGACGAGCCGCGGCTTGCCGCATACGGTCGGCATCGGCAAGGGAACCGTCACGCTCGACGACTTCGAACACGCCGACACGATCCTGCTGTTCGGCCAGAATCCGGCGACGAACCACCCGCGCATGCTCGGCGAACTGCGCGATTGCGCGAAGCGCGGCGCGACCATCGTCTCGATCAATCCGTTGAAGGAACGCGGGCTCGAACGCTTTGCGAGCCCGCAGCACACGCTCGACATGCTTTCGCCGAAAGGCGTGAAAATCAGTTCGGTGTTTATCCGCCCGAAAGTGGGCGGCGATTTCGCGTTGCTCAAGGGCGTTGCCAAGCGCGTGATCGAACTCGACGACGAAGCCCGCGCCAACGGTGGCGAGCGCGTGCTCGATGTCGAATTCATCGCGCAGCATACGATCGATTTCGACGCCTTCGCCGACGACCTGCGCGCCGAAAGCTGGGACGCGATCGTCGAAGAATCCGGCGTGCCGATCGACGACGTGCTCAAACTCGCCGACATCTACGCGCGAGGCCGCGCCGTGATCTCGACGTGGGGCATGGGTCTCACGCAGCACAAGAACTCCGTGCCGACCATCCAGTTGCTGTCGAACCTGATGATGATGCGCGGCAATATCGGCCGGCGCGGCGCGGGTCTGTGCCCGGTGCGCGGACACTCGAACGTGCAGGGCGACCGCACGGTGGGCATCGAGGAAAAGCCGACGCCCGAGTTTCTCGACCGTCTTGGCGCCGCGTACGATTTCGAGCCGCCGCGCGAGCACGGCTACGACGTCGTCGAAACCATTCACGCGATGCTCGAAGGCAAGGTGAAGGTGTTTATCGGGCTGGGCGGGAATTTTTCGATCGCGACGCCCGACACGCCGCGCACCTGGGACGCGATGCGCTCGTGCGATCTCACCGTGCATATCACGACGAAACTCAACCGCAGCCATCTCGTGCATGGCCGCGACGCGCTCATTCTGCCAACGCTCGGGCGCACCGAAATCGACATGCAGAACGGCATTTCGCAGGGCGTCTCCGTCGAGGATTCGATGAGCATGGTGCACATTTCGTACGGCATGAACAAGCCCGCCTCGCCGAACCTGCTTTCCGAAGTGGCGATCGTTGCGCGCATGGCGCAGGCGACGCTAGGTTCATCGAAAGTGGACTGGCTCGCGCACGCGAACGATTATTCGCTGATCCGCGACGGCATCGAGAAAGTGCTCGACGGCTTCGAGAACTACAACGAGCGGCTGAAGCATCCGGGCGGCTTTCATCTCGGCGTGGCGTCGCGCGATCGCGTATGGAAAACGCCGAGCGGCAAGGCGCGCTTCATCGTGCATGAAATCGCGCGCGACACGCCAATTCACCGCGCCCGCGCGCTTCACGGCGATCGCCTGATGACGCTCATGACGACGCGTTCGCACGATCAGTACAACACGACCATCTACGGTCTCGACGACCGTTATCGCGGCGTGTACGGACAGCGCCACGTGCTGTTCGCGAACCGCGAGGACATTGACATGCTCGGCTTCGAGCCGGGCGATGTGGTGGACATCACGAGCGTATGGGACGACGGCGTCGAGCGGCGCGTGAACGGCTTCACGCTGGTCGAATACGACATTCCGCGCGGCTGTCTCGGCGCGTATTACCCGGAGACCAATCCGCTCGTGCCGTTGTCGTCAGTGGCGGATGGCGCGGGAACGCCGACATCGAAGTCCATTCCCGTGCTGCTCACGTCCGCCGCTCAGGCCATTGCGGCGTAGACGCGGCACGGGGTCACGCGGCTTGCCATGACCTGACGCGACTTCTGCCGGCGGCGAATGCGCCGTTCGAGCGCCGCCGCGCCGCTGTAGCGCAGATGAACGAACGAGCCGAGCACCGCAAGAATGGCGACCCATGCGATCGAGCCGGCAGCAATGCTCCCGCAATAGTCGCTGAACCACACGCCGCCCAGCATGGCCACGGCCATGACCAGCAAGACCAGGGCAAACGGCGGGCAATGTTCGTGTTCGATATGAACGCGCTCCCAGCCACCCATTCGCTGCTGGTAGCCGCTCACGGAATAAACGCTGATCGCATGATTCATATGTCCTCCCAACTGTTTTCGTGTTTGCGCTTATGCAAACTTACGCAGTGGAAGCATCCCGCGATATCAGACCATTCCGAACAACACACTCGGCGAGTGTCGTTGACTTTCGGCTACAAAGCTGCCTATTGCCAGTCAAATCATCAAAATCACTATTTGGCGCCAGCAAATTCCTGGATCTCGGCATCGGCTTCGCCGGCGAGCGGCACCACGCCCGAGGGTCCCGTCGCATGCGGCTGCAACAGCAGCGCGACGAGCCCGCTCCAGCCCGTTTGATGCGACGCGCCCACGCCGCGCCCGTTGTCGCCGTGAAAATATTCGTGGAACAGCACGAGATCGCGCGAGCGCGGATCGGCCTGTAGTTGCGGATACGCGCCCATCACGGGACGCTCACCGTTCTTGTCGAGCAGAAAGAGCGTCGTCACGCGGCGCGCAAGTTCGTCCGCGATCTGCGCGAGCGAAAACTTCTGGCCCGATCCGGTCGGATATTCGACGCGAAAATCATCGCCGTAATAGCGATGAAACTCGCGTATCGATTCGATCAGCAGAAAGTTGACCGGCATCCACACGGGCCCGCGCCAGTTCGAATTGCCGCCGAACACGCCCGAATTCGACTCGCCCGGCAAGTACTGGATGCTGAAGCTCTCGCTGTTGTGATAGAAGACGAACGGATTGTCGAGATGCACACGCGAGAGCGCGCGCACGCCGTGATCGGAGAGAAATTCGGTTTCGTCGAGCATGCGCCTGAGCAGCGCCTTCATGCGATGTCCGCGCAACAGTGACAGCAGCACGCTGTTGCCCTGCCCCGCCACATTCCAGCGCGACACCAGCCGCGCCAGATCCGGGCGATGTTCGAGGAACCAGTGCATGCGGTCGCGCAGGCCGGGCAGCGAGCGGTTCACGCCCGGCTCCAGCACGTGCACGGCGAAGAGCGGAATCAGCCCGACGATCGAGCGGATACGCATCGGCACGTTGGTTCCGTCCGGCAGGCGCAGCTTGTCATAGAAGAATTCGTCCTCCATATCCCACAGGCCGGTCTCGCAGTTGTCCTCGCAACTCACCGCCTCGGCGATGTACAAGAAGTGCTCGAAGAACTTCACCGCGATGTCGATGAACACCTTGTTCGCATACGCCAGTTCGAGCGCGATGCGCATCAGGTCGAGCGCATACGCGGCCATCCATGCGGTGCCGTCGGCCTGATCGATGTGGCCGCCCGTCGGCAGCGGCGACGAACGATCGAAGATACCGATGTTGTCGAGCCCGAGAAAGCCGCCCTGGAAGATGTTCTTGCCGTCGGCGTCCTTGCGGTTGACCCACCACGAGAAATTCAGCAGTAGCTTGTGGAACACGAGTTCGAGGAAGTCGCGGTCGCCGCGTCCGGTGATCGCGCGGTCGATTTCGTAGACACGCCACGTCGCCCAGGCGTGTACGGGCGGATTGGCGTCGCCGAAAGCCCATTCGTAGGCGGGCAACTGGCCGTTGGGATGCTGATAGCGGTCTTTCACGAGCAGCAGCAACTGGCGCTTGGCGAACTCGGGGTCGATCAGCGCGAACGCGGCCGCGTGAAACGCCAGATCCCACGACGCGTACCACGGATATTCCCACTTGTCCGGCATCGATACGATGTCCGCATTGCACAGATGCCGCCAGTCGGCGTTGCGCCCCGAACGCCGCTGCTTCGGCGGCTTCGGCTGGAGCGGATCGCCGTCGAGCCAGCGCGTGACATCGAACTGGTAGTACTGCTTCGACCACAGCATGCCCGCGAGCGCCTGACGCTGCACGAGCCGCTGATCGGCATCGGCGATATCGTGTTGCAGCGCGCCGTAGAACTCGTCGGCTTCGGCCAGGCGGCGCGCGAACAGGGCGTCGGCATCGAGCGGCACTTCGTCCGGCGCGGATTCCGGACGCCAGCGCAAGTACACCACGGCCGTGCCGTGTGCGTCGAGTTCGAGCCGCACATGCGCGGCGCAGCGCGTGCCCTGATCGCGGCGAATCGCGCTTTCGTCGGCATTCAGGATGTAATCGTTGAAGCCGTCCTTGAACGGACCCTCGGCTTCCATGCGAAACAGACGCCGCACGTTGGTCTCGTTTTCGCAGAACAGCCATTCGATGCCGCCCGAATGCGCCGTCCATGCGGTGACCACCATCGGTTCGTGGCCGCTTTGCTCGGCCAGCACGTAGGTGCCCTCGCCCTCGACCGTTTCCAGTTTCAGCGACGGCTTCACGGGCGTCGGCTTCCACGACCAGGTATTGCGCGCCCACATCTGCGGCAGCACGTCGAGGGCGGCCGCCACGTCGCCGCGGTTCTCGATCGTGACGCGCATCAGGATGTCGTCGGGTGTGTGCTTCGCGTATTCCACCGTGACGTCGAAATAGCGCTCGTCGTCGAAGACGCCGGTGTCGAGCACTTCGTACTCGGGCAGATCGGCGCTGCGGCGCGCATTTTCATCGACGAGATCGGCGTACGGAAACGCCGCATGCGGATACTTGTAGAGCATGCGCATGTAGGAATGGGTCGGCGTGCCGTCGACGTAGAAGTACAGTTCCTTCACGTCCTCGCCGTGATTGCCTTCCTCGTTCGTCAGACCGAAGAGGCGTTCCTTGATGATCGGATCGCAGCCGTTCCACAGCGCGAGCGACACGCACCAGTTGAGGCTCGTGTCGCCGAAACCGGCCAGGCCGTCCTCGCCCCAGCGATACGCGCGGCTGCGTGCATGATCGTGCGGGAAGTATTCCCAGGCGGTGCCGAACTCGCTGTAGTCCTCGCGCACCGTGCCCCACTGGCGTTCGCTCAGATACGGACCCCAGCGCTGCCAGCGCGGGCAGTCGGTCGTGTGCAGCCGGGAGCCCTCGACGGTGTCGATCTGATTGACGGGGCGCGATTTCGGCATGGACCTCTCCTCGTTTTGCGGCGCGGCCGGTGTCGCGCCGGCTTTGGGGTCGGCTTCGCGATGCGGCGGGCAAGAGTCGTAATTTAGCGCGTTTTCGCGGAAGCATCGCGCAGCGCGCCCGCGCGGCGTTCAGCCCGCGTCGAGCAGCCGTTCGATGCGCAGCAGTTCCGCCAGCGACCACGCCTGGAACGGCGTGCCGCCGGGCGTGTGGGGCGCATCGCCGTCGGCGACCTCGCTGATGTGATCGAGGCCGTAGCGGTCGAGATGCGCATAGAGCGGCGCCAGGAAGCGCTCGCGCACGCCCGCCGCGCCGTGCACGCGCACCCACGCCTCGACAAACGGACCGATCAGCCACGGCCACACGGTGCCCTGGTGATACGCGCCGTCGCGTTCCAGCACGCCGCCCGCGTAACGCCCACGGTACGCCGGGTCCGACGGCGCGAGCGTGCGCAAGCCGAGCGGCGTCAGTAGTTGCGTCTCGACCTGTTCGACGACCGCGCGCGCGATTTCGCCATCGACGAGTGGAAACGGCAGGCCGCCGACCGCGAAAATCTGATTGGGGCGAATGGCGCGATCGATCTTGCCGAACTCGTGATCCACGTCGACGACATCGAAAAGCGTGTTCGTCTGCGGATCGACGAAGCGCGCACAAAACGACTGCCGCGCCCGGGCGCGCAAATCCTGCCAGCGCGCGCTCCACGTACAGGCGATCGACAGCGCGTTGATCCACAGCGCCTGAATCTCCACCGGCTTGCCGATGCGCGGCGTCACGACCCAGTCGCCCGCCTTCGCGTCCATCCACGTCAGTTGCACGCCGGGCACGCCCGCGCGCAGGAGTCCGTCGGTGTCGGCGGCGATGTTGAAGCGCGTGCCGCGCGAATAGCCGTCGAGGATCGAATCGACGGCGTGTTGCAGGCGGCTCGTCGTGGCGGCGTGCGCGTGGCCCGTCGCCAGAAAATCCTGCACCGCCACGATGAACCACAGCGAGGCATCGACCGAGTTGTATTCGGGCAGACCGCCGCTGTCGGGAAAGCGGTTCGGCACCATGCCTTCGGAAATGGTGTCGGCCCATTCGAGCAGGATCGACTCCGCTTCCTGATACCGTCCCGACGCGAGCAGCAGACCGCGCATCGAGATGAACGTGTCGCGGCCCCAGTCCGTGAACCACGGGAAACCCGCGATGATCGTGCGTCCCACGTTGCGATTCACCACATAGGCCTGCGCCGAACGCGCGAGCCGCGAGCCCAGCGCCGTGCGTCGTGCAGCTTCCGCCGCCGCAAGCCGCGACGCGTGCGCGAGCGCGCCTTCCTCGGACGGCTTGTCGTGTTCCGTGTGTGCGTGCAGGATCAGCACGGCGTCGGCGCGCGCAAGGTCGAAGCTGAAGACGCCGGGCGTCGCCAAGTCTTCGGTGAAATCGAGTCCGCGCTCGCGTTCACGCACATAGCAGAAATTGCGATACCAGTCGGGCGCGTGCTCGTAGACGCCGTTCGACTTCGCGCAAATGACGGGACGGTCGCCGTAAGGCTGCCAGTGCACGCGTTCGCCTTCCAGCGTGGCATCGAAGGAAAACGCCGCGTTTTCGTGATGCAGCGCGTGATAGTCGCGCCCCGAGACGAGCGGGCGCACTTGCAGCCGCGCGGCTTCGAGACCGTGCGCGGCCGCGTCTTCGAGACGCCAGCGCAGCACGGTTTCACGGCTGTCCCGCGCGACGAACACGTCCGCCACGACGACCGTCTCCCCGCCGATGCCAAAGCGCCACGTCGGCCACGGCTCGGTGTCGAACGAGAGCAGGCTCGCCGATGCATCCGGGTAGCGCACGTCGGGGGCGTAGTACTGCATCGTCAGAGGGAAACGCTGGCCGTTCGCTTCCAGCCAGACTTCGACGCCGTTCACCAGCACGACGCGTCCGGCGGGCGGCTGCGTCGCGGCGAGCAGAAGCGCGTGATAGCGCCGCGTACGCATCGTGCCGACGGTGCCGGAAGCGAAGCCGCCGTTGGCATCGGCTTCGAGCCATTCGTCTTCGAGACGCGCGGCGTCGATGGCCGCCGCAGCCGTGCGTTCGATGCGCGTCATGACACAGGTTTCTGGCGATATTCCTTGAGCGCCCGGCGCGCTTTCGTCTGGATCGCGCGCTGCATCTGCGGCGTCCAGCCGAGCAGCCAGCCGCTCGCGCCGAGCGCTTGACGGCTCCAGCGCCAGAGATCGAAGACATCGGTATGTTCGGCGATGAGGCCGTCGCGGATAGCGAAGCGCGCCTGAATCTGATTGACGACGACGTTGCCCGTCGCCGAATACGTATAGCGCGCGACGGCGTTGGCGCTTGCGACCTGACCGACCGATTTGACGCCGTCGTAGCTGAGCGTGAAGTCCTGCGCGCGCCCGAGCAGCATGCGCCACATGTCGCCGGCTTCCCTGCCGCGCAGCACGCCGAAGGCGGGGTCCTGAAACAGGATGTCGGCGGCGTAGCAGGCGGCCATCGATTCCGCGTCGCGGTTTTGAAACGCGCTGTAGAAGCGTTCGATCAGGGCGGTGTTGGCGTTTGGCATGGGGGTCGCGCGTTCTTCGCTCGTGGCCTTGCTTCGCGTGATTGCACTGCTGCGGGGACCGCTCGTCCGGCAATCATACATCCGCTGCTGCGTCGCGCGGTCTCAGGTCACCCACACCGTCACCGCGTGAATCAGAATGCCGACGGCCCCGCCGACCAGCGTCCCGTTCACGCGGATGAACTGCAAATCCCGCCCGATATTGAGCTCGACGTCGCGCACGAGCGTCGCGTCGTCCCATTGTTTGACGGTCGCGGCAATATGCTTCGCGATGCCGTCGCGCAACTCCGGCGCGAGCGCCTTCAATGCGTCGCGCATGTGCTCGTTGATCGAATCGCGCAAGGCCGGATCGCTGCCGAGCGCCTCGGCAAAGCTTCCGGCCATGCCCACGACCTTCGCGTGCAGCGCGGAATCCGGCCGGCGGATATCGGCATCGAGCCACGCGATGAACTCGTCCCACAGCCCGTTCACGTAGTCGCGCAATTCCGGCCGTTCGAGCCATTCGCGCTTGTGCTCGTCGATGCGCGCCCGGAACGACGGATCGGTTTTGAGGCGCTCGACAAAGCGCTCGACCGCCGCATCGAAGGCCTGACGGCGTTCGTGCGCCGGATCGCTGCTTATGTCGTGCAGCCATTGATTCGCGCCGCGCACGAGGCCCGCCGCGAACTTGTTGCCGAGATCCTCGGCGTTCAGTCCGACGAAACCCAGCATGCCGATGAGCTTCGGATACTCCTCGCCCGCCACCGCGACGATGCGCGTCGCGAGCATCTCCTGCACTTCCGGCTTGTCGAGCCACGCGGCCATCTGCTTCAGGCCTTCGTCGAGCAACAACTGATGCCGCCGGTCCGATGTCAACGTGGACAGCACGCTGCCCGCCGCGCCCGCCAGATCGAAGGTGTCCGCGCGCCGGCGCAAGGTCTCGTAGAGCATAGTCTTGACGCGCTCGTCGTCGACGAAAGACAGCAACTGGCCTACCGCCGTCACCGCCTTCCTGCCCAGCAGCTCGGCATTCTTCGGCTCGGCGAGCCACGCCGACAGACGGCTTGCCGGATCGAACGCGTTCACGCGCGCGACGAGCGCATCCGTGCCGAGGAAGCGGTCGCGCACGAAGACCGCCAGATTGTCGGCGACGCGCGCCTTGTTGGCGGGAAGGATTGCCGTGTGAGGAATCGGCACGCCGAGCGGATGGCGGAACAGCGCGACGACCGCGAACCAATCCGCGAGCGCGCCGACCATCGCGGCTTCCGCGAACGACGCGACCCACGCCCACGCGCCCGCATCGTGCTGACTTTTCGCGAGCACGAACAACCCGCCGGCCGCGACGAGCAGCGCGGCGGCGAACCACTTCATGCGCCTGAGCGCGACGGCTTTGTCCTGCGCTGTGTCCTGCGCTTTTTCCAGCGTTTCCATCTATTTTTTGCTCTGCTGTTTCGAAGAGGCCGACAGCATAGCAGCCGCCGCGCGCTGCAACGCGGCGAGCGCTTCCATGGCGCGTGTGGCGTCATCGGCGGGTACGAAGATGTGATCGTGATACGCCGCCGCGATCACATTGCAGCTAATGCTCGCCTCGCCGAGCGCACGCGCGAACGCGGCCGTCAGACCGACCGCGTTCAGGTCCGAATGCACGGTCAGCGTGATCCATGCCGCGCGAAACAGCGGCGGGATGGCCGCCGCCCGCGCCGCGCCTTCCTCCATCACGACAGTCATGCCTTCGCGTTCGCGAAACGTCGCGACGATATCCGCACCGCTCGGCGCCGCGTCGTGCGGCAGCGATGCGAACACATACACGCCCGGCTGCAGCTCCGGCTCCATCGACGCGATCAGCGTATCGAGATCACGCAGCATTTTCGGCCTCGCGCGTACGTCCCAAAACCGGCCGCAGCGCCGCGCCCGTATGGCTGCGCGGATGCATCGCGAGCGTGTCCGGGTCCGCCGCCGCGACGATCGTGCCGCCGTTCACGCCGCCTTCCGGGCCGAGATCGAGCACCCAGTCGGCTTCGGCGATCACATCGAGATCGTGTTCGATGACGATCACGCTATGTCCGCCGTCCACCAGCCGGTGCAGCACGCGAATCAGCTTGGCCACGTCCGCCATGTGCAGGCCGACCGTCGGTTCGTCGAGCACATAGAGCGTGTGCGGCGGCTTCTGGCCGCGCCGCGTGACGTCATCGCGAACCTTCGACAATTCTGTGACGAGCTTGATGCGCTGCGCCTCGCCGCCCGAGAGCGTCGGCGACGGCTGGCCGAGCGTCAGATAACCCAGGCCGACGTCGCGCAGCAATTGCAGCGGATGCGCGATGCTCTGCATCGCCGAGAAGAACTCGACGGCTTCGTCGATTTCCATCGTCAGCACTTCGCCGATGTTCTTGCCGCGCCACGTCACCGCGAGCGTTTCCGGATTGAAGCGCTGGCCGTGGCAGACGTCGCACGGCACTTTTACGTCGGGCAGGAAGCTCATCGCGATGGTGCGCACGCCCTGGCCTTCGCACGTCGGGCAGCGCCCTTCGCCCGTGTTGAAGGAAAAGCGCGACGGCGTGTAGCCGCGCGCGCGGGCTTCGAGCGTGTCGGCGAACAGCTTGCGGATGGTGTCCCACATGCCGATGTAGGTCGCCGGGCACGAGCGCGGCGTCTTGCCGATCGGCGTCTGATCGACTTCGAGCACGCGGTCGATCGCTTCGAAACCGGTGACGCCCGCGCAGCCCTGCCACGCGTGCGTCACGTCGAACTTCGGCCGAGGCGCTTCGCGCGCGAGCACGCTGGCACGCGATTTCGCCGCGGGCTTGCCGGTGTCGGCGGCTTGCGCAGTACGGCGCGCGCGCCGCACCGCCGGCGACGACAGCACCGAGCGGCCGACCGCATCGAGCAGATTGGTCATCAGCACGTCGCGCGCGAGCGTCGATTTGCCCGAACCGGAAACGCCCGTGATTGCGACGAGCCGGTTCAGCGGCACGCTCGCCGTGATGTTGCGCAGATTGTGCAGCGTCGCGCCTTCGACGGTCAGCCATTGCTCCGGCACGGCGGGACGCTTCGCGGTCGCCGGGCGCACATCGCGGCGCGGTTGCAGCGGATGCACGATCGGATTCGCGAGATACTGCCCGGTCAGCGACGCCTTGTGCGCCGCGAGGTCCGTCACGTTGCCCTGCGCGACCACGGTGCCGCCGCGCTTGCCCGCGCCCGGCCCGATATCGATGATGTGATCCGCGCGGCGAATGGTGTCCTCGTCGTGCTCGACCACGACCAGCGTGTTGCCCTTGTCGTTCAGCTTGCGCAGCGCCGACAGCAGAATCAGGTTGTCGCGCGGATGCAGGCCGATAGTCGGCTCGTCGAGCACGTAGCACACGCCTTGCAGATTGCTGCCGAGCTGCGCGGCCAGACGAATGCGCTGCGCTTCGCCGCCGGAGAGTGTCGGCGCGGCGCGATCGAGGCTCAAGTAGCCGAGCCCGACTTCCTCCAGAAACTGCAGACGTCCTTCGATTTCACTGACCACGTCGCGGGCGATATCCGCGTCGCGGCCCTTGAGTTTGAGCGTCGAGATCCATTCGCGCGTGTCGCTGACGGTCCAGCGTCCGACTTCCGTGATCGGATAATCGCCGAACGTGACGGCGCGCGCGACTTCGTTCAGGCGCGTGCCTTCGCAATCCGGGCAAGGCTGATCGACGATATCGTCCGGTTCCTGATCCACCGAGCCGATGCTCTGTTCGCGGCCGCGATCGTCCTGCGCGAAGAGCGTGTCGTCGAAGGCGGCGCGCTGCTCGCGCGTGAGCTTTACGCCCGTGCCGACGCAGGTGTTGCACCAGCCGTGCTTGCTGTTGTACGAGAACATGCGCGGATCGAGTTCGGGATAACTCGTGCCGCACACCGGGCACGCGCGCTTGGTCGAAAACACGCGCGTTTCTTCCTTGCCGCGACGCGCGCCGCCCTGCCACGAACCGTGCAGATCGTCGAGCGGCGCAAGCAGATGCATCACGCCCTTGCCGACTTCGAGCGTCTCGTCGAGCAGGCGGCGCAGGTCGGCTTCGTGATCGGCGGAAACGACAAGATCGGCGACCGGCAGTTCGATCGTATGTTCGCGGAAGCGGTCGAGCTTCGGCCACGGGCTTACGGGCAGAAATTCGCCGTCCACGCGCAAGTGCGTGTTGCCGCGCGCCTTCGCCCATTTCGCGAGATCGGTGTACACGCCCTTGCGGTTCACGACGAGCGGCGCGAGCAGGCCGACATGCTGGCCCTTGAAGTCGCGCATGATCTGCGCGGCGATCGACTCCGAGCTTTGCGACTGCACCGGCGTGCCGTCGTGGATGCAATGCTGGATGCCGAGCTTCACGTACAGCAGACGCAGGAAGTGCCAGACTTCCGAAGTGGTCGCGACCGTCGATTTGCGTCCGCCGCGCGAGAGCCGCTGCTCGATTGCGACGGTCGGCGGAATGCCGTAGACGGCATCGACTTCCGGACGCCCCGCCGGCTGCACGATGGAGCGCGCATACGCGTTCAGCGATTCGAGATAACGGCGCTGGCCTTCGTGAAAGAGGATATCGAACGCGAGCGTCGACTTGCCCGAGCCGGACACGCCCGTCACCACGTTGAATTTGTTGTGCGGAATATCGACATCGAGCGACTTCAGATTGTGCTCGCGCGCATTCACGATGCGCACCACATCTTCGCCCTGCAACGCGCGGCGCGCGCTCGCGACTTCCGCCGCGAGTTGCAGCGGCACGCCCGCGCGCTTCTCGGCGGCGCCCGGCTGCATCGCTTCGTCGTAGTCGATCAGCGCGCGGCCCGTATGCGACTGCTCGCACGCGGCGACTTCATCCGGCGTGCCGACGCACACGACCTGGCCGCCGCCGTCGCCGCCTTCCGGACCGAGATCGATGATCCAGTCGGCCGCGCGAATCACGTCGAGGTTGTGCTCGATGACGATCAGCGAATGGCCGCGTTCCAGCAGACGCCGCAGCGCCTGCATCAGCTTGGCGATGTCGTCGAAATGCAGGCCCGTGGTCGGCTCGTCGAACATGAAGAGACGGCGTTCCTTCTCGCTGTCCTTGCTGCTTTTCTTCGTCTGCGAGGTCTCGGCGAGAAAGCCCGCGAGCTTGAGACGCTGCGCTTCGCCGCCGGACAGTGTCGGCACCGGCTGGCCAAGACGCACGTATTCGAGCCCGACATCGACGATAGGCTGCAACACGCGCAGCACTTCGGCATCGCCCGCGAACAACTCGACGGCTTCGCTCACCGTCAGTTCGAGCACGTCCGCGACGCTCAGATGACGCCCGCCGCGCTCGATCTTCACTTCGAGCACTTCCGCGCGATAACGCCGGCCGTCGCAATCCGGGCAACGCAGATACACGTCGCTCAGGAATTGCATCTCGACGTGCTCGAAGCCTGAACCGCCGCACGTCGGGCAGCGGCCGTCGCCGGAATTGAAGCTGAACATGCTCGCGCTATAGCCGCGCTGCAACGCGAGCGGCGCCTTCGCGTAGAGCTTGCGGATTTCGTCGAACGCGCCGACATAGCTCGCCGGATTCGAGCGCGCCGTGCGGCCGATCGGCGACTGATCGACGAACACCACATCGCTCAGTTGATCCGCGCCCTTCAGCGCGCGAAACGCGCCGGGCGCCTCGGTCGCCTTGCCGAAATGACGCATCAGCGCGGGCGCGAGCACGTCCTGAATCAGCGTCGATTTGCCCGAGCCGGACACGCCCGTCACGCAGACGAGCCGTTGCAGCGGAATATCGACCGTGACGTTTTGCAGATTGTGATCGCTCGCGCCTTCGAGCGTCAGGCGCGGCGTTTTGTCGTCGACTGCGCGGCGGTTCCAGTTCGATGCATGCGCGACATGTTTGCGGCCGCCGAGATAGGCGCCGGTCAGCGTGTCGGTGTTCTGGATCTCGGCGGGCGTGCCGTCGTAGACGATCTGGCCGCCGCGCTCGCCCGGCCCCGGTCCCATGTCGATGAGACGATCCGCCGCGAGCATCACCGAAGGATCGTGCTCCACGACGACGAGCGTATTGCCCGCGTCACGCAGCCGGTGCATGGCCTCGACGATGCGGTTCAAATCGCGCGGATGCAGCCCGATGCTCGGCTCGTCGAGCACGAACAGCGTGTTCACGAGCGAGGTGCCGAGCGCGGTCGTCAGGTTGATGCGCTGCACTTCGCCGCCCGAGAGCGTGCGGCTCTGGCGATCGAGTGTCAGATAGCCGAGGCCGACATCGCAGAGATATTTGAGGCGCGTGCGCACTTCGGCGTGCAGCAGCTTGAGCGCTTCGTCGAGCAGCGTGGACGGCAGCGTCAGCGAATCGAAGAAGCGGCGGATGCGCTCGATCGGCATCAGCATCAGATCGTGCACGGTCAGGCCCGGCAGTGCTTCGAGCTGCGCGCGCGTCCAGTCGACGCCCTCCGGCATGAAGCGATTCGACGGCGACAGCACGGCGTCCGCCTGTTCCTTCGTGCCGAGACGCCACAGCAGCGATTCGGTTTTCAGACGCGCGCCGGCGCAGACCGGGCACGTCGTATAGCTGCGATATTTCGACAGCAGCACGCGAATGTGCATCTTGTACGCCTTCGACTCCAGATAGTCGAAGAAGCGCTGCACGCCGTACCACTGGTTCTGCCACTTGCCGTTCCAGTCCGGCGAGCCCTTGATGACCCAGTCGCGTTCCTGTTGCGTCAGCTCGTTCCACGGCACGCCGAGACGGATGCCCGCCTTCGTGCCGTAGCGCACGAGATCGTCCTGATTCTCTTTCCACGCGGGCGTTTGCAGCGTTTTGACCGCGCCTTCGCGCAGCGTCTTGCTTTCGTCGGGAATGACAAGCCCGTAATCGACGCCGATCACGCGGCCGAAGCCCCGGCACGTTTCGCACGCGCCATAAGCCGAGTTGAACGAGAACAGCGCCGGTTGCGGGTCCGCATAGCGCAGATCGCTTTCCGGGCTATGCAGGCCGGTCGAAAAGCGCCAGATGTCCGGCTCGCCTTCGTCCTTCAGCACGTAGATGTTCACGCGGCCCGTGCCGCGCAAGAGCGCGCTTTCGATGGCCTCCAGCGCGCGCGAACGCTCGGTGTTGTGCAGGCGAAAACGGTCCGCGACGACATCGAGCACCTGACGCGCGCCGGAATCCGTCTGCACATGGCGTTTGGCCTGCACGCGCGTGTAGCCGCTCGCGGACAGCCATTGTTCGACTTCTTCGTCACTTGCCGTATCGGGCAATTCGACCGGAAACGTGATCGCGAGACGCGGATCGCCGGCGCGGGTGCGCTCGAGCAGTTCGGCGTAGATCGTCTCGGGCGTGTCGTGGCGCACGCGCTGCGAGGTTTTCTTGTCGAAGAGTTCGGCGGCGCGCGCATAGAACAGCTTCAGATGATCGTTCAGCTCGGTCATCGTGCCGACGGTCGAGCGCGAACTGCGCACGGGATTCGTCTGGTCGATGGCAATGGCGGGCGGCACGCCGTCCACGCGATCGACCTGCGGGCGGTCCATCCGGTCGAGAAACTGGCGCGCGTAGGCGCTGAAGGTTTCGACGTAGCGGCGCTGGCCTTCGGCATACAGCGTATCGAACACGAGGCTCGACTTGCCGGAACCGGACGGGCCGGTCACGACCGTCATCTGGCCGGTGTGCAGGTCGAGATCGAGATTCTTGAGATTGTGCTGACGTGCGCCGCGAATGCGGATTGCGTTATTCGATGCCAATTTTTCAACCGGTTCAAAGAGTTGGGCGGCCAGGTCCGGTTTTGCCGGGACCGTGGGCGGCGTCGCGCGAGTGTTCGGAGGCGCGCACCGGCCGTAGCGAACAGTACTGTACACGCATACAGTATTTGTCGCCAAACGTGATACAAGCGGTGATGCGACTGTTCGCTTCCGTTACGCAAGACGCTCGCCCGGGCCGCGCTTCTTTTCACGCTTCTTTCACGCTGACTTCAGATGCGCGATCACCGCGTCCGCGACGGCGTTAGGCGCCTCACGCAGCGGAAAATGCCCCGCGCCGTCGATCACCACGCGCCTATAACCCGCCGTGAAATGTTCTTCCAGTCCTTCCGAACTTGCCGGTTCGTCGCATGAATCCGCGCCGCCCTGGATCATGAGCGCAGGCACATCGATGCGATCAACGGTCGCGAGCCGCGCGTAGAGGTCCGCGAGCGCCGGATCGGACGGCTGGTCGCCGCGCCAGCGCCGGCGATAAGCGTTGAGCGTGATCGGCACCCAGTCGGGATTATCGAAGGCGCGCGCGGTGGTTGCGAACTCGGCTTCGTCGAACCAGCCGGGCGGCGACCATGTGTCCCACTGAATGCGCGCGAAACCTTTGGGATCGGCAGCGACGGCGTCCGGGCCGCCATCGAGCGACATGAACCACTGGTACCAGAAGCGCCGCGCCTGCGAAAAATCGGGCAGTTCGAACGCGCCGCGCGGCTGATACGCCAGCGCGAGCGCGGCCATGCGGCGCACGCGCTCGGGAAACAGTGTGGCGATCGTGTACGCGGCGCGCGCGCCCCAGTCGTGGCCGACGACATCGAACTTTGCGATGCCCAGCGCATCCGCGAGATCGACAGCATCGTTCGCCAGCGCGACGCCCGAGCCGTCGCGCACGGTGTCGGCGGAGAGAAAGCGCGTGCCGCCCGCGCCGCGCAGTTCGGGCACGACAGTGCGATAGCCCGCCGCGTTGAGCCGCGCGGCCACTGCGTTCCACGCGCGCGCGGCGTCGGGCCAGCCGTGCAGCAGGATCACGACGGGACCGTCAGCGGGACCGGCATCGGCGTAGGCGATATCGAGCGTCGGCGTGCGCGCATGGCGTCCGAAGTCGAGCATGGCGGGCTCCTCGAAAAGAGAAAAGTCATTCTAGCGAGCATGCAAGACACGCGCTCGGCATGGCGATCGATGAAATAATCGCCGTTCCACTCGCGTTACACGGACTCACAGGAGACACGCATGACCCGCAATGCATACCGCATCGCCGTGATTCCCGGCGACGGCATCGGCCGTGAAGTGATGCCCGAAGCCTTGCGCGCGCTCGATGCCGTCAGCAAGCGCTTCGGCATCGCGCTCGAATACACGCATATCGAATGGGCGAGTTGCGACTACTACGCAAAGCACGGCCAGATGATGCCCGACGACTGGAAAGCGCAACTACAGAACGCCGACGCGATTCTGTTCGGCGCGGTCGGCTGGCCGCAGACAGTGCCCGATCATATTTCGCTGTGGGGCTCGCTGCTCAAGTTCCGCCGCGAGTTCGATCAATACATCAACCTGCGGCCCGCGCGTCTTTTCGACGGCGTGCCTTCGCCTCTGGCCAATCGCCGCGCGGGCGACATCGACTTCATGATCGTGCGCGAGAACACTGAAGGCGAGTACTCGTCGGTCGGCGGCGTGATGTTCGAAGGCACCGAGCGCGAGTTCGTGTCGCAGACGTCGATCTTCACGCGTCACGGCGCGGAACGCGTGCTGAAGTTCGCGTTCGATCTCGCGCAGCGCCGCAAGAAAACGCTCACCGTCGCGACCAAGAGCAATGGCATTTCGATCAGCATGCCGTGGTGGGACGCGCGTGCCGCGGAAATCGCGCAGCAGTATCCGGATATCGAATGGGACAAGCAGCACATCGACATTCTGTGCGCGCGTTTCGTGCTCAATCCGGATCGCTTCGATGTGGTCGTCGCGACCAATTTGTTCGGCGACATTCTGTCGGACCTCGGCCCCGCATGCACGGGCACGATCGGCATCGCGCCGTCGGCGAACATGAATCCGGAGCGCAACTTCCCGTCGCTGTTCGAGCCGGTGCATGGCTCGGCGCCGGATATCGCGGGAAAAGGCATCGCCAATCCGATCGCGATGATCTGGTCCGCCGCGATGATGCTCGACTTCTTAGGCGAACGCGCCGCGCACGATGCGATGCTTGCCGCCATCGAAAGCGTGCTGAAGGAAGGCCCGCATACCGGCGATCTGGGCGGCCGCGCGAACACCGCCGAAGTGGGCGAAGCGATCGCACGACGCCTCGCCTGAGGTTTTATGCGCCGATCAGCACGCCGCTTCTGATCGGCGTTTCGCCCGTCACGCGGCCCATCGGCGCGCCAGCGTAGACGAAGCGAATCGCGCGGCGCATGTAGAACACGCCGTCGTTGCTCGTGGTGACGGTCGTGACCGCGTCGGTCAGCGGATCGACGATATCGAACACCGCGTCGCCCGCTTTCAGCCGCGCGCCCACCTTCGCCCGATACACGACGATCCCGCTCACCGGCGCCGTCAGTTGCTGGCTGCCCGCGAGCGGCGTGGCGGGCTGCGCGAGCGGCGGCGCGTCCTGCGCGTTGCCGTCGATCACACCGCGCGCAATCAGATATTCGACGATGGCATCGGCATCGTGCGCGGCCGTGTCGTAATCGACGTCGCGCTGGCCGCGATGCTCGATCGTCGCCGCAATGTTCGGCGCGCCGAGCGGAATGCCGTCGCCGAGACGCCCGCGCACTTCGTTCCACAGAAGCGCGTGCACTTCGTCGAAGGACTGGCCGCCGGAATCGCTTGCAAGCAGCACGCCGTTCGCGTGGAGATGGCGCGCAAGCGGCTCGATCGCGGGCCAGCTCGCGGGGCTGGTGTAGATGTGCATCGTCGCTTCGAGCGAGCAGTGCAGATCGAGCACGACATCCGCTGCCGACGCGAGCGTGAGCAACGTCAGCCGCAGCGATTCGAACTCGTTCTTCGCGGTCGTTTCGCCGAGCAGTTCGACGAGCGCGGCACGCAACACGCGCGCGTTGTGCGCGGCATCGGCGGATGAGAAGCGCCCGCCCGCGCGCTCGATCAGCGCGGCGGCCGACGGCAGCGGAAAGTTGCGGTTGAAGTTGTGTCCGCTGTTCGCCTCGAAGCGGCCGAGAAACTGACCGAGCACATGCTGCGACAAACCGATCGGATTCGCCACCGGCACGAGCACGACTTCGCCGCGCATGCGGCCTTCGGCTTCGAGCGCGGCCAGGCGCTGTTTGAGCGTCCACGCGGTGAGCATCGCGGGGGTTTCGTCGGCGTGCAGCGACGCCTGCACGTAGACCTTTTCGCGCCCGGCGTGTGCGTTGCCTGCGTTGCCGAAATGAAAGCTGACAAGCTCGCGCGAAGTGCCGAGCGTTGTCGAGACGAGTGAATGGCGTTGGGTCAGCATCGATGATTCCTCACTCGCCGTAGACGTCGAAATCGAAATACTTGCGCGCGATCTTCTGATACGTGCCGTCCGCGCGCATGTCCTTCACGGCCTTGTCCACTTTGGATTTGAGCTGCGTGTCGTCCTGCCGCAAGCCCATGCCGACGCCGTGATCGCCCATCGAAAGCGGCTCGCCGACGAACGCGAAGCCCGTGCCGCGCGAGGTCTTCAGAAAGCCGTGCTCCGCTTCCACCGAGCCGAGCAGCGCTGCGTCGAGGCGTCCCGCGACGAGATCGTTGAACACGCCCTCCTGGCTCTGATACGCGACCACTTCGACGCCGCCCGGCTGCCAGTTTTTCATCGCACAGGTTTCGAACTGGCTGCCGCTCTGCACGCCGACACGCTTGCCGCGCAAGCCGTCCGCGCTCGCCTTCAGCGCCGCGCTTGGCTTCGCGATCAGGCGCGAGCGGAACTGAAAGAGCTTGGTGGAGAACGCGATCTGCTTCATGCGCTTGTCGGTGATCGCCATCGACGACATGATTCCGTCGATCTTGCGCGCCTGAAGCGCGGGAATCATCCCCGAGAATTCGAGCTCGACCCACTGGCAATGCATTGCGATGCGGCGACAGATTTCATCGCCGAGATCGACGTCGAAACCCGCGACGTGGCCGTCGGGCGTTTTAACGTCCATCGGCGGATAACCGGGGTCGATGCCGAGCCGCAACGTATCGGCGTCTTTAGCGTGAACCGGCGCGGCGGCGGCCAGCGCGGCCGCGAACAGGAGAGAGCTGAGTTTGAGCATGGGCGCGAGAGTCCGAAGGTCGAGCGTCGATAGTACGAAGTCAAAACGCTCACAAAAAGACGCACTTTGCTTATCATGATCACTTTTACTGATCGCTCGATATCGTGGAACTCACGCTGACGCAGTTGCGCATGTTCGTCGCCGTCGCGGAATCCGGCAGCCTGCGGGCGGCGGCGCGGCGGCTCGATGTCGCGCAGAGCGGCATCACGCAGCAATTGCGCAGGCTGGAGGCGCAGGCGGGCGGTCCGCTTTTCGAGCGCGATGTGCGCGGCGCGCGTCTCACGGCCATCGGCGAGCGGCTGCGTATGCGCGCGGACCTGATTCTCGGGGAGTGCCGCAAGACGGAAGACGAAATGCGCCAGCTGCGCGGCGAACTGACGGGGCGCGTCTCGCTCGGACTGGCGGCGGAAGCGACGATGCGGCTCTTTCCCGCGCTGCTCGAAAGCTATCGCGAACGCTGTCCGCGCATCGACGTGCATCTGACGAGCGCGACCTCACGCGTACTGACATCGTGGGTTCGCGACGGCAGCCTCGACTTCGCGCTCGCGCTGACCCCGCCGGACGCCGACATCCACGATATGGAAACGATGCGGCTCTTCGATTCCGATGTCGCCGTGATTGCCCGGCGCGGTCATCCGCTCGAACGCGCCCGCACGCTTGCGGATTTGCAGGATGCGCAGTGGGTCAGCACGCGTCAGCGCGGCGGCGGCGCCGCGCACAACAAGCTTTCGATGCTGTTCGATGCAGCGCAACTCGCGCCGCCGCGCATCGCCGCGACGACCGAAGCCGTGTTCGACACGCTGCACTGCATCGCGGCCGGCGACTATCTCGGGCTGGAACCCGCGGGCCTCGCCGGCCATCCGTTTTTCCGCGAGCACGTCGCGGTCGTGCCGATCGTCGAGCAGGCCGCGAGGACGCCGGTCTGCCTGCTGCGGCGCGCGGGCGTGCCGCTCACGCCCGCCGCGCAGGAACTCGCGACGATGGCCGTTTCGTTCGCGCGAATGCTGCCCGCTCAGCGCGACGCGTGACGGGCGCGCGAGCCTTGCGATCCCTTCGACGCAGTGGCCGCACGCGCGCGGCGCGTCGCCCAGCCCTTCTTCGCGGCGGCTGAGCGGTCCGCGGCAGAACGCCGGCTCGCGGCTGCATGCGACTGCCGCGACAGCGCCTTGGGCGACGCCGCCTTCGTGCTCTCGCGTTTCAGCGCGCGCGTCGATGCGGCGGAACGCTTCGCCTTCGACTCGGTGCTCGGGCTCTTCTTCGTGCGATGCGCGGCCTTCGTGTCCTGCGCGGCTTTCTTGCGCGTCGCCTCGGACGCCGTGCCCTTCTTGGGCGACTTCATCTTCACGCCGGAACGACGCGCCTCCGACAGCCCGATCGCGATGGCCTGCTTCGCCGACTTCGCGCCGTGCTTGCCTTCGCGAATGTGATCGATCTGTTCCTTCACGAATGCGCCCGCCTGCGTGCTCGGGGACTTGCCGGCGCGCTTCGCTTTCGTCGCGCGCTCGAGGGTTTGCTTTTCAGGCATGTCGGACCTCCGTATGAAGTGGACCTACGTCGATAAGGCGAGCAACGCACGTGCCCGCATCATCGCTCGGCAAACGTTTGGCCAGCTTGCGACAACGTTTCAAATGCGTAAGCGATGCTTAACAGTCTGCGCCAGAGTCCCGCGACACAAGGCTCCCGGCGATATCGCCGAACTCGCGAATATTTGTGCGAATCGGTTAAAGCATCCCAAAGGTCTGCCGTTAACGCGCTTATCCATAGCACCCGGGTCGCTCTAATTGAGGCCTGTTTTGCCTCTTGTTCTTGCGTTTGGCTGGGGCCGCCGTGGATATGATCGAAACAGGTAAGCACTTCCCCGCTGGCACTGCAAACCCAACCCTCACTCATCAAGGAAGCAACATGCAGAAAGTTCTCAAGGCATTCGTGCGCGACGAACGTGGCGTCAGCGCCATGGAATACGCCATTCTCGCCGGCATCGTCGTGGTCGCGCTGGTGGCCGTCGGTACGGCTTTCAGCACCAACATGCAATCCATCTTCACGAATCTGACCACCAAAGTGAAGAACGCGGCGGGCTAAGCATTCCGAGCCCTCAAGGTCCGGGTCGTCAACGCCCGGACCTCGAACCGCCTTAACCCGAATCGAGCTTATCGTGACCGTACTGTCTCTCGTCATTCGTCTTGCCGTGCTGGGCGCCCTGCTGTGGCTCGCCGTCAGCGACGTGCGCACCCGGCGTCTGCCGACGAGCATCGTCCTCACGATCGGCGCACTGTTTTTCCTCGATGCACTCGTCACCGGCATGTCGCTCGACGATCTCGTCTCGCATCTGCTGCTCGCGGTCATCGTGTTTCTCGTCTGCCTGGTGTTGTTCGTCACGAAAATGCTCGGCGGCGGCGATGCCAAGCTCGCATCCGTCATCTTCCTGTGGGTGGGCTTCGGTCTTTCGCTCGCCACGCTGACACTCGTCTCGGTGATCGGGACCGTGGTGTCGCTCGTGAGTCTCGCCACCCGCAACATGAATCCGTCTCAGCGCTTCGTGCCGCTGCGCGCGCTCGCGATGTTCTCCGCGGCACGCGGCGTTCCGTACGGCGTGGCGCTTGCCTTCGGCGGCGGCCTCGTCATCGTGCTGCCTGCCCTGCTGCACCTCATCCCGACGCGATAGGACGGCGTCCCTATGTCCAATATCATCAAATTTGCCGTACTGCTGGTCGGCGCGCTTCTGATCGCGCTGATCGTGCGTGTGGTGGTCGCGAGCGCGTCGCGCCCGTCGAAGCCCGCCGAGACGAGCGATAAAGTGCTGGTGAGCGCGGCGAACCTGCCGCAGGGTCTGTTGCTGCGCGACGAGGATCTCGCCTGGAAGGAGATTCCGAAAGCGCAAGTGCCGCCGAACGCCATCGTCGCGGGCGTGGCGGAAGCGCCGGACCTCAAGGGCGCGCTGCTGCGCCATCCCGTCACGAGCGGCACCGTGCTCGTCTCCGACGACGTCTTTCTGCCGAGCGCCCCCGGCTTCCTCGCCGCCACGCTCAAGCCCGACATGCGCGCGGTCTCGGTCGCCGTCGACGATGTATCCGGCAACGCCGGCCTGATCCAGCCGGGCGATTATGTCGACCTGCTGCTCACCCAGCAGATGGACCGCCGCACCGATTCCCCCGAACTCGCCGTGTCGAGCGAAACGGTGGTCGAGCACGTGCGTGTGCTCGCCGTCGGCTCCGAAATCAAGCGGCCCAATAACAGCGGCGGCGACGCCGATGTCGCCGTAGTGCGCGCCCGCACCGTGACGCTCGAAGTCACGCCGCGCATGGGCGAAGTCGTCGCGGTCGCGGCGCGGCTCGGCAGCCTGTCGCTGGCGCTGCGCAGCTTCGCGACCGTCAGCCGCGATCCGGCAGCGCCCATGGGCGCATCGGCGCCCGAGCGCAAGCCCATCTGGGCCGGCGACATTTCACGCGCCGTGCGCGATCTGCCGCGCGCGCATCCGGTTCAGACCGGCGCGCCAAGCGCCGCGCCCGCGATGCCGCGCGTCGTGACCATTTACCGCGGTTCCGAGAAGTCGGATACGTCGAGCGTCGCGCAGGCGGGCGCGCCGGCCCAGGGCGTTCCGCCGCTGCCCTCCGTGCCCGCGGAGCGTTGACCCCGTGCCCAAGTTCGAACGCGCGCCATCGCCAGGATTCACATTCATGAAAACGCAGTTCAGTTGGAGCCGTATCGCGGGTCGTATGCCGGGTCGTATCCCGGGTGGTATCGCGGCGCTCGTCGCATGCGCCGCCGCTCACGCCGCGCCGCCCGCGAAGATGCCGCCGCATGCCGGCGCGGCCTCGCCCGTTCATGCGACGAACGCAGCGAACGCAGCCAATGCCGCGATGCTTCCCGCCGCGCCGCAAAGCCCGCTCGTGCTCGATGCCGGCAAGGGCACGATGTTGCAGCTCAACGAAAACGTCGTGTCGGTGTTCGTCGCCGATCCGGCCGTCGCCGACGTACACGTGCCTTCGCCCCGCGCGGTGTTCGTGCTCGGCAAGAAAACCGGCTCGACGACGCTCTACGTGCTCGGCGCCAACAACCGCCCGCTCGTGCAGCGCACCATAGTCATTTCGCGCGACATGATCACGCTGCGCAGCATGCTCGCAGCGCGCTTCCCGAATACGAACGTGCAGGTCGCCACGGGCCAGGGCACGCTGATGCTGAGCGGCCAGGCGTCGAGTTCGGCGGACGCCGACGCTATCGTGCAGGCGGTCACGCCCTATCTCGCCGAGAAGGAAGTGCTCGTCAACCGCATGACGATCGACCGCCCGCTGCAAGTGCAGTTGCGCGTGCGCATCACGGAAGTGGATCGCAACGTCACGCAGCAGCTCGGCATCAACTGGCAGGCGATGGGTAACGCGGTCGGCAACTTCTATAGCGGCATCTTCAGCGGCCGCGCGATCTACAACCTGAATCAGCCGATCACGGGCGCGAACGGCGCCGTGACCTATCCGGTCAACCTGCCGACCAACAACGCCTATTCGATTTTCGGCGCCTTCAAGACGAATAACGTCGACATTCGCGCCCTCGTCGATGCGCTGAACCAGGAAGGCCTGCTCACGGTGCTCGCCGAGCCGAATCTCGTCGCGCTGTCGGGCCAGACGGCGAGCTTTCTCGCGGGCGGCGAGTTCCCGATTCCGGTCTCGCAGACCAACGGCGCGATCACGGTCGAGTTCAAGCAGTTCGGCGTCAAGCTCGATTTCACGCCGACCGTGATGAACGATCGCCGCATCAGCCTGAAGGTGCGCCCGGAAGTCAGCCAGATCGATACGACCGCGAGCGTCACGACCGGCGGCGTCACGGTGCCGGGCCTGTCGGTGCGCCGCGCGGATACGACCGTCGAACTCGCGAGCGGCCAGAGCTTCGCGATCGGCGGCCTCTTGCAAAGCAATACCAGCGACGTCGTTTCGCAGGTGCCGGGACTGGGCTCGATTCCGGTGCTCGGCAAGCTGTTCTCGTCGACGAACTACCAGAACAACAAAACGGAGCTCGTGATCATGGTTACGCCGTATCTGGTCGAACCGACCGATCCGTCGAAACTGCGCACGCCGCTCGATTCGCTGATCTCGCCGTCGAGCGATGTCGAATACAGCTTCCGGCGCCAGAACGGCGGCGCGCCGCCTGAGGCCGGACAGCCGCGTCTCGTCGGCGCGGCCGGCTACGTTTATTGAGCCCGTCATGAAACACACTCGACTGCTTTCGCTTCTCACAGCCGGCCTGTTCGCCGTGGCCGCCAGCGGCTGCTTCAAGCCGCCGCGCAACATGCCGAACGAAACGACGATCGGCTTCGACGGCATCTCCGCCGTGCCGCCCGACTGCGACAAGCTCGCGCGCCCGTCGCTTTTGACGGACGCGGGCATTCGCCGGCCGAGCATGCAATGGGGCTGCGCCACCTACACCAATCTGGCCGCGCAGCTCGCGCGTCCCGAAGACGCCGTGCATCCGCAGACGCTCGGCCCGGCGAACGCGGCGGTCGCGGCAAGCGCGGTGCGGCGCTACGAGACCGGCCACGTGATCCCGCTCGACCGATCGACCTCGCGCGACAGCAAGTGATGCAACGCGCCACAGCCAGAGTCACACAAGGCCAGCCATGAGCACAGAGTTCTCGTTTTCGAAGCCCAAGTCCGGCACGCGCAACGCCGACTTCATCGCCTTCGTCTCCGATCGCAAGACCGAGCAGATCGTGAAGAGCTTCGTGCTCGAACAGGCGATGCCGCACGCGCATATCGTCGTGGGCAATGTCGACGACGCCATCGCGTATATCGCGAAGGTGGACCGCTCGCCGCTGTTCCTGCTGGTCGACCTTCAGGACTCGGTGATGCCGCTCTCCGACCTGGGCCGCTTAGCCGAAGTGTGCGAGCCGTCCGTGCAGGTGGTGGCGCTCGGCGAGCGCAACGATGTCGGCCTGTTCCGAAGCCTGCTCAAGATCGGCGTGCGCGATTATCTCGTCAAGCCGATCACGGTCGAATTGCTCAAGCGCACGGTCAACGTCTCCGAAGGCAAGGTCAGCCCGGTGATGCTTGCGCGCGCCGGCAAGACAATTGCGTTCGCGGGCTCGCGCGGCGGCGTCGGCGTGACGACGCTCGCGCTCAATGTGGCGCGGCATCTGTCGGAGGACACGCATCGCCGCGTTGCCTATGTCGATCTGAACCTGCACGGCGGCGCGGCCAACTCCATGCTCGGGCTGCAAAGCAACAACGGGCTCATCGACGTGCTGCAAAACGTGCATCGCCTCGATCCGCAATACGTGGAGCGCACGCTCGTCGCCAAGGGCAGCCGGCTCTTCATGTTGTCGGCGGAACATGAATACGGCGCCGCGCGGCCGTTCGGCCCGGGCGCGCTGCCGCGCGTGCTCGAACTGCTGTGCGACAGCTTCCACTACGTGATTCTCGACATCGGCACGGTGACCGATCCGCTCGCGCAAGAAGCCTTCGATCACGCCGCGCGCGTGTATCTCGTCGCGGACCGCTCGGTGCATTCGACGCGCGAAACGATCCGTCTTTTGCGACACATCGAGGACCGCGACAACAATCCGCCCACGTCGCTGCTGCTCAACAATCCGAACGCCGTGACCGGCGGCCGAGTGCAATCGAACGACTTCATGACTGCCATCGGCCGCACCGTGCTGTACGAAATTCCGTTCGAGGCGAAGTCGCTCGCGACTGCCGAAAACCTCGGTGAAGCGCCGAAAGAAAAAGCGGTGAACGGCTTCAATCAGATGATCACGCGCATCGGCGGTGATCTTACCGGCCAGCAAATGAACGCCGAACGCTCGTTCTTCCAGAAGCTCCGGCTCAGGAGAAGCTGATGTTCGGACAGAAGCAGGTTCCCCGCCCGCCCGCCGACGCGGATGCCGCATCCGGCGCCGATGCCGCGCCGGTCGTGGAGGCGCCGCCGGTTGCGCCGGTTGCGCCGATTACGCGCTCACACGCGCCGGAAGGCAGCGAAGTGCTGGTGCGCTCGGACCTCTTCAGGGTGATCCGCAACGGCGTGTTCGCCGCGATGAATCCCTCGGCCGCCGTCGGCAAGACGCGCGAGCAGATGAAGCCCGCCGTCGAGCAACTCGTGCTGGATGTGGCGGAGCGCGAGCGGCTGAACGTGACGATCGCGGAGCAAGGGCAAATCGTCGGCGAATTGTTGAACGATATGTTCGGACTCGGCCCGATCGAGCCGCTGCTCGCCGACGACACCATCACCGACGTACTCGTCAACGGCCCCGATCAGGTATGGGTCGAGCGACACGGCCGGCTGGAACTGACCAACTGCAAGTTCCGCGACAACACGCACGTGACCAACGTCGCGCAGCGGATTGCGGCGGGCGTCGGGCGGCGCGTCGACGAAAGCAGCCCCATGGTCGATGCGCGTCTCGCCGACGGCAGCCGCGTGAACGTCGTGCTGCCGCCGCTCGCGATCCACGGCGCGTCGATCTCGATTCGTAAATTCTCGAAGCGCAATATCACGCTTCATCGCATGGCGCAGCAAGCCAACATGTCGGCCTCGATGGCCACCGTGCTCAAACTCGCGAGCACTTGCCGCCTCAATGTGATCGTGTCGGGCGGCACGGGCTCGGGCAAGACGACGTTGCTCAACGCGCTGTCGCACTTTATCGGGCACGGCGAGCGCACCGTGACGATCGAAGATGCGGCCGAACTGCAACTCGTGCAGCCGCACGTCGTGAGTCTGGAAACGCGCCCCGAAAATGCCGAAGGGCTCGGCGCCGTGACGCAGCGCGATCTCGTGCGCAATGCGCTGCGGATGCGCCCGGACCGCATCATCCTCGGCGAAACGCGCGGCTCCGAAGCCTTCGACGTGTTGCAGGCGATGAACACCGGCCACGACGGCTCCATGACCACGATCCACGCGAACACGCCGCGCGACGGCATCACGCGTCTCGAATCGATGGTGATGATGGCGAACGGCAACCTGCCGCTCCTGTCGATCCGCCGTCAGATCGCGAGCGCGGTGCACATGATCGTGCAGATCGAGCGCATGCGCGACGGCATGCGGCGCGTCACGCGTATCACCGAACTGGTGGGCATGGAAGGCGACGTCATCATCACGCAGGATCTGTTCACGTTCCGCTACGACGCGAGCGCGTACAGCGAGGAAGTGAAAGGCGTGTTCGAAACGGGCGCCGTGCGTCCGGCCTTCGCCGCGCGCGCCGCGTACTACGGCCTCGAAGATGCGCTGCTGGAGGCGATGCGGCCATGAGTAACGTCGACCTCATCACGTTCTGCTCTTTCGCCGCCGTGCTGCTGCTCGGCATCATGCTGCTCGTGGTGCAGGACATGCGCCGCCAGCGCCCCGACGCGCGCATCCAGGCGCGGCTCCAGGCGGCCTTTCCCGCGACCGGTCCGAACGGACGCGAGACGCGCCACGACGATCCCGATCTCTTCACCTTCTCGCGCAACGACAACATCTTCAGCCGCTGGTTCGGCCCGAAGATCGCGCGCCTCAAGACCGTGGCGGGCGCGGGCGGCTTGCGCGTAGTGATCGTCACGGCAATCCTGGCCGAGGTCGTTGCGCTGCTGATGTCGAACCTGCTGCCGCTGCCCGCGCTCGCGACGCCCGTGCTGGTCATCGGCCTGCCGGTGCTGGGCGTCGTGCAGTCGTACCGGTTTCTCGTCGAGCGTTTCAAGCGGCGTTTTCTCGACGGCTTTCCCGATCTCATCGATCTGATCGTGCGTGCCGTGCGCTCCGGCGTTCCCGTGACGCACGTGATGAGCCTCGCGTCCGCCGAATGCGTCGAGCCGCTCAAAAGCGAATTCAGGCTGATGGGCGACGGGCTGAAGGTCGGTCTCGACCTCGAAGAAGTGTTGGCGACGGCGGTCGCGCGCATCGGCATCGCGGATTTCTCGTTCTTCTGCGTCTGCCTGCTGTTGCAACGCGAGACCGGCGGTCAGCTTGGCGAGACGCTCGAAAACCTCTCGGGCATCGTGCGCAAGCGCCGCGAGATCCGGCAGAAGACGAAGGCGCTGACAGGCGAAGCGCGCATCACGACCAAGATTCTGGCTTCGGTGCCGTTCGTCATTCTGGGCAGCATGTTCCTGCTCAACCGTGCGTATCTGATGGTGCTGTTCAATACGTCGGCGGGTCAGAAAGTGCTGACGTGCGCGGCCATTTCGCTGACGCTGGGACTGGGCGTCGTTCACAAGATGTCGAAACTGGATACCGCGCGATGAGTCAGGACAGCATCGAAACACTGATCAACCTGCTGATGCTGCTCGCGCTTGTCGTGGGCATCGTGCTCTGGTGGGCGACCAAGCATGGCGGAACGCGCGGGCGCATTGCAGAGCGCACGCGTCAGGCCGCGGTCGTGCAGCGCAACGAACGCGCGCTGCCGGAAGAAGAAGACGACGACGGCCGCATGGCGCGCTTCACGCAGCGCCTCGCCCGCCTCGGCGACCGCCTGCCGCTGTTCGACGCCAAGTACCGCGCGAAGCTGCGCACGCAGATGATCCGCAGCGGTTATCGCAGCCAGTCGGCGGTGTCGGTGCTGCTCGCGATCAAGTTCGTCGTCGGGCTCATCTGCGCCGCGTTCGCCGTGATGCTCGGCTCGCACATTCCCGTGGTGGGCGGTTATCCGGCGGTACGCGGCATCATGATGCTGCTCGTGTTCGTGGTCGGCATGATCCTGCCGGAATACGTGATCGCCTTCTTCGCGTCGCGGCGGCGCAAGGCCATGGCGTCATGTCTGCCGGATGCGCTCGATCTGCTCGTGATCTGCACGAACGCGGGCAACAGTCTCGGCGTGTCGATCCGGCGCGTCGCCGACGAGTTGAAGACCATCTGCCCGCCGCTCTCGAGCGAGTTCTCGCTGACCGCCGACGAACTGAAGCTCTCGGGCGACAGCACGCGCGCGTTGCAGGCGCTCGCCGATCGCATCGATCTGCCGTCGATCCGCGCGCTCATCTCCACGCTCACGCAGTCGATGCGCTACGGCACGCCGATCACGCAGGCGTTGCGCACGCTGTCGCACACCGAGCGGCTTGCGCACATCGTCTCGCTCGAAGAAAAGGCGGCCAAGCTCGCGCCGAAGATGGCCGTCCCGATGATGCTCTTCATCCTTCCCGCGGTGATGCTGATCGCCGCAGGCCCCGCCGCCATACAACTCATAAGCGTCTTTGCAAAAAAATGAAGACCCTATCGCTTTCATATCCCGGCGTGCGCCGCCTGAGCGTGGCGGTCTGCTGCGCGACGCTCGCGATCGCGCTCGGCGCCTGCACGACGACCACCCGCCAGAGCGTCGACAGCCACCCCGTCATGCGCAATTCGGCGCCCAGCACGATGAGCGAAATGCGTATCGCCGACACGGCGCTCGATTCGGGCAACGTCGAACTCGCGACCTCGCTCTACGAAAAAGCCGTGCAGGCGGACCCGCACTCGGTCGCGGGCCTGACCGGCCTCGGCAACACGCTCTACACGGTCGGTGACTTCACGCGCGCGGGCGTCTATTACGATCGCGCCAGCAAGGCCGATGCGAACGCGCCGGCGCCGCTCGTCGGCCTTGCGCGCGTTGCGATCCGCCAGCGCCGCTTCGATGACGCCATCGCAACTTACCGGCGTCTGCTCACGCTGATGCCGGACGATCCGCTCGCCTCGGCCGGTCTCGGCGCCGCGCTCGACATGAAGGGCGATCACAAGGGCGCGCAGACGGTGCTGCGTCAGGCGCTCGGAAAGAACGCCGGCGATCCGCTGATTTCCGTGAACCTCGGCCTGTCGCTGATTCTCGGCGGCGATCCGCGCGAAGGCGCGAACGTGCTGCTCGACGTGACGCGCTTCCCCGCCGCGCCGCCGCAGGCGCGTCAGGATCTCGCGCTCGCCTACGGTCTGCTCGGCAATCGCGAAGCGGCCGCCGAGATTCTGTCGCGCGATCTGCCGAAGGCGTCGGTCGAGGACAACCTGCGCTATTACGACATCCAGCGCGAACTGCTGGCGCGGCGCACGCCGTCCGTTTCGTCCGTATCGCCTGCGACGCCCGCCGCGATTCCGACGGCTCAAGTGCAAACGACGCGCCTCAAATGAAAGCGTCCGCGCGCCGCCCGCCCTTCGCGATGCAGCTTCTGCGCGACGAACGCGGCATCGCGTCGATCGAATTCGCGTTCGTCGCGTTTTTCGCGATGGTCTTCTTCATCGGCACGGTCGAGATCGCGCTTGAGATGATCGCCGATGCGTCGGTGCAGGCGGCGGCGCAAGCGGCGTCGCGCGTGGGCCTGACGACGATTGCGCCGAGCACGGGCAGCCGCGTGCAGAAGGCGCAGGCGATCGTCGAATCGATCCTCGGCGGATGGAAGAACGTCAACGGGACCATCACGGTCAGCGAGCTGAATTACGGCAGCTACGGCTACGGCAACGTCGCGAGCGCCACGTACACGCCGACGCAGGACATGGGCGGCTACGGCGACGTGGTCGTCTACAAGATCCAGCTCACGATGCCCGGCGTCACCGGCGTGCCCCAACTATTCGGCATCAACGAGCTGACCTTCGAGCGCAATTTCATCGTGCAGAACGAAAAATGAGAACCGCCAGCGAAACAGCCCGATCCATCGCGGCGAGACTGCGCGGCCTGCTGCGCTCGGATCGTGGCAGCGTGTCCATCGAATTCGTGATCATCATCCCGATGATGCTGCTCGTGCTGCTCGGCTTCACCGAGATCTACCTGTATATGCGCGCGGTCACCGCCGTCGATCGCACGGCCTTCACGCTCGCCAATACCATCGGTCAGATGACCTCGATCATCGCCGACAACAACGACACCACCGATGCGAACAGCTACGGCTCGCTGTGGCAGGACGCGGCGCTGCTCGCCGCACCGTATCAGTTGAAGGCGAACGGCATGGTCTACGTGACGTTCCTGTGCGACCCGGACTCCAGCAACAAATGCAAGGACATGGACACCTCCATGACGGCGGTCACGCCGAAGATCCGCTGGACGGCCTCGCCGTCTTCATGGACCAACAGCAAAAGCTCGGGCATGGTGTCGAGGGTGTCGAGCACGAGTCCGCTGCCTACTTCGTGGCCGTTTCGCACCGGGGATTCGGCGATCATCGTGGAAGTGTTTTTGTCGTACAACCCGTTCGTCATGACCTCCACGCTCATTTCGGGGATGCCGGGTCAGCAGACCGTGTACCGCCGCGTGTATGTGCGGCCGCGTGCGCCGCGAGCGTTCTACTGATGCTCGCGGGATCACGGACGCTCACATGCAAATCAAACGCAAAGGGTTCACGTTCATGACGATTTCGTCGACGCTCCGCTCATGCAGCCGTCTGCCGAAAGACGCAGAGGGCGGCGTCGCGATGATGTTCGCCATGTGCGCGAGCATCATGATCGGGTCCATGTGCGTGGCGCTGGACTCGATCGACTACGTGATGACACAGGGCCATATGCAGATGGCGCTCGATGCGGCCACGCTGTCGTCGGGCGTCGATCTGCAACGCTACGGCAACACGCCGAGCGGCGCCAGCCTCGCCAACTGGCAGAAGGACGCGCGCGCGTACTACGACGCCAACAGTCCTTCCGGCATGATGGGCTTCACCATGCCCGATGCCAACTTCTCGGCGAGCGTCTCGGGTGCGCCCGCCACGGGGCAGACCATTGCGCTGTCGGCGTCGGGATCGCTGCCTTTGCTCGCGCCGAAGGTTTTCACCCAGACCTCGGGCAGCGGCTCAGGCAGCGGCTCAGGCAGCGGCTCAGGCAGCGGTTCGGGCGGCACGCCCACGCCCGATACTTCGACGGTATCCGCGAACAACACCGCCATGCGGCTGCCGCAAAGCACGCTGGAACTCGTGATGGTGCTGGACAACACCGGCTCGATGAACGATCCCGCCAACGGCAAGTCCGGCGCGAACAAGATGAGCGGCCTGAAGGATGCCGCCAATTCGCTGATCGGCGATCTCTTGCCGACCGGCACCACGACGAGCAAGAACTTTATCGGGCTGGTGCCGTTCGCGAGCACGGTCAACACGACGGGCGCGCTGCCGTCCACCGGCAGCTGGCTCAGTTCCGTGCTGCCGACCTACAACACGAGCGGCATCACGACGGGCGCGTGGAGCGGCTGCCCGATCGAGCCGCGCACCGGCAACAATCTCTCGCCCGAGCCTTATTCGCCGACGGACTCGCGCAAATTCCAGCGCTACTACTACAACGTGCCGCCGAGCAAGCTGCAGATCGTCACGTACAGTTCGTCGAGCCGGTACACCGCGTGCAACACGACGGGCAGTTCGTCGTCGTCCGTGTCGAGCGTTCCGGTGACGCTGGGCTCGTCGGGCTCGGCGAACAAGTGCAACAGTCCCGCCGCCGGTCAGGGCACCGGCATCGGCACGCAGTTCGACCAGACCAATACGAGCGGTCAAACGCTCACGCAGAATTCGAGTTGCCTCGCCACCTCGATGACCTTCCTCACGCAGAACGCGACGACGCTCACCACCGCCGTCGGCAAGATGACGCCGTCAGGCTCGACGATCATTCCGACGGGACTGCTGTGGGGCTGGCGCATGCTGGAGCCGTCGTGGTCGCAGAACCTGGCGGGCGCGAAAAACGGCTGGATCTCGTCCGATCCGAGCCTGCCGAAACCGACCGACGGTTCCGTGCAGAATCTGCAGCGCGTGATGATCGTGCTCACCGACGGCCAGAACCAGATCGGCGCGGCGGGCTCCATTCCGAATACGCTCTATTTCAACGGGCTCTCGGGCGTCGGGACCAACAGCCTCTCGGCGCCGACGGTGTTCCGGCCCGACGGCAGCAACATGTCGGACGCGCTCATGGACTCGTCGGAGTTGCACGGCGGCAATCCGATCGATACGTCGAGCGGCAACAACGCGGGCTATCCCGACGACGTGAACGCGTTCCAGTTAGCCATCTGCTCGGCGATCAAGGCGAGCGGCATCACGATCTATTCGATCACGTTCGGCGCATCGGCATCGAGTTCGAGCGCGCAGGTCACCATGCAGAACTGCGCGAGCCCGGGCAACTACTATCACGCGCCGGACAACACGACGCTCGACAACATCTTTCAGCAGATCGCCGGCAATCTGGGCGTGCTGCGCCTGACCAAATGACGCGCTAACGCTTCGGTTCGCGCTCGAACGACATGTCGATATCCGTGCTCGCCGAGCGCAAGTCGTCGCGCGCTTCCTGCGCGAGCTTTGCGTAACGCTTGCGGAACATCGCGAGGTCCTTTTCGTCGAGTTCTTCGAGATCGAGCAGCGCGTTATGCGCCTTGTCGACCGCGCGGATCAGTTCGTCGAGCTTGATCTGCATCGCGGCGGTGTCGCGATTCTGCGTGTTCTGGATGAGGAAGACCATCAGAAAGGTGACGATGGTCGTCGATGTGTTGATGACGAGTTGCCACGTGTCGCTGAAGTGAAAGAGCGGACCGGAGGCGCCCCAGACGATCACCAGCAGCACCGCGATCACGAAAGTGGACGCGTGCCCCGCCACCTGCGCGAGCCTGTTCGAGAACTTGAGGAACCACGAGGTCTTCATTCGGCGTCTCCTGAATCGTGCGTGGGTGCGTGCTTGAGTGCGTGCGTGCGGCGGCAAGGCGGCGCGGCTAGAATACCGCTTGTGAACAAGAAGCCCAAACCCATCGACTTTTACGCGCCTTCCGAGCAGGTCGCGCAACGCCTGATCGGCGCGATCGTGACCGTCGATGGCGTCGGCGGGCGCATCGTCGAAACGGAAGCCTATGATCGCGAGGACCCCGCCTCGCATACTTTCTCCGGGCTTACGCCGCGCAATGCGGCAATGTTCGGGCCGCCCGCGCATGTCTACGTCTACCGTTCCTACGGCATTCACTGGTGCATGAATTTCGTGTGCCGCGAGCCGGGTCATGGCGCGGGTGTGTTGATTCGCGCGATCGAGCCGCTCACCGGCATCGACGTGATGCGCGAGCGGCGCGGCCTCGAACCGGTCAAGCTGCTGTGCTCGGGACCGGGGCGTCTCGCGCAGGCGCTCGGCATCACGCACAAGAACAACGGCATGTCACTGGCGGAGCCGCCGTTTCATATCGAGCCGCCCGAGGAAGATTTCGCCGTGGTCAGCGGCCCGCGCATCGGGCTCACGAAGGCCGTGGATGTGCCGTGGCGCTTCGGGCTCGCCGGATCGAAATTCGTCAGCAAGCCCTTCCCGCGCGTGTGATCGCTCAGTCGGCGGGACGCAGCTTCTTCACTTCGTCGTCCGAGGGCTGCACGCTCGCGCCGTCGATATAACGGTACGACGTCATCACGCCGCGGCCGTCCTTCTGCGCCGTCACGCCGACATACGCGCCCATCGTCGATTGATTGTCCTGACGGCGAAACGTGATCGGGCCGAACGGCGTATCGACGGGCAAGCCCTTGAACGCGGCGGCGAGTTTGTCGGCGTCGGGCGAGCCGGCTTTCTTCAGGCCGTTGGCAAGCGACATCATCGCCGTATAGCCGACGACAGAGCCGAGGCGCGGGTAGTCGTGATACTTCGCCTGATACGCGGCGACGAATTTCTTGTTCTCGGGCGTGTCGATCGAATACCACGGATAGCCCGTCACGATCCAGCCGACCGGCGCTTCCTTCCCGAGCGGATCGAGATAATCCGGCTCGCCCGTCAGCAGCGATACGACCGCGCGATCCTTGAACAAGCCGCGCGTATTGCCCTCGCGCACGAACTTGCCGAGGTCCGCGCTGAACAGCACGTTGAAGATGGCGTCGGGCTTCGCGTCGGCGAGCGCCTGCGTAACCGCGCCTGCATCGACATTGCCGAGCGGCGTCGCCTGCTCCGCGACGAACTCGACATCCGGCTGCGCCGCCTTCAGCAAACGCTTGAACGTGGCCACCGCGGATTGCCCGTACTCGTAGTTCGGATAGACGAGCGCCCAGCGCTTTTTCTTGAGCTTCGCGGCCTCGGGCACGAGCATCGCGACCTGCATATACGTCGACGGACGCAGGCGATACGTGTACTTGTTGCCGTCCTGCCAGACGATCTTGTCGGTGAGCGGCTCCGCTGCGAGGAAGAAGATGTGCCGCTGCTTCGCGAAATCCCCGAGAGCCAGACCCGTATTCGACAGATAGCCGCCGAACAACAGCTTCACCTGCTCGCGCGCGACGAGTTCCTGCGCGACGCGAACCGTGTCGCCCGGATTGCCGTTGTCGTCGCGCGAAATGACTTCGAGCTTGTTGCCGTTGACGCCGCCCGCCGCGTTGATCTCGTCGAGCGCGAGATTCCAGCCGTTCTTGTAGGGCAGAAGGAACGCGGGCTGCGCCTTGTAGCTATTGATCTCGCCGATCTTGATGGTGTCGGCGTGCGCGGCGAACGCAACGCCCGCAGCGATGGTCATGATGGCGAGGCGCATCGGCGTGCCTGCACGGATCGTCATGAAGTTCTCTCCTCTCTTGAATAGTCGGTTCGCTTGCTCGTTGGTTCGTTCAAACACCCAGAAACTCGCGGCGCGCGGCGTCGTCGCGTGCGAAGGCGTGCATCGCTCCGGAATGACGCACCTGTCCTTTCTCCAGCACATAGATGCGGTCGCTGACGAGTTCCGCGAAATGCAGGTTCTGCTCCGACAGCAGAATGGCCAGCCCCTCGCGCTTCAGTTCGAGAATCATGTCCGCCATTTGCTCGACGATCACAGGCGCGACGCCTTCGGAAGGCTCGTCGAGCAGCACGAGGCGCGGATTGCCCATCAGCGTGCGCGATACGGTGAGCATCTGCTGCTCGCCGCCGCTCATGCGGCTCGCGCGCCGGTCGCGCATGGCGCCGAGATTCGGGAACACGCGAAACAGCTTCTCCGGCGTCCACGACGGCGCATGTTCGCGCGGCGGCTGACGGCCGGTATCGAGATTCTCCATCACGGTGAGGTCGCCGAACACGCGCCGATCTTCGGGCACGTAGCCGAGTCCCTTGCGCGCGATCCGGTATGGCGCCATGCCCGCGATGTCTTCGCCCATGAAAGCGATCGACCCCGAGATGCGCGGTAACAGGCCCATGACAGCTTTCATCGTCGTGGATTTGCCGGCGCCGTTGCGGCCCATCAGCGCGACCACTTCGCCGCGTGCAACTTCGAAGCCGACGTCGAACAGGATTTGCGCGCGGCCATAGTACGCGTTCAATGCATCGACCTTCAGCAGCGTCATGCCGATTCTCCCGCGCTTAAATCCGCACTCAAGACCGCACGCGGCGCGAACGATGCGCCCGTGCCGAGATACACCTCGCGCACGCGCGGATCGCGACGGACGGTATCCGCATCGCCCTGCGCGATGAGCTTGCCGCGCGCAAGCACGATGAGCTTGTCCGCGTGCGAGAACACCACGTCCATGCTGTGCTCCGTGAAGAGCACGCCGATGTCGCGCTCCTTCGCGAGCTGCGCGGTGAGCGCCATCAGCGCGTTGCGTTCCTGCGGCGCCATGCCGGCGGTCGGTTCGTCCATCAAGAGAAGCTTCGGGCTGTTCGCGAGTGCGATCGCCAGCTCGACGCGCTTCACATCGCCGTATGCGAGCACCGCGCAACTGCGCTGCGCGTGCGCCGCCATGCCGACGAGATCGAGCAAGGCCAGCGCCTCGTCCTGCTTCCACGATGCGACCCGGCCGAAGAAGCTGAAGACGCGCCGCTCGTGCGACAACAGCGCCATCTGCACGTTCTCCAGCACAGTCATCGAATTGAAGGTCGCGGCGATCTGAAACGTGCGGCCCACGCCGAGCCGCCAGATATCGCGCGGACGCATGCCCGCGATGTCGCGGCCGTTCAGGCGGATCGCGCCCGAACTGGGCTTGAGTTGGCCGTTGATCATGTTGAAACACGTCGATTTGCCCGCGCCGTTCGGGCCGATCAGCGCCAGCAACTGGCCCGCTTCGAGATCGAACGAGACGGCGTCGACGGCCTGCACGCCGTCGAAGGCCTTCGTCAGATGTTCGATGGAAAGCAGCGTCACGGCGCCTCCGTGAAGAAGCGTTCGCGCACGAATCCGGCAATGCCTTGCGGAAACGCGATCACGAGCACGAGGATCGTCGCGCCGAGCAAGGCCTGCCAGTAATCGGTCTGACGCGCGACCACATCTTCCAGCCACGTGAACACGCTCGCGCCGACGATCGGCCCGGCGAGCGTCTGGATGCCGCCGAGCAGGACCATCACGAGACCGTCGACGGAGCGGCCCACGCTGATCGCTTCGGGCGAGATGTTGCCCTTCGAGAAGGCATAGAGCGAGCCAGCAAGCCCGCAGACGAGCGCGGCCACGACAAACGCCGCCCACTGCACGCGCGCGACGTCCACTCCGATCGCCTCGGCGCGCAGCGGCGAATCGCGGCCCGCGCGCATCGCGAGGCCGAGCGGCGCGAACAACATGCGGCGCAGTAGCCATACGCCGACGGCCGCGAAGACGAGCGTGAGGTAGTAGAACGCGACGGGCGACGCGAGCCACGGCGACGGCCAGATGCCCAGAATGCCGTTGCTGCCGCCCGTCACCGCATCCCACTGAAAGACGACCGACCAGACGATCTGCGCGAACGCGAGCGTGAGCATCGCCAGATAGACGCCCGAAAGGCGCACGCAGAACCAGCCGAACACGAGCGCGCCGATGCCCGCGAGAATCGGCCCCAGCACGAGCGCGACTTCCATCGGCCAGGCAAACACTTTGAGGAAAAGCGCCGCGCCGTATGCGCCGAGGCCGAAATACGCCGCGTGGCCGAACGAATGCATGCCGCCCGGCCCCATGATGAAATGCAGGCTCGCGGCGAACAGCACCGCGATCATGATCTCGACGAACAGCACGGGCATGTACGGGAATGCGTCGGCCGCGAGCGGCGCGAGCGCCAGCGCGATCACGACCAGCACCGCCGCGATCTTCATGTTGCGCGTGGCGGGCCGCAAGGGTTGATCGGCGGGCGCGGCCGATCGCGCGAGCGCCTGCGCGCGCCCGAAGAGTCCCCACGGACGCAGCACGAGCACGACCGCCATCACGACGAACTCGGCGACGAGCGTGAATTTCGACAACGAAAAGTCGACGCCCGCCACCGACACATGTCCGATGCCAATGCACAGCGCCTTGATCTCGGCGATCAGCAGCGCCGCGACGAACGCGCCTGGAATCGAGCCCATGCCGCCCACCACGACAACCACGAACGCATTGCCGATGGTCTCGATATCGAGCGAGAGATTCGCCGACATGCGCGGCCCTTGCAGCGCGCCGCCGAGTCCGGCGAGAAACGCGCCCACGAAAAACACGCCGGTGAAAAGCCACGCCTGATTGACGCCGAGCGCCCCGAGCATCTCGCGGTCCGCGCTCGCGGCGCGCACGAGCGTGCCCCAGCGCGTGCGCGTGAGCGCATACCAGAGCGCGAGCAGCACCAGCGGTCCGATGACGATCAGCACGAGGTTGTAGGTCGGCAACGCGTGTCCGAGCCATTGCACGGCGCCTTCGAGATGCGGCGCGCGCGGCCCGAACAGGTCTTCCGGTCCCCAGAGATAGAGCGCGGCATCGCGAATGATCAGCACCAGCGCGAACGTGGCAAGCAAATGAAAGAGTTCGGGCGCGCGATAGATGCGCCTCAGCACGCCGACTTCGATCGCCGCGCCGACCGCCCCGACCACGAGCGCCGCGCCGACCACCGAGGCCCAGAAGCCCGCGACGCTCCCGCCGAGCCGGCTCGTCAGGCTGTAGGCGACATACACGCCGAGCATGTACAGCGAGCCATGCGCGAAGTTGACCATGCGCGTGACCCCGAAGATGAGCGACAGCCCGGAGGCGACCAGAAACAGCGCGCAGGCGTCGGCGAGACCGTTGACGAGTTGGACGAGCAGGTTGGCAAGCATCGGGCTCGATGGAGCGTTTCGGGCGAAAGAGCCGACATTATCGATGAATTGGGAAACTTGTTCCCTCCAGGACAAAAAAGCTGCTCACAACCACGTTTAGTTTCCCATCCACTGCTAAAAAACTCAAAAAACAGAGAAATACAACCTTCAAGGTCAGAACATTGCTCTACCGATACGAAAAACGACGATATGGCGCTCTAAGATCGGAATTGTCTTGGGCATGACAGAAAGCTCAATTGATAGACTTCGCCCGATTCTTTAAGCATTTAATCAGCATATCGAATCGTTTTTCAAATCTTTCACCTCAAGATTCATCATGCAAAAGATCAAACGCGCGGAACTGGGTAACGTTGATGTCCCGCTGGCCGGTGGTATTTCCACCTCTCATGTCAGCGTCACCGTGCAGCATGGCAGCACCGTGTACCACACCGAAAAGACCGTCACCGGCCATAACGTGTCCACCACCGTGACCGTCAGACTGCCCTGAGCAGTTTGAACCACTCAATCACCAATTTGCTCGGGTGGCGTCGGACTCATTAGATGTCACCAACGGTTGTGCGAACGCCTTAGGCGCTCGAAAGCAATAACAACTGCATTTTTGTGCCCTTATAACAGGATCGCATTGCGTGCAGGCGATCCTGTTTCTTTGTGCGGCCTCTCCCATTAGTCAAAAACGCGCTTTGAAGCCGTTGTGACTTGCATGCATTTTCCGCAGTGACGCAGTTAGTAATTCGTAATGTCTTGACGAAAGTCAATTTCTCACGCCGTTCGATTCGCCATTCTGATGATCTATCAGGAACGCGAAATCATTGATCTCGGAGTGAACATGCTGCCCCACCCAATTTGCGCGGCGCAGATGCAAATCAAATTCCCGCACAGCGGCGCGCCCAGCCTCGCGGACCGCATATTTCTCCAACCGCACGGTGCATGAGGCGACGCCGCACCGCAAGACATACGCAACCTCCATTTCTAATCCGATACAAAGCAATCCTTATCAATTATCGGAATTGTCGCAATGAAAATAGATGGTCGAATTGATAGAATTCAGGCTGATTCTTTAAGCCTTTTATAAGCATATCGAATCTTTTTTCCAAAAATCACCTTCTGAGACTCAACATGCAAAAAATCGAACGTACGGAACTGAACTCCGCTGCTCTGGCAGGCGGCGCTACGAAGGGTCAGATCGGCATCACCATCGCTGTTACCGGCGTGCCGACCGAATCGTCGTCCTCCAGCACGTCCAACACCGTCATCATCAAGAGCTAAGCGTTTATTGAGTCACGCACTCACCGCTTCGGTCGAGTGCGAGTCTGACTCAATTGACGTCACTCACGGCTAAGCCGAACGCCTCAGTCATGCCGAAGCAATAGCCCCTCATTTGCTTTCATGACGCAACAACAGGATCGCACTGCATGCAGGCGATCCTGTTTCTTCATTCCCCCTTAGCGCCCTCACCAGCCGCCCTCATCAGCCGCCCTCATCAGCCGAAAACGCGGCTTGACGGCATTTATGGCTCGTATATGCTCGTCGTAGGGAAATTGTCGGCATCACGCAATCTCCCCAACGGAAATCACTTTCCCAGACGAGTTCATCGTGAAAGTCCAAAGCCCTCTGGCACGTCGGCGCATACGCCGGCCCTGCGCCGATCGCTGCGGCATGCTTCCTGGTTGCCGCTTCCTGTCGGTTATCACCGTCCTGTCTCGCCGCAGCGTGCGGCGTCGCAATTCCGTTGCCGCGCGCGCGTTCATCGCGGTGGATTGCGTCGGCGCCGCTTCGCTGCTGCCGTAGCGCCTCTCTCCGTTTCCCTTCGCTGACCGATTGGTCCGCGCGCACGCGTCTGCACGCGTGAAACGCGCGCGCCGTCTTTCGCCGCGCCTTTGCGATGCGTCGCATGGGCCATGGCAGCGCGCGCCTGTCCGAAACGAAACGAAAGCGAAACGAAAACGCTACGAGAGAACCGCCATGGAACGCATCGACGAATTCCTCCGAAAACACCGCATCACCGAGATTGAAGCCATCATTCCCGACATGGCCGGCACCGCGCGCGGCAAAATCATTCCGCGCAGCAAGTTCGAGTTGGGCGAATCGATGCGCCTGCCGCAAGCCGTAATGATGCAGACCGTCACCGGCGACTACCCCGACGACGGCCGCTTCAGCGGCGTCACCGATCCCGACATGGTCTGCGTGCCCGATCCCGCGACGATCCGCCTGATTCCATGGGCCGTCGATCCGACCGCGCAGGTCATCCACGATTGCGTGCATTTCGACGGCACGCCCGTCGCCATTTCGCCGCGCCGCGTGCTGCGGCAAGTGCTGGAAATGTATGCGGAGAAAGGCTGGCGTCCCGTGGTCGCGCCCGAACTCGAGTTCTTTCTCGTCGACATGAACCGTGATCCCGACTTGCCGCTGCAACCGCCTGTCGGCAGAACGGGACGCGCGGAAACCGGCCGCCAGGCGTATTCAATCGACGCGGTCAACGAGTTCGATCCGCTCTTCGAAGACATCTACGAGTACTGCGAGGTGCAGGAACTCGAAGTGGACACGCTGATCCACGAAGTCGGCGCGGCGCAGATGGAAATCAACTTCATGCACGGCGACGCGCTCAACCTCGCTGACCGCGTGTTCCTCTTCAAGCGCACGGTGCGCGAGGCGGCGCTGCGCCACAAGATGTACGCCACCTTCATGGCCAAGCCGATGGAGTGCGAACCCGGCTCGGCCATGCACGTGCATCAGAACATCGTCGATGAAGAAACGGGCCGCAATCTCTTCACGAATCGCGGTGGCGAGCCGACCGGCCTGTTCTACAGCTACATCGCGGGATTGCAGAAATACACGCCCGCGCTCATGCCGATCTTCGCGCCGTATATCAATTCGTATCGGCGGCTCTCGCGTTTCATGGCCGCGCCGGTCAATGTGCAATGGGGTTACGACAATCGCACGGTCGGCTTTCGCGTGCCGCACGCGTCGCCCGCGGCGCGGCGCATCGAGAACCGCATACCGGGCGTCGACTGCAATCCGTATCTGGCGATCGCGGCCACGCTCGCCGCAGGCTATCTCGGCATGACGCAGCATCTGGAGCCGACCGCGCCGCTCGCGAGCGACGGTTATCGACAGCCTTATCAGCTGCCGCGCAATCTCGAAGAAGGCCTGACGCTGATGGGCGCGTGCGAACCGCTGGCCGCGATGCTCGGCGAGACCTTCGTGCGCGCGTATCTCGCGCTGAAGGAGACCGAATACGAAGCGTTTTTCCGCGTGATCAGTTCGTGGGAACGCAAGCATTTGCTGCTGCACGTCTAAACGTGAGACAAGGAGTCACGACATGAACGATCGATTCGACTCGACGGCGCATTACCGCGCGCTCGACGCCGCGCATCATCTGCATCCGTTTTCCGACATGGGCCCGCTCAATCGCGCCGGTTCGCGCGTGATCGTGCAGGCGCAAGGCGTGTACTTGCTGGACTCGGAGGGAAATCGCATCATCGACGGGATGGCGGGGCTTTGGTGCGTGAACGTGGGCTACGGCCGCCGCGAACTCGCCGATGCCGCGTTCCGGCAAATGCAGGAACTGCCCTACTACAACACGTTCTTCAAGACGACGCATCCGCCGGTGATCGAGTTGTCCGCGCTGCTCGCGCAACTCGCGCCTCCCGCGTTCAACCGCTTTCTGTATTGCAACAGCGGCTCGGAGGCGAACGATACGGCATTGCGCGCGGTGCATCGCTACTGGGCCGTGCGCGGGCAACCGACGAAGCGCTATGTGATCGCGCGCAAGAACGCGTATCACGGCTCGACCATCGCAGGCGCCACGCTCGGCGGCATGAGTTATATGCACGAGCAGATGCCGTCGAAAATGGAACACGTCGCGCATATCGATCAGCCTTACTGGTTCGGCGAAGGCGGCACGATGGACGCCGATGCGTTCGGGCTCGCGCGGGCGCGTCAGCTCGAAGAGAAGATCGTCGAACTGGGTGCTGCGAATGTCGCTGCGTTCATCGGCGAACCGTTTCAGGGCGCGGGCGGCGTGATCTTTCCGCCCTCCACCTATTGGCCCGAGATCGAGCGCATCTGCCGGAAATACGACGTGCTGCTGATTGCCGATGAAGTCATCGGCGGATTCGGGCGCGTGGGCGAATGGTTCGCGCATCGGCATTTCGGTTTCGAGCCGGACGTCATCACGATGGCCAAAGGTCTCACGAGCGGCTATGTGCCGATGGGCGCGGTCGCGCTGTCGGACCGCATCGCCGATGCGATCGTCGAAGGCGGCGAGTTCTGTCACGGCTTCACGTATTCCGGGCATCCGGTCGCGGCAGCGGTCGCCGTCGCCAATCTGAAGCTGTTGCGCGACGAAGGCATTGTCGCGCGCGTCAAGGACGATGCGGGGCCGTACTTTCAAGCGCGCTTGCGGCAGGCGCTTGGCGAGCACCCGATTGTCGGCGAGATTGCGGGCGCGGGGCTCGTCGCGGGCATTCAGCTTGCCGAAACGCGCACGACCCGCAAACGCTTCGTCAACGGCGACGATATCGGCACGTTATGTCGCGACTTCGCATTCGCCGGCAATCTCGTGATGCGCGCGAGCGACGATCGCATGTTGTTGTCGCCGCCGCTCGTCGTCACGCATGATGAAATCGACGAGATCGTGGACAAGGCCCGCGCCGCCATCGATGCAACCGCCCACGCGCTCAAGATTGACGCTTAGTGTTGACGATTCGCGAAGTAATCCGCCGCCATGTGCCGGAAGGCCGTGACGGCGGGATTGTCCTGATCGGCGCGCCACGCCATGCTCATTTCGGCCTGAACGGTATTGCCGGCAATTTCGCGGAACTCGACGTTGTCGTAATGAAACCGTTGCGACGACGCCGGCAGGATCGACACACCCAGTCCCGCGCGAACGAGCGAGAGAATGGTCGGCGTCTGATCGATGTATTGCGTGAAATTCGGCTTCACTTCGCCGGCGGCGAACATGCCTAGAATGCGATCGTAGAAATACTTGCCGTGCGTGGGCGAATGCATGATGAACGCCTGCTCGTGCAACTGCGCAAGTTCGAGCCGCTCGTATGCGCACAACGCATGGCCCGCCGGCAGCGCGACGATCATCGGTTCGCGATCGACGAGCAGAAACTCTACCTTCTGCCGCGACGGCAACGGCCGCAGGAAGCCGAGATCGATCGCGTTCGCCTCGAAGGCCTCGATCTGCGCGACGGAAATCATCTCGAGCAACACGACATCGATATCCGGCAAATCATGCTTCGCCGCGACCAGCAGTTCCGGTATCAGTTCATACCCCGCCGCACCCGTAAAGCCGATGCGCACGCGCCCGGTCTTGCCCTTGCTCGCGCGCCGCACCGTACTCTCGGCCTGCTCGGAGAGATTGAGCAGACGCGTGGCATCCGCGAGAAAGACGCGTCCTTCGGGCGTCAGCTTGACCGTGCGGCCGATCCGCTCGAACAGCAGCACGCCGAGACTTTCTTCAAGCAGATGAATCTGCCGGGAAAGCGGCGGCTGCGTCATGTTGAGCAACGCGGCCGCGCGCCTGAAGTTCAGCTCCGTCGCGGCGGCCACGAAGCAACGCACTTGTCCGAGATCGAGCATTCGTCATCGACATTGAAGGAGTAGCCGATCATTATAGGTTCGCCCCGGACACTGCGATGCGAATGCTTCAGGTCGTCAGGCTGCCTTCGGGACGCTGCCCCGCGAGCGCCTGCGCGATGCTCGCGAGCACCATCTCGCCCATCGCCGTGCGCGACTCCACGGTCGCACTCGCGCGATGCGCCTGCAGCACGACGCGATCCATGCCGAACAGTTCGACGGGCACATTGGGTTCATCGACGAACACGTCGAGCCCCGCGCCCGCGATCACACCGCGCAACAAGGCTTCGACGAGATCGCGCTCCACCACGAGCTTGCCGCGCGCGATATTGATCAGATAGCCGTCCTTGCCCAATGCATCGAGCACGGCGGCATCGACGATGCCCTGCGCCTTGTCGGCTGCCGCGGCGAGTATGAGAATGTCGCTCTCGCGCGCGAGCGAAAGCAGATCCGGCACGAAGCGATAATCGATGTCGCTCATCTCGCGCACGTCCGTATAAGCGATCGGGCAACCGAACGCCGCGGCACGCTGCGCAATCGCGCGGCCCACTTTGCCGAGACCGACGATCCCCACGCGCTTGCCGCTGAAACGGCGCGACAACGGGATCGCGCTCGGGCTCGGGTTGTCGATCCACTTGCCGGTCTTCACGAACGCGTTGCCGGGACAGATTTCGCGCAGCGTCGTCAGGATCAGACCGATGGCGAGATCGGCGACATCCTCGGTCAATGCGCCGAACGTGCCGGTCACCGGCAGGCCGCGCGAACGCGCGAATGCGAGATCTACCGCATCGGTGCCGACGCCGTTCACCGCGATCACCTGCAACGCGGGCAGCCGCCCGATCATATCGTTGGAAATACCCGTGTGGCCGCCGGTGATTACGCCGCGAATCGACGCGCCGTGTTCGCGGATATACGCGTCCTTGTCTTCCTGCTCGTACAGTCGATGCATCGTGTAGAGCGTGTCCAATTTCTGGTTGATCGCCGGTACGAGGATGGGGTTCAGTTGCAGAATGCTCGGCTTCATGTGGCGTGCTCCTTATGACTCGTTCTCTGATGTGGAGCGGATGATCTCCGGTTTCGCGATGCGCGTCCAATCCCAAAACGCTATCAATTGATCCACGATTCGATGCCGAAAAAACGGGCGCGGAATCGATTCAATCCGGGAATCAGGTAATAGCAATAAAAGATTGGACGCTCTTGCGCACCGTCTCCACAATTCGAAGCATCGGAAGGCACATCAATAAAAAAGCCTTTAAAAATGATATTGGAGACAACAGCGTGAGCCTGCGCCCTACCTGCCATTTATCCGTTCCTCTTTGTCATACGGCCATGCCGCGCTCGATGGAGGACTCGCGATGAGCAACGCCGACGGCATCATCGCTTCCTCGACGGCGGAACCCATCGCGGAGAAGCGCACGAAACATCGCTGGGTCGTCATGGGCCTGATCTTCTGCATCTGGGCCATTGCATGCGCGGATCGCGCCAATTTCGGCATCGCGCTGCCGTATCTGAAGAAGGAATATCACATCACCAATACCGAGGCCGGGCTGATTGTGAGCCTGTTCTCGTTCGCTTACGGCTTCGTGCAGATTCCCGTCGGATTGCTCTTCAAGCGGCTCGGCGAGAAGACGACCGGCTTCCTGTTCGCGGTCTTCATGATCCTGACCTCGGTCTTCACGGGCTTAATGGGCACGACGTCATCGGTGTTTCTGCTGATGGCGTATCGCGTGGGACTCGGATTGTCGGAAGGACCGCTCGGAATCGGCTGCACGAACGTCATCAACCGCTGGTTCCCCGCGCAGGAGAAAGGCACGGCCACGGGGCTGTGGATCGCGGCGTCGAAGCTCGGACCGCTGATCGTGCCTTCGGTGTGTTTGATCGTGATTCACTTGTGGGGATGGCGCGAGATCTTCTACGTCTTCGCGGTGCCGGGCATTCTGCTTGCGGTCGTCTGGATGCTGGTCGTGACGAACTCGCCGGGTGAGAACCGCTTCTGCTCGCCGGCCGAACGCCGCTATATCGCCGATGAAACCACGGTTCGCAGCAGCGCCGGCCAAACGCTCGCCCGCGCACAGATGACGCCGATGCCCCGGCTCGACGCGATCAATCGCACGAAGCATGTGCCGCAGCTCGACACTATCCGTAAGGTTTTCGGCTCGTGGAATATCTTCGGCATTGCGCTCGGCTACGGCTGCATGATCGGCATCAGCAACATCTTCATCTCGTGGATTCCGACTTACCTCATCACGGTGAAGGGCTTCGCTTCGGTGAAGATGGGCTTTCTCGCATCGGCGCCTTTCATCGGCGCGGTTGCGGGCAACATGCTCGGCGGCATCATCTCGGATCGCCTGCTCGGCGGACGCCGTAAGCCGATGATGATGGTAGGCGCGCTCGGCACGATGATCATGACCTTCCTGCTGATCGATGCACCCGACAGCGTCGGCTTTCTCGGCGCCGCGCTGATCCTGGCGGGCCTCATGCTGGGCATCGGCTTCGCGGGCTACTCCGCCTATCCGATGGGACTCGCGACCAAGGCGACGTACCCGACTGCATTCGGCATCGTGAACTCGGTGGGACAGATCGGCGGCGCATGCGCACCGCTTGCAGTCGGCTTCCTGCTCGACAGCTACAGCTGGACCGCCGTGTTTCTCTACATGGTGGGCACCGCATTGCTGTGCTTCCTGCTGCTCGTGAGCGTGGTCGAGCCGGTGACCGGTGAGAATAATCGTTCGACGAAATAGGCGAAGCGAACCTGCGAGTCTTATCTTTGAAACGCGCCGCTGCATGCGGCGCGTTTTGCGTTCAGAGACCGTTCTCGACCATATCGAGCAAACGCCCGGCAAGCGCTTCGATTTGCTTGCGTCCCAATCCTTGTAGCGGACCTTCGATCACTAACAGCGCGAAGCCGTGGACCGCGCTCCATGCGAGATATTCGGCGTCGGGACGCCGCTTCACGGCGAGTGCGCCCGTTTCCGCCATGTCATCGAGCGCGCGGCTCAGCAACTGAAACGGATCGAGTCCGCCCGGACCCGCGCCGTACGATCCTTCGTGCTCGCCCCATTCCGCCTGCGGCGCGGCGAACGCGGTGCGAAAGAGCCCCGTTTCCGTCTGCGCAAAACATAGATAGCCGGTGCCGACGGCCCGGAGTCCGGCGCGCGCCGCATCGGCGCGGCGGCGCTTTCTGGGCAGCGCCGCGAGTTCTTCTTCCATCGCCTGCGCGACGCGCGACAGCGCCGCCGAACGCACCGCCGACAGCAACGCCTGACGACTCTCGAAGTGACGATACGCCGCGTTCGGCACCACGCCCGCGCGGCGCGTCGCCTCGCGCAGCACGATTGCATCCGGGCCGCCTTCGCGCGCCAGTTCGATGCCCGCATCGATCAGCGCACGGCGCAGATCGCCGTGCCGATAAGTACTGCGCGGCTTGCCATTTGTCATATTCGATTCGGCGGGGCTTGCCATATGTGGACACTGTCCATTATCTCTGCTACTTTTGTGGACGGTGTACACAAGCCGAAAAAATAGTTCTGCATCGACGCCTGCCGTTGCTTTGTCACGACGCAGCGGCATCGTATAGAAGTGCGTGCTGTGCGCCGCCAACCGAAGGAGGCAGACATGTCCGAGCCGAACGATCGTACGCAAGCCAATGCGGATATCGCGCGCATCCGCGAGTTGATCGAAGCGTGGCGGCAGGCCGTACTCGCGAAAGACGTCGATGCCCTCCTCAAGCATTACGCGCCGGACGTAGTCGTGTTCGACGTCGTGCCGCCTGCATCGGTCGCGGGCCTCGCGCACTATCGCGAGAACTGGCAACGCTGGTTCGACAGCATGAAGGGCCCGCTCACGTTCGAGATGCGGGAAGTGGAAGTCGCCGCGAGCGGCGATCTGGCGTATGCGCACTCCGTCAACCACGTCGCCGTGGGCGAACAGGAGGACATCGTGCGTGCCACCGTGTGTTTCAGGAAGATCGACGGCGACTGGCGTGTCGTGCACGAACACGCATCGGTGCCGCTCATGATGGATATGGACCCCGACGAAACGTCATAACGCAAGGAGCAAACATGCAAGTGCAACCCTATCTGTTCTTCGAAGGCCGCTGTGAAGAAGCGATCACGTTCTACCGCGAGAATCTCGGCGCACAAGTCGTCATGATGATGCGCTTCAAGGACAACCCGGACGCCGGCAAGCAAGGCGGCAGCGAAGCCGCAAGCGGCTGCAGCCTGCCCGCCGGATCGGAAGAGAAGATCATGCATGTGGCCTTCACCGTGGGCGAATCCATGCTGATGGGCTCGGACGGCATGTGCAGCGGCAAGCCGGAATTCAAGGGTGTGTCGCTCTCGCTCACGGCCAGCGACGAACAGCAGGCGGAGAAGTACTTCGGCGCGCTTTCGAACGGCGGCCAGGTGCAGATGCCAATGACGCAAACATTCTTCGCCAAGCGCTTCGGCATGGTCACGGACAAGTTCGGCGTGACGTGGATGGTGCTCGGCGGCGCCCAGCACACGCCTGCCTGAGCGCGCGCTGAATCGTCCGGGTGGAACGCCGCTTGCGCGCCTTTCATCGCATCATTTCGAAAGGAGAAGCGACATGAGCAACTACGCCGGACGTTCGCAGGAAGAGCGCATCGCGCAGCGCAAGGGCAAGCAGCAGACGTCGCAGGAACAGCCGGGCGGGCCCATGGCCCAGCCCGGCACGGAGCCGGACAAGGAGCACAGCAGCGGCGAGCTGTCCGAGGAAGGCAAGCGTGTGTGGCGCACGGGGTCGGGCATCGACGGGGGCGGCAAGACCTGACACCGAAAAACCCGACACTCATAGCGGGCTTCGGAAACATGAAACAATGGCGCGGTGCGAATTACACTGATCGCACTTGACTGACAGGAGCTTTCAATGAGCGCCCCGCGCAAAAACCATCTTTCAGGCTCGGACATTCCCGCTGATCAAGCCGATCGTCCGTCCCGCGAGGAAGCCGAAGCCGCCGTGCGTGTTCTGTTGCGCTGGGCCGGGGACGATCCGAATCGCGAAGGCCTGCTCGACACGCCCGCCCGCGTCGTGCGCGCGTATGAAGAATTCTTCGCGGGCTACGAACAGAATCCGCACGATATCCTCGCCCGCACGTTCTCCGAAGTGCAAGGCTACGACGAAATGATCGTCCTGAAGGACATTCGCTTCGAAAGCTATTGCGAGCATCACATGGTGCCGATCATTGGCCGCGCGCATGTCGCGTATCTGCCGAACAAGCGCGTCGTCGGCATTTCGAAGCTCGCGCGTCTCGTCGATGCCTTCGCCAAGCGCCTGCAGATTCAGGAGAAAATGACGGCGCAGATCGCGGACACGCTGAACGAAGTGTTGCAGCCGATTGGCGTCGGCGTGATTCTCGAAGCCGCGCATCAATGCATGTCAACGCGCGGCGTGCACAAGGCGGGCGTCGCAATGGTCACGTCGCGCATGCTGGGCTCGTTCCGCGACGATCCATCGACGCGTCGCGAGTTTCTTTCCATCGTCGGCAATTCGAACGCGTTCAGCGTGGCGAATACTTAAAGAACGCGCGCGGTAGAAAGCTCGTCACGCGCCGAAGCCGTTGCCCGGCGCATCCGCGCCGCTGCCCTCGCGCACCTTGCCCTGCGACACATTGCTGCCCGGCGGTACGCTGTGCGTGAGCCACACATTGCCGCCGATCACCGAGCCTTGACCAATGGTCACGCGGCCGAGAATCGTCGCGCCTGCGTAGATCACGACGTCGTCCTCCACGATCGGATGCCGCGCGTTGCCCTTCACCAGCGCGCCGTCGCTCGTCGAAGGAAAGCTCTTCGCGCCGAGCGTCACGGCCTGATAAACGCGCACATGTTGTCCGATGATCGCCGTCTCGCCGATCACCACGCCCGTGCCGTGATCGATGAAAAAACTCGGCCCGATGGTCGCGCCCGGATGAATATCGATGCCCGTCAGCGAATGCGCAATCTCGTTGATGAAGCGCGCGAGCAGCGGCACGCCGAGCTTGTGCAACGCATGCGCGAGCCGATGATGCGTCATCGCCCAGATGCCCGGATAGCACAGCAGGATTTCGGTGATGTGCTGCGCGGCCGGGTCGCCGCTGAACGCGGCCTGAATATCGCTCACCAACAGCGCGCGGATCGCCGGCAGTTGCGCGCCGAACTCGCGCGCGATCGCGAAGGCGCGCGCGCTGACATCGGCTTCGCTCGTGTCGCGATGCTCGGGCAGAAAGCGAAGCGCACGGCGAACCTGCTCGTGCAGCAAGCGCAAGGTGCTCTCGAGCGTCTGGCCGACGTAATAGTCGACGCTTTCGTCGGTCAGATCGGGCGCGCCGTAATGCGTCGGGAAAAGCGCGGAACGCAGGCCGTTGACGATCTTCAGGATCGCGTCGCGCGACGGCAGCTCTCGTATGCCGAGCGGATGCCGCGTGCGATGCAGTTCCTCGCGCGACTGACGCAAGTCCGCGACGATGCGCGCCAGCCCCCATTCCTGCGGGGCGCGTGTGATGTCGTGAGTGGGTTCGAGCGGCGACGTGGCGCCAAACTCAGGCGTGTTCTGCATGGCGAGAATGATTCGGAATAAGCGGCCGCCGTGCGCGCACGGCGGATGAATCATCAAGCGTAACCGGTTTTTCGCGGACTTGCCGCGCGCCTTGCCGTTCAATGCGCCCGCGCCCGCGTGTTACCCGAACGTCGTCATACCGTTACGTTACTTGCGTCGATCCAGCGCACGGCCCAGTCGCGCGCATGCGCAATGGCCTCTCCCTCTTCGCGGAATCGCAATTCCGACGGGAAGAAGCGGTTCGCAACGAGTTCGCCGTCGCTCGATCGCGAGATCACCACATACGGTTGGTAGCTGCCATCTCCGGCCCGGGCGGGCGCGCAGTTTAGAAGATAGCCTCGATGTGAAAAGGCTGCATCGTGTTGCATGAGTCACCCGTGTGAAAGTGCCCTGCTCGTTCGAATGGCATTGCTCTTGTTCGACGACTCTCGAAACGCGCTCTCCTGATTGCACGCGCGTCGCGTGTTGCGCTTTGTCGCCGACAGGTTCCAAATAATACTTGCAGGAAATAGGCTTGGGGTCGAAAAAAAAGCCCGAAATTTTCGCGCATCGATGAAGGCGCGCTGTAGCAAGGGCTGCAGTTCCGTCGCCAAATAACCGGAACGACTCTTGCGTGAGAGATTGGTCAGTTCAGGTCAACCGGAGCAATCGATGAACAACGCCGAAGGCAACGAGTCGCAAGACAAGCAAAAGGATCGCGCCGCCGATAGTCCCGTAAAGACGCCGGCCGCCGAAACCGCGCACATCAACATGAGCGATGCCGCCAAGGCAGCCGCGGGCGGCGAGGCGCATGCGGGCGGAAACGTCTTGAGCGAGACCACGAAGGACGGCATGCATGTCGGTCCGCAAGGCCGCTACGAGAGGCCGCCGCGCGGCGTGGACGTCGCCAACGACGATGGCCCGGACGACACCGTCGATGCCGACGCGAAGAACATTCACGCACGACGTGAAGCCGAAATGCGCGCGCACGATCCAGACTCCGTGATCAATTCGAATGCAACGAGCGTGAACAACGTGCCCGAGCCCGGCGACGGCCTCGGCGGCTTCGACAGCCGGCCTGCGCGCAACGGCTTGCTGCTGGCGCTGGAGCGCGGTTTTCGCATGATCGACCGGGGCATGGTCGCGCCTACGGTGCCCGAAGTGGAAGACAAAGTGCGCTTCGAAGGTCGCGATCCGCACGGGCACACTTTGCGCGGGCGCAAGCACTTCGCGCTGAATCATCTGCGTCCGTCGCGGCTTTTCGAACTCGAACGCAAATGACATGCAAAGAGCCGCGTATCGAGCGCGGCTCTTTATTGATGCAGCTAGACTGACCTGCCTACTTCTCTTCCTGCTTTGCCTTCTCGTCAGGCTCGATGCGCGTCACGCCACCCGTCGCGGGCGGGTCGCTTGCGGGAAACGTATCTTCGACCGCCTTATCGACATCTTCTTCATCTCGTTCGGAATGCGGGCGCTGTTCCTTGGTGCTGCTCATTACGTGCTCCTTTCGTCGTTTGAGATTCGGTCACCCGCTAGTCAGGCAGCAACGCGTGTTCCAGCGCACGGCAAGGGCAGGCACGTTAAATGCGCTGTGGCTCGTCGACTGACGCGCCGCATCAAGAAAAATTCGCGGCCGTACAAGATCACAAGGATCACGACGAGATCACGACGAAGGGGAAAGGCCAGATGACCACGATTCATGCATACGACACCTATTCGAGCGACGACGAGGAACTGAAGGAATTTCACGCTGCGCAGCCATCGGTTGCGCCGGAACAGCGCTTCACCTCCGCTCTCGCCTGTCTCGGCGCCGCCTACGCGCTGTCGTGGGCCGAGTTCGCATTGATGCTCGCGGTCGGACTTCCCGGCGATGCGTCGAGTCATCCGGTTGCCGCGTTGATCGTCTCTCGCGTGCTCATCGGGCTGCTCTACGTATGCGTGGCATCGCGTCTGCAATGGGCGCGCTGGCTGACCGTGGCGCTCGGCTTCGTGTCGGTGGCGCTCGTCGCGCCGACCATCGCGATGCAATGGCATGCGTTTCCCGCAGGGGCGCTGGTATGCGGCGCCGCGCTCGTCTGCAAGCTGGCGGCGGCGCTCTACTTGCTCTCGCCGATGCCCGGCCGCCTCGCAGCCCGCTGAGCATTCGAAACCGGCGGTTTGCAATCCTTGAAGCGGGCGCGGCTTTCTTTCGCGCCCGCAGGCTCGCACAATGCAAGGCCGTTCCTCAACCCAACGCTTGCGAGCCCATCATGAAAATCGCTGTCATCGGTGCGACCGGCACGGTCGGCCAGGCGGTCTGCGCCGAACTGAAACTCCGTCATGAAGTCATCGAGATCGGCGCGACGCGTGGCGCGCATCGCGTCGATTTGCGCGATCTCGGCAGCATCAAAAAGCTTTTCGACGAAATCGGCCGGGTCGATGCGATCGTCGCGACGGCGGGGCACGTGCATTTCGGCGAACTCGTGAAGATGACGCCGGAGCAGTTCCGCATCGGCCTCGACGACAAGCTGATGGGCCAGGTCAATCTCGTCCTCACGGCGCGCGACTATCTGAACGACGGCGGCTCGTTCACGCTGACGAGCGGCATCGTCGGCGCGGCGCCGATCCGTCAGGGCGCGAGCGCGGCGGCGGTCAACGGCGCGATCGAAGGCTTCGTGCGCGGCGCCGCGATCGAGTTGCCGCGCGGCCTGCGCATCAACGTTATCAGCCCGACGATGCTCGAAGAAGCGCGCGAGAGCTTCGGCCCGTATTTTCGCGGTTTCGAAGCGGCGAGCGGCGCGCGCGTGGCGCTGGCGTATAGCCGCAGCGTCGAAGGCGCGGAGACCGGGCGCATCTACAACGTGCACTGACAGGCGCGAAGTGTGCATGGAGCACGGCGCATCGATCGCTTATTCTCGGCGCTTTATCACGGCCACGGAGCGGCACGATGCAATGGATCCGAGACGACTATCGGGTAAGCACGGAGATCGATGAATTCGATTTCGATGTCGTGCACCGTTACTTGAGCGAAGTGGCGTACTGGTCGCCGGGCGTCGCGCGCGAGAAGGTCGAGCGCGCCGCGCGCCATTCGCTCGCGTTCGGGCTCTTTCTGCGTGATAGACAAATCGGCTATGCGCGCATGATCACGGACAGCAGCACGTTCGGCTATCTCGCCGACGTCTTCGTGCTGCCCGAACATCAGGGCGCGGGCCTCGGCAAATGGATGATCGACTGCGTGATGGCGCATCCCGATCTGCAAGGGCTGCGCCGCATGATGCTCGTCACGTCCGACGCGCACGGCCTGTACGCGCGCCACGGCTTTGCAGCGAGCGCGCATCCCGAGCGCATCATGGAAAGGGTCGGCAAACCTTAGCCGAGGTCAGCCGCCTTCACCCGCCCCGCGCGCCTTGCGTGTTGACGTAGATCGCATACAGGCCGTGGCTCGCCGCCATGAACAGCCGGTTGCGATGCCGCCCGCCGAAGCACACGTTCGCGCAACGCTCCGGCAGGTCGATATGACCAATCGCTTCGCCTTGCGGCGTGAACACGCGCACGCCGTCGAGTTCGGCGTCGCCCATGCCCCAGCCGCACCACAGATTGCCGTGGATATCGATTCGAAAGCCGTCCGGCGTGCCCGGACCCGCATCGATCACGAGGCGCGGCTCGCCGAGCCTGCGGCCGCCGTCGAGCACATCGAACGCATAGATCTTGCGGGGCACCGAGCGCGACTCGACCACGTATAGGACCGCTTCATCCGGAGAAAACGCGAGACCGTTGGGACCGATGAAATCGTCGATCATCATGGTGATCTCGCCGCTCTGGCCATCGACGCGATACACGCACGGCTTTAGCTGCGCCTCGCGCTTTTCGCCTTCGTAGAAGCCGTCGATACCGAAGCTCGGGTCCGTGAACCAGATCGAGCCGTCGGATTTCACGACGACATCGTTCGGTGAATTGAGCGGCTTGCCGTTGTAGCTGTCGGCGAGCACGGTGATCGTGCCGTCGTACTCGGTGCGCGTCACGCGCCGCGTCAGATGCTCGCAGGTCACGAGCCGCCCTTCCCGGTCACGCGTGTTGCCGTTCGCGTTATTCGACGGCTTGCGAAATACGCCGACCTGGCCGCTTTCCTCATCCCAGCGCAGGATGCGATTGTTCGGAATGTCGCTCCACAGCAGATAGCGGCCGTCGCCGAACCAGACCGGTCCTTCGGACCAGCGCGCGCCCTGATACAAACACTCCACCGATGCCGCCGCGACACGCAGTGCGTTGAAGCGCGGGTCGAGCACGCGTACGGCGGGGTCGGGATAGCGGCGCGAGTCGCTCGTCATATTTTTTTGTCTCCGATGAGGTAAGCAGTGTTTGGCGTGCCGACGCGATTCAATGCACGCCGTCGAAAAATCGCGCCGCCACCCGAAGCGAAAAACGCTTGGGCAGTTGCGCGAGGAATAAAGCTATGTGCGGAACGAATAAACCCCGTTCATTCGTCCAGGGAACCGAGGCAAGCGACTCAGTTCGGTCCGAGCTGCCCGTCCCGCAGCCGCCACAGCAGCAACGGATTGTCGTCCGCGAGCGCCTCCGGCAGCAACGCCGCCGGCAAGTCCTGATAGCACACGGGGCGCAGGAAGCGCTCGATCGCCATCGCGCCGACCGAAGTCGAGCGGCTGTCGGACGTCGCCGGATAAGGCCCGCCGTGGACCATCGCATACGAGACTTCTACGCCGGTCGGAAAGCCGTTCGCCAGAATCCGCCCGACCTTGCGTTCGAGCACCGGCAGAAGCCGCCGCGCGAGTTCGACATCGTCCTGTTCCATCAGCAGCGTCGCGGTCAGTTGGCCTTCGAGACTACGCGCGACCGCGATCATCTCGTCCTCGTCGCGACACACGACGATCACCGACGTCGGCCCGAAAATCTCCTCCGCCAGTTGCGGCCGCGCGAGAAACTCCTCCGCGCTCACGCGATACAGCGCCGGCCGCGCGCCGCTCGCCGTCTCGCCCTTCGCGCCCGTCGCGATGCGCTTCGCGGCGCCATCGCGCTGCTTGATGCCGTCGGCGTAGGCGGAAGCGATGCCCGCCGTGAGCATCGTCTGCACGCCCTTCTTTTCGAGCGCGGCGGCGGCGTTGTCGATGAAATCGTCGAGATCGGAGTCTTCCAGACCGATCACGAGACCCGGATTCGTGCAGAACTGGCCGACGCCCAGCGTGACCGAATCGATATAGCCCGCCGCCAGCGTGTCGCCGCGCGCCGCGAGCGCGCCCGGCAGCACGAAGACCGGGTTGATGCTGCTCATCTCGGCGTACACGGGAATGGGCACTGGCCGCTTCGCCGCGATATCGACGAGCGCCAGCCCGCCGCGCCGCGAGCCGGTGAAGCCGATCGCCTGGACCGCGGGATGCGCGACCAGCGCCTCGCCGATCGCATTGCCCGCCCCGACGATCAGCGAGAACACGCCCTCGGGCAAGCCGCTGTCGGCGACGGCTTTCTGCACCGCGCGCCCGACCAGTTCCGACGTGCCGAGATGCGCCGGATGCGACTTCACGATGACCGGACAGCCCGCCGCGAACGCCGACGCGGTATCGCCGCCCGCGACCGAAAACGCCAGCGGAAAATTGCTCGCGCCGAACACGACGACCGGGCCGAGCGGAATCTTTTGCAGGCGCAGGTCGGCGCGCGGCAGCGGCTTGCGGTCCGGCTGCGCGGAATCGAGCGTCGCGCATAGCCAGCGGCCCTCGCGCACGAGCGACGCGAACAGCCGCAACTGCCCGACCGTGCGCGCGCGCTCGCCTTCGAGCCGCGCCTTCGGCAGCGCGGATTCGGCCATCGCGCGCTCGATCAGCGTGTCGCCCAGCGCGATGATGTTGTCCGCGATCGCTTCCAGAAACTGCGCGCGGGTTTCGAGCGGCGCGTGACGATAGTCGTCGAAGGCGGCGTCGGCGAGTTCGCACGCGCGCGCCACTTCCGCCGCGCCGCCGCCGCCGAACGCGGGCTCCAGATCGGCGTTGCGGGCGGGGTCGAACGCGCGGAGCGTGGCATCGGTGCCCCGCACGGCCGATGCGCCGATCAGCATTTCTCCGGTGATCTTCATGTCAGTTCCTCATCTCTGTTGGCGGTAGGCCGCGAGCGCCGCGTGGCCGCACGCTAATGCGAAGACTCGCGGCCCGCGCGAGTGTTCCGTGCGAGGCGCCGTCGAGGACGTTGAAGCAAATGCGATGCACGGTCCGGCATCGTGCGCAAACCGCCTGCCCGGCGACGCAAAAACTATAGGCGCGCGGGACCGCTTATCAAAGAAAGTGCGCTCGGGACCCGTCTTCAGGGCTTCGCGACGGGCGTCGCCGGCTTGCGAAACGTGATATGCGCGATGCGCCGCACCAGCAGCGCGGCGACCAGCGCCGCCACGGCCGTCAGCATGACGCCGATGTGGATCGCTTGCACGAGCGCGTCGCGGGCGGCGTCGAGCAGCGCGGGCGCATCGAGACCGGCGGCGCCCAGTTCGGCGAGCAGATGTTCGCGCAGCGCCTCATCGACGAGAATGCGCGGATCGGACAAGCGCGGCGACCATTGCGCCGACGCCGCCGCGCCCAGCACGCTGATCGTGCGCCCGACGACGCTCGCATAGTGATGCGCGACGATTGTCCCGACGATGCTCGTGCCCAGCATCCCGCCGACCATGCGCGTCGATTGCAGCAGCGCCGTGGTGATGCCGAAGCGCTCGCGGCCCGCGATTTCCTGCCCGAACACGTTCATGTTGTTCAGCACGAAGCCGAGCCCGATGCCGACCGCGGCCATCGGAATTTCGATCCAGAGATGCGGCGTCGAGGCGCGCGCGAACGCCAGCGCGATCGAGGCGAGCAACAGCAGCGTGAAGCCGATCGACAGAATGGTCACCGGGCGGCGCATGTGGATCACGATACGCGTGTTGATGAAGCTGCCGATGGCGATAAAAGCGGCGATCGGCGTCGCGAGCAGACCGGCTTCCTGCGGCGACAGCCCGAAGCCGCCCTGCAGCAAAAGCGGCGCAAAAAAGATCAGCGAGAACATGACGAAGCCCGCCAGAAACGACAGCGTGAACAGCGTGACGAGCTGCGAATCGCGGAAGATGTCGAGCGGGATGATCGGATGCGTCGCGCGCCGCTCGCAGATCAGCAGCGCCACCGCGCATACCGCGACGCCCGCGCCGAGCGCGAGATTGGCCGTCGTCGGGCCGTCCTTCGGCAGCGCCTCGATCAGCGCCTGAAAGCCGCCGAGCGCCAGCGCGACGAGCAGCGCGCCCGTCCAGTCGATCTTCACGCCACCCGCGCGCGGCCGGTGCAGGTTCGGCAGATGCGACCAGATGAAATACAGCGCCGCCGCGCCGACCGGCAGATTGACGAGGAAGGTCGAGCGCCAGCCCCAGTGCTGACTTATCCAGCCGCCGAGCGACGGCCCCGCCGCCGTGCCGATGCCGTAAGCCGCCGCCAGCACGACCTGCCAGCGCACGCGGGTACGCGGATCGGGGAACAGATCCGGAATCGACGCGAACGCGGTGCCGACCATCATCCCGCCGCCGACGCCCTGCAGCCCGCGCGCGAGCACCAGAAACAGCATGCCGGGCGCGAGCCCGCACAGCACCGACGCCACCGTGAACGTGATCACCGCCGCGATCACGAAGCGCTTGCGCCCGAAATAATCGCCGAGCCGTCCGAACACCGGCACCGTCACGACCGACGCCAGCAGATACGCGCTCGCGATCCACGCGTAGTACTCGAAGCCATGCAGTTCCGCGACGATCGACGGCAGCGCGGTGCTGACCACGGTCTGATCCAGCGCCACGAGCATATTGACGAGGCCGATGCCGAGCATCGCGTAGAGAGCGGTTCGGAACGGCAGTGCGGGGGCGGCGTGCGGCGTCTGAGTCACGATCGGTTGGGCGGGTTGACTGCGGAAATGCTACAAAGAGAACGCGTCCGCGCGTATTAAGCGGATGCTGATGTCGAGAACCACGAATTGTACGGGTTGCCTTGCGCTGGATCGACTTATCGCAAAAAAGCGGCGGCGCCGCGCGTCCGGCGCGCCCTATCATGCGGGAGTCGATCGGACGCAGGCATCGCGTGGGCTTCGCGCGGTTATCGCGCGGTTATCGTATCGCGAGCGGCCGTGTCCACCGTACGCCAATAGCGTCGTCATCTGGGGAAATCGCCATGTTCAAACGCATTCTCGTCGCCATCGACGGCAGCCGGACCTCGCAGCGCGCCTTCGAGGCCGCGCTCGATCTCGCCGTCACGCATCAGGCGCTCGTTCAGCCCTATTACGTCGTGGAAAGCGGACCGATGTATCTCGACGTGCCCGGCTACGATCCGTCGATATTGCATTCGAGCCTGATGGAACAAGGCGCGTCGCTCGCCCGCGAAGCCGCCGACGCGATGAAGGCGCGCGGCGTCGCGGGCGAAGTCGTGTCCGTCGAGGCCACCGCGAGCGACGATGTGGCCACGCTCATCACCAAGGCGGCGAAAACCTTCGGCGCGGATCTGCTGATCATGGGCACGCACGGCCGCAAAGGCTTCCAGCGCCTGATCCTCGGCAGCGTGGCCGAACGTTGCCTGCGTCACGCGAGCTTGCCGGTCCTGCTGATTCCGTCCGCGTCCGGTGCGCCGCCGGAACACGGCAGCGCATGACGTAAGAAGTTTCAAAACGTCGCCCGCCTGCGTCAATTTTTCACATTTGATGTCGGAGGCGCCGTGGGAAAATCGTTTTGTCAATCATCAACAAAACGAAGCCATGAGCGCCCTCTCAGACCCTTCCCGCACCCGGCGCAATGCGGCGCATTGTTCCAGTTGCGCCATGCGGCATCTGTGCATGCCGGAAGGCCTGTGCTCGAACGACATCGCCAAACTGGAGAACATCATCTCGGCCACGCGCCGGGTGAAGCGCGGCGAAGCGTTGTTTCGCGTGGGCGAGCGCTTCGAAGCGTTGTTCGCGGTGCGCTCAGGCTCGCTCAAGACGGTCGTCACGCATGACGGCGGCCGCGAACAGGTCACCGGGCTGCTCCTGGCCGGCGACGCGCTGGGCTTCGAAGCCATCGAGGAAGGCACGCATACGTGCGACGCCATCGCGCTCGAAGACAGTACCGTGTGCGTGGCGCCCTACCCGCTCTTCGAGCGCATGTGCCGCGAAACGGACGCCTTGCAAAGGCGCCTGAATCGCATGATGAGTCACGCGCTGAACCGCGAGGCGAACCACGTCGTGCGGCTCGGCATGCTGCGCGCCGACGAACGCGTCGCGGGTCTGCTGCTCGACATTTCGTCGCGGCTGTCCATGCGCGGTTACGCGTCGTCGGAATTTACGCTGCGCATGACGCGCGACGACATGGGCAGCTATCTCGGCATGACGCTCGAAACCGTGAGCCGCACGCTGTCCCGTTTCGACAAGGCGGGGCTCATCGAAACGCAGGGCAAGTTTATTCGTATCTGCGACTTCGACGGTCTGCGCGCCGTCTGACGGAACGTCGCGGTCGATTGTTTCCGGCAGCAGAATAATCGGCGCTCATATTTCAGTTGGCACGCGGTTCGCTACGCATTAGTCTTTTCGATTGGCCAGCCACGGAGATTGGGCGACATGAACCGCGAACCTTCCCTTCGACACCCGCTGCTGGAACGCCTCGCCGAGGCGCGCCGCGTCACTGACGAACTTTTCGACGTCGTCAAGCCCGAGCATTTGTACGACAGGCCGATCGCCGAGCGGCATCGCGTCGTGTTTTATATCGGGCATCTCGAAGCCTTCGACCGCAATCTTTTCGACCAGCGTCTCTTCAACGTACCCAGCATCAATCCCGAGTACGACCAGCTCTTCGCGTTCGGCATCGATCCGGTGGATGGCGGCCTGCCCGCCGACCAACCCGCCGACTGGCCGTCGCTCGAAGAAGTGCGCGAGTACAAAGAACGGGTCCGCGCCGATATCGACGCGCACTTCGATCCGGTCACGCTCGCCGCGTCGCCGGTTGCCGCCGACGCGTCGCCCACGCAGTTGCTCGAAGTCGCGATCGAGCATCGGCTGATGCATGCGGAAACGCTCGCCTACATGCTGCATCAATTACCGGTCGACAGAAAAATCGCGCCCGCCAATGCCCGTTCCGAGCGCGCGTCCGAACGCGCGCTCGAACATGAAACCGTGCACGTGCCGGCGGGCAGCGCGACGCTCGGCCTGACGCGCGACAGCGGCCGCTTCGGCTGGGACAACGAGTTCGGCGAGGAGCGCGTCGAGGTGCCGGCGTTCGAGATCGATCGCTATATGGTGACGAACGGCGATTATCTGCGCTTCATTGACGCGGGCGGTTACTGGAACCGTTCGCTCTGGGACGAAGCCGACTGGGCGTGGAAGGAGGAGCAGCGTATCGCGCATCCGGCCTTCTGGATTCCCGGCGACGACGACGACCCGCAAGGCGCATGGAAACTGCGCACGATGTTCGACGAGATCGCGCTGCCGCCCGACTGGCCTGTGTATGTGAGCCATGCCGAAGCGAAGGCTTATGCGCGCTGGGCGGGCAAGTCGCTGCCGACCGAGGCGCAATGGCAGCGCGCGGCGTCGGGTGCGCCGGGCGTCGCCGAGGGGAATTTCGATTTCCGCCGCTGGGATCCGTCGCCGGTGCAGGCTTATCCGGAGAATCGCAGCGAGTTCGGCGTCGAAGGGCAATTCGGCAACGGCTGGGAATGGACATCGACGGAATTCGGGCCGTTGAATGGCTTCGAACCGTTTCCGTTTTATCTCGGCTATTCGGCCAATTTCTTCGACGGCAAGCACTTCGTCATCAAGGGCGGCTCGCCGCGCACCGCCGCCTGCATGTTACGGCCGAGCTTCCGCAACTGGTTTCAGGCGCATTATCAGTACGTATATGCCGGGTTCCGCTGCGTGAGCAACTGACCGCGCTGACAACGCTGAAGCAAAAAAACGCCGCATGTTCCTGCGAACATGCGGCGTTTGCTTGTGTCGAGATGCCTGGAAAGTCGATCAGAAATCCGTTGTCATCGACAAGAGCACCGTGCGCGGCGCGCCTTGCGTCAGATAACCGCCGATCGTCGACGACCAGTACGACTTGTTCGCCACGTTGAGCACGCTCGCGCGGAACGTCGTCGGCTTGTTGAACAGCACGGTCGCGTAGCGCGCGCCGAGGTCGAAACGGTCCCACGCCGGAATTGACAGCGTGTTCGTCACGTTCAGATACTGCGAGCCCGTGTGAATCCAGCGCGCCGTCAGCGTGAGGCCGTTCAGCACCGGCACGTCGTATTCCGCGTTGACGTTGAACATCATCGTCGGCACGCCGATCGGCTTGTTGCCGTCGGTTGCGCCCGTGCCCGTGTCGTACTGCGTCGCGTGGATATAGGTCGCGCCCGCGATCAGGCGCACGCCGTGCACCGGCTCGCCGTAGATCGACGCCTCCAGCCCGCGATGCCGCTGCGTGCCGTCCGCCACGAACACGTTCGAGCTGTTCACGAACGTCAGCGGCCGCTCGATCTGGAACGCCGCGAACGACGCGCCGTACTGACCGTTGTCGTACTTCGCGCCGACTTCCCACTGCTTCGACTTAGCCGGCGGCAACTGGTCGCCGAAGTTCACGGCGGTATTGGGCGCCGAATCGCCGATCGTCAGCGCTTCGCTGTGATTCGCGTAGATCGCGACATCCTGCATCGGCTTGACGACGAGACCGAAGACCGGCGTCGTGATCGAATCGTTGTAGTTGCGCGTCTGAGCGCCGGTATAGGCGTAGGTGTTCGTCAGCAATTCCTGATGGCGCGCGCCGATCGTGAAGAGCACGCGGTCGTGCAGGAAGCCGAGCGTGTCGGAGATCGCAACGCTGCGCATCAGGTTGTACGACACCGTCTGCGGATCTGCGTTGTTGCCGCCCGTCAGCGTGGTCGCCGGAAACGGCACTTGCGGCGTGTCGTAGAGGCTCGTCGGGAACGAACTGCTGAACGTGAACGCCGACTTCGAATCGACACGCACGATCGACGCGCCCGCCGTCACGAAGTGCGACACCGGCCCCGTGTTGAAGTGGCCGCGCACGCCGGCTTCGGCGGACGAACCGTCTTCCTTGTGCGGCACGCCGAGACGCGTTGCGGTCGTCGTGCCGTTCGCCTGAATGCTCGGCGACGAATATTCGCCGTGCTCGTCCGTGTGGCGCACGCCGCCCGTCACGTAAGCGGTCCAGCCCGGATAGAAGTCGTACTCGGCGCGCAGAATGCCGACGGTGTCTTCGATCGAACTGAAGCTCCACGTCTGCCCGTAGTTGTAGGTCGCCGACGGCGGCTCCGGAATGAAGTTGGCGAAGTCGTTGACGGTCGGACGTCCGCCGTTGATGCGCTGGCGCTGATACAGAAAATCGCCGTACAGACGCAGCTTGTCGCCGCGCCAGTCGAGCGATACGGCCGTGGTGTTGTCACGGCGATGTTCGCCGTCGATGCTCGTTTCGCCGTCGTGATTCGCCTGATTCACGCGAATGCCGAACTGCCCTTCGCTGCCGAAGCGCCGGCCGATATCGACGTGCGCGCCGATCTCGCCCGATGCCGAGCCGTCGAGCGTCACGCGCGTGAGCGGCTTGTCGTCGGCGCGCTTCAATTGCAGGTTCAGGCCGCCGCCGATCCCCGAGCCGTTCGGCGATGCGCCGTTCAGAAACGCATTCGCGCCCTTGAACAGGTCCACGCGTTCGAGCGCATCGGTCGCGACGAGCTGGCGCGGCGTGATGCCGTACAGGCCGTTCAGCGAGACATCGTCGCCCTGAAGCTGGAAGCCGCGAATGACGTACGTCTCCGCGAAGTTGCCGAAAGCATAGGCCGTCCGGACGGCCGGGTCGTTCGCGAGCACGTCCGCGATCGTGCGTGCCTGCTGATCTTCGATCAGCTTCGACGTGTAGGTCGTCATGCTGAACGGCACGTCGATCATCTTCTGCTTGCCGAGCACGCCGAAGTCCGCGCCACGCGCGACCTGGCCGCCCGCGAATGTCGGTTCGAGATCGCCGGGCAACTGCTCCTTGGACGCCTGCACCCTGACGGCGGGCAGCGCACTCTCCTGCGGGGCGGCAGCGCCCTCGGCATTGCCCGTATCGGACGACTGGGCGTGCGCCGACAGGGAGAAGACCATCGTCACGGCTGCGACGATGACGGCGCGATGAGCCAGCGCCTTCGCAGGCACGGCCTGCAAGGAGTGTGAACGGGATGCGGACATGAATCAGGGAAACGTCGAAATGGTCGGTCTTCCGTCCCGGGGCATGAATGGAATCCGGGCGGCGTTATTCTGCGTCGCAAGACCGGTCGCGCGCGTGCGCGACGGATGGGACTAGCGTTATGCGCGGATTATAAATTGAATAAGATTCGTTATCATTCAATAACCTAAGGATTTGCGCGAACGCAACATCCCACCCGCGCGAGGGGTTCGCATCGAGCTTTATTCGAGCTATTGCGCTTGATTTCGACGCTGTCGCCAGCGCAGGCAGTAAAACGTTCAGGATGTCAGCGAGCGTTCCCGAGCGTGCGCGAGTTCGTCGCCGCCGCTGAGAGACGCCGCGCGGCGCGTTTCCTGAACCAGATGATGAGGCCGGTCGCGCTCAGCATCGCAACCGCAACGCCGACCGCGCTCACGAGAATGCGTCCGGCCACGCCCGCGATGCGGCCCGAGTGCAGCGGAAACTGCGCCTGCATGAAGATGTCGCCGGCAGAACCGCGGCCCGGAATCGACGAGCCCGCGAGCGCGCCGGTATGGCCGTTGTAGTACAGCCAGGCATTGCCGAGACCGACGTCGCCGTGCTCGCGTCCGGGTGCGAAGAAGCCGACGCCGTACGCCTGAAACATCGGCGCGTAGTAGAGCGCGCCCATCGGACCGCTCAGGTTTTCGCGACGGGCGTCGCGCGCGGCCGCAGCGAGAATCTGCTCGCGCGTGGCGGGCGGCTGGCCGGGCGGACCGGCGCGCACGAGATCGGCGTTTTCGGTGAACGACGGCGTGAGCTTCGAGAACAGCGAGACGACGGGCCGCATCACCGGATCGGCGAGATTCATCGAGATCGACGTGAGCGCCATGACCAGCAGCAAACCCCAGATCCACACGCCGCCCGAGCGATGCAAATCGAACGTGAGCGCATAGCCGCCGCGCTTCACGCGAAACGCGAACGACTTGCGCCACGCCTTCACGCTCGGAAACGACAGCACGAGCGCAATGCCGCTGTCGAACAGCCACATGATGCCGACGATGCCGATCAGCCACGTGCCGACATCGAACCCGCCGACGATCGGCAGATGCAGCGTGTAATGCAGCTTGTAGAGAAACGGCATCAGGCCGATGCGCGCGAGCGACACCGCGCCCCACATGCGCTGCGCCTGCACGTGTCCCGTGGCCGGATCGACAGCGATCTGGTTGTACGCGACGTCGTACGGCGCTTTCGTGGCCGGATCGGTGCGCGGCATGACCATCAGTTGCGCGGTGTGACCCGGCTCGACGCCGAGCGGCAGATACGTCACCTCGACACGCGGATCGGCCGCCTCGACGCGCCGCGCGAGTTCGAGCGGCGGCAGCGCCGGTGCGTCGGTGCGCGCATGGAAGAACGACGGATTCAGCAGCGCATCGATTTCGTGATCCCACGCGATGATCGCGCCGGTCAGCCCCGACACGAACAGAAAGAGCGCGGTCGCGACGCCCAGCCAGCGATGCAGGCGAACCAGAATCGGCCTCATGCCCGCGAATCCTCAAGGCGATAGTGGTGCGCGACGGCAATCATGAATGCGGTTTCATGTAAATAGGAATTGTTCGCATTCTATAGATGCCGGCGGTCACATACAAGGCTCTCGTAAGGTGATGCGACCTTATTCGTTCCGACGCCCCGACATACTTTGAAATAACTCCCGCGAAACGCCCGTCCCTTGTACCGCAAGGCTTTGCGGGCGGCGCGTGACATTCCATGAAATAGTTTGTGCGTGGTTTTTAACCGGGCCGGTCGCCAGAATGGGGTCATTCGCAACTCACCCACCAAGGCGAACATCATGGAACTGCTCGGAAAAATCTCGCTGTACGCGATGGGCATCGTCCTCACCGCGTCGTTGATCGAAGCTGTCGTCCTGCATTTCAAGCACAAGGGCACCGACCGTGCCTTCGACTGGCACGAGACCTGGATCTCGCTCGCCGATCTCGTCGGCCGCAAGCTGCTCGCCTTCCTGCCGCTCTCGCTCGTGACGCCAGTGTTCAACTTCGCGTGGGAACATCGCATCCATACGGTCACGACGAACACCGCGCTCACGCTCTTCCTGCTCTTCATCGGACAGGAGTTCTGCTACTACTGGTATCACCGCGCGTCGCACACGATCCGCTTCTTCTGGGCCAATCACGCGGTTCATCATTCGCCGAACCAGTTGACGCTCTCCTCCGCGTACCGGCTCGGCTGGCTGACCAAGATCGCCGGTTCGGCCATCTTCTTCACCCCGCTCGTGTGGTTTGGCGTAAAGCCCGACGTGGTGCTCGCTGTCGTGTCGATCAACCTGCTCTATCAGTTCTGGCTGCACGCCACCTGGATTCCGAAGCTCGGCTGGCTCGAATATGTGTTCAACACGCCGTCGGCGCACCGCGTGCACCATGCGTCGAACGCGACGTATCTCGATGCGAACTTCGGCGGCGTGCTGATCATCTTCGATCGCCTGTTCGGCACGTATGTCGCAGAGCGCGCCGACGAACCGTGCCGCTACGGCCTCACGACGCCGACCACGTCGCACAACCCGATCGTCGTCGAGACCGAGCACTGGGTGAGCCTCGTCCGCGACATGATTCACGCGAAGAGCGTGTCGGATGCGGCCGGCTTCCTGCTCCGCCCGCCCGGCTGGCTGCCGAACGGCGAAGGGAAGACGACCGAAGAGTTGCAGAAGCGCGCCCTCGGGCACTGAGCAGCGCGTGAGGCAGCAAGTCAGAATCCCGATGACCGGTCATGTCCGGCATCGGGAATCGTCATTTGCGCATGCGGATGGTCGCGGCCGCCACGCCCGCGGCGGCGAATCCGCATAACGCCGACAGCAGCGCGACGGCGCGCAGTGCGTCGGCCAGGGCCTCCGATTCCGCGCGCGCGATCGTCGGCGATGCCGGTGCCGAAGCGGCATCCGCTTCGAGCAAACGCACGTCGGGGCGCGCCTCCATCGGCACATGCAGTCGATCGAGCCGCGCCGACAACGCCGCGCCATGCGCCCACACGAACGCGATACCGAGCACGGCGATCGCCAGCAGGCTCGCGACGCGCGCCACGGCGTTATTGATGCCCGACGCCACGCCCGCGCGCTCGCCCGGCACCGACGCCATCACGGTCGTGGTGAGCGGCGCGACGGTGATCGTCATGCCGAGCGCGAGCACGACCAGCCCGGGAAAAAAGCCGCTCCAGTAACTTCCGGCGACGAACGGCCACGCGAGCATCGCGAAGCCGATTCCCGCGATGCACGGGCCGGCGGTCAAAAGCGCCCGCGCGCCATAACGGCTCGTCAGCCCGCCGGTGAAGCGCGACAGCAAGCCGATGATGAGCGGCATCGGCAGCACGGCCGCGCCCGCTTCGGCGGCGCTGTAGCCATAGGCGCGAATCAGCGTGAACGGCAGAAAAAACAGCACGCCGCCGAGCCCGAAATACAGCAGCAGCGTGACGACGTTGGCGCCGCTGAAATCGCGCGAACGAAACACGTCGAGCGGGACCATCGGATCGCGGCTTTTCGCTTCGATCGCGACGAACCCGATCAGCAGCAGCACGCCCGCCGCGATCATGGCGAGCACGCGCCAGTCGGCAAAACCGCGCGCGGGCGCCTCGGTGAGCCCGTAGGTCAGCGCGGCGAGCCCGGCCGCCGCGCTCGCCGCGCCGGGCCAGTCGAGCGTGTCCGGCGCATCGGCTTTGTGGCTGTCGGGCACGGATGCTATCGCGAGCACGATCGTCGCGATGGCGAGCGGCAGATTGAGGAAAAAGATCGCGCGCCAGGAAAAGACATCGACGAGCCAACCGCCCGCCGCCGGCCCCAGCGACGACGTGATCGCGCCCACGCCGGCCCACGTGCCGATCGCCCGTCCGCGCGCCTCGCCTTCGAACACCGCACCGATGATCGCGAGACTGCTCGGCACCAGCAGCGCCGCGCCGATGCCCTGCACCGCGCGCGCCGCGATCAGCCAGCCGGTGTTCGGCGCGAAGCCGCATCCCGCCGACGCCACCATGAAAATCGCGACGCCCGCGACGAACACCTTGCGCCGCCCGAGCTTGTCGCCCATCGAGCCGCCCACGAGAACCAGCGCGCCGAGAAAGAGCAGGTACGCGTTCACGACCCATTGCATCGCCGCGATGCTCGCGCCCAGTTCGTTCTGAATGGACGGCAGCGCGACGTTCACGACCGAGCCGTCGATGAACGCCATGCTCGACCCGAGAATCGTCGCGCTTAGCGCCAGGCGCTTGCGGGGGCATGGACGCGCGTCGTCGGCGGGCTGCGCGCGAATGACCTCCTCGTCGCAGGGACTCGCCGGCGATGCGACGGCGTGCCGCGCGTCCGGACGGCTATCGACAGGTCGGCTGATCAATTCGGCTCCGTGCTTTCATGCAATTCCGATGCGTTAGTAGAGGCCAAAGGTCCGCCCATGTCCACGTCGGGAATGTGGTTGGCAAGCTCAAATGATAATGGTTATCATTAACCATCCCGAGTACGCAGACATCCAGGTCGACGCAAAGGGCGAAGGAACAGGAGCCCTCGCCATGCATCAGCAAATAGCCGACCTCGCCCCCGACACTTCCCATTCCGAAGCGCCGAGCCTGCCGCTCTGGGAAGCGGCCATGCGCCAGGCCATGAAGGCCGAGCGAGAAAGCCGCATCGCGCTGGCGGCGGCCGGTTATGAGCGGGCGTTGTCGGTCGCGCTCCGGCTGATTGAAGCGCCGCCCGCGGCACGCACGGACGACTGCCTCGCGGCGCTCGTCGTGTCGCATCACAACCTCGCGGATCTGCGCGTGGCGCAAGGCGATCTCGATAGCGCAGCGCATCTGCTCGGCCGCGCGCATGCCGTGCTCGTCGCGCTTTCGCTCGCCGTCGACCGGCCCGCGGCGCTGCGTCAGGCCGCGCTGCGTCACAGCCGCGAAACGTATGTCGCGCTGATTCGCCACATCGCCCGCCATGGGCCTCATCCGCACATCACGCGCGCTATCGCCGACGCCGATGCCGCGCTCCATCCCGGCGGCACGACGCGGCACTGAGCAGCCCACCTTCATCGACCCGACAGGAGCTTTCGATGCCTCACGCCCTTCCTCCCCTTCCCTATGCCTTCGACGCGCTGGAACCGAACATCGACGCCCGCACGATGGAAGTCCATCACACGAAGCATCATCAGACCTATGTCAACAATCTCAATGCCGCGCTCGACCAGTCGGATCAGAAGGATGTGCCGGTCGAGACGCTGATCGCGCGCATCGACGCGTTGCCCGAGGCGCTGCGGCTGCCCGTGCGCAACAACGGCGGCGGACATGCGAACCATAGCCTGTTCTGGACGATCATGTCGCCCGACGGCGGCGGCACGCCCGAAGGCGAACTCGCCGCTGCGATCGATCAGGATCTAGGCGGCTTCGATGCGTTCAAGGACGCCTTCACGAAAGCCGCGCTCACGCGCTTCGGCAGCGGATGGGCGTGGCTCAATGTCGACCGGCAGGGCAAGCTCGCCGTCGAGAGCACCGCGAATCAGGATAGCCCGCTGATGGCCGGGATCGCGTCGGGCAATACGCCGATTCTCGGTCTCGACGTGTGGGAGCACGCCTATTACCTCAAGTACGAGAATCGCCGCCCGGAGTACATCGCGGCGTTTTATAACGTGGTGAACTGGCCGGAGGTGGCGCGTCGTTACAAGGCGGCGCGCGGCGCATAGGCGGATGAGTAGGTAGGCGTCACGCAGGCGTCACGCGGCCAGTCCATGCAAAAATATCGCGACCTGGACAGCCACTCAAAGTCACCGCATGCCTCTGACGGTCGATATCGTCATCTATGACGGCTTCAAGGCGCTCGAAGCGATCGGCTCGCTCAGCGTCTTCACCTACGCGAATATCCATCTGACGCGGCGCGGGCTGGCCGGCCGCTACGATGTCAGGCTCGCATCGACGCGGCGCGGCGAGATCATGTCGGATACCGGCGTGCCGCTCACGGCCGCAAAACGCATCGATACGCTCGCGCTGCCGCACACGGCGATCATCGTCGGCGCGTGGCAGATCGAAGAGGCTGTGGGCGCCGCGCCCGAAATCGTGCAATGGGTCGAAGCGGCTGCGGGCCGCATGCAGCGCACGGCGGCGCTGTGCTCGGGCGCGTTCTTTCTCGCCGCCGCGGGTCTGCTCGATGGCCGCCGCGCGACGACACACTGGGCCGTCGCCGATGCGCTCAAGCAGCGTTATCCGGCGGTGCGCGTCGATGCGGACTGCATCTTTATCCGCGAGGGAAATCTATGGACGTCGGCGGGCGTCACGGCGGGCATCGATCTGGCGCTCGCGCTCGTCGAAGAGGATTTCGGGCTGGACGTCGCGCTGGATGTCGCGCGCGATCTCGTCGTGTATCTCAAGCGTCCCGGCGGACAATCGCAGTTCAGCTCGCATCTCGTAAGTCAGGCGACGCAAAATCCGGGCATTCGCGATGTGCAGGACTGGATTCTCGGCAACCTGCAACGCGAGCTTTCTGCGGCGGATATGGCGGAACGTCTGTCGATGAGCGTGCGCAATTTCAATCGCTCTTTCAAGCGCGAAACCGGCACGACGCCCTCGACGTTTGTGACGCGCGCGCGCATCGAGGCCGCGCGCAGGTTGCTCGAAGAAGGCAATCTGCCCGCGAAGACGATTGCCGCCGACAGCGGCTTCAAGACTTACGAAGCGATGCGCAAGGCGTTTCAGCACGCGCTTGGCGTGACGCCGCTCACGTATCGCGAACGCTTCGGCATGGGCCGCCTGCAGCAGAATCAATAAACGACGACGGAACGAATCGACTCGCCCTTCTTCATCAGGTCGAAGCCTTCGTTGATCTGTTCGAGCTTGAGATGATGCGTGATCAGATCGTCGATATTGATCTTGCCTTCCATGTACCAGTCGACGATCTTCGGCACATCCGTGCGGCCGCGCGCGCCGCCGAACGCCGAGCCTTTCCATTCGCGGCCCGTGACCAGTTGAAACGGCCGCGTGCTGATTTCCTCGCCCGCCGCCGCCACGCCGATGATGAACGACTGGCCCCAGCCCTTATGCGTGCATTCGAGCGCCTGACGCATGAGCTTCACGTTGCCCACGCATTCGAACGAATAATCCGCGCCGCCATCGGTCAACTGCACGATGTGATCGACGACGTTCTCCACTTCCTTCGGGTTGATGAAGTGCGTCATGCCGAACTTCTTCGCGAGTTCGATACGCCCCGGATTGATATCGACGCCGATGATCTTGTCCGCGCCCACCATTTTCGCGCCCTGAATCACGTTCAGCCCGATGCCGCCGAGTCCGAACACGACGACGTTCGCGCCCGCTTCCACTTTCGCCGAATACACGACCGCGCCGACGCCCGTGGTCACGCCGCAGCCGATGTAGCAGATCTTGTCGAACGGCGCGTCTTCACGCACTTTCGCGACCGCGATCTCCGGCACCACGATGTAGTTCGAAAACGTCGATGTACCCATGTAGTGGAACAAAGGCTTGCCATTGAGCGAAAAACGCGAAGTAGCATCGGGCATCAAGCCTTTGCCTTGCGTCGAACGAATCGCCTGACAGAGATTGGTTTTGCGCGACAGGCAGAACTTGCACTGGCGACNTTCCGGCGTGTAAAGCGGAATGACATGATCGCCCTTCTTCAACGTGCCGACGCCCGGCCCGACATCGACGATAACGCCTGCGCCTTCGTGCCCGAGAATNGCCGGGAAGAGGCCTTCCGGGTCTGCGCCCGAGAGCGTGTAGTAATCGGTATGACAGATGCCCGTCGCTTTCACTTCGATCAGCACTTCACCGGCGCGCGGGCCTTCGAGATCGACTTCTTCGATCGTCAGCGGTTTTCCGGCTTCCCATGCAATGGCGGCTCGTGTTTTCATGTTCCCTTTTCACCCGGTTATCGATTAGACGAATCTTCGGCCACATCGGGCGGCCATGGCCCGATACGCATGCGCGCTGGCTAAGATGCAGTGCATGTTGGCCGAAGGTCGGTGCGCGCAGGCTTCATGTATGCGCGCTAAGCTTGAGCGACTGCGCTCGCGTCGAGAGGACGTCATGAGTCGAATGGAAGGGTTTGCCCAAAGCCGATGGCTCGCCGATGCACGCGAGGAAATCGCCGCGGCGCTGCGAACATCGGACCAGGCGTGGCTTCAGGACATGAGCATGCGCTGGGGATGCCGCCTCGCAATGCTTGTCGCCGATTTCGGCGTGCGCGTGATGCTGCACGACGACGGCATTGTTATGAAGGTTGAGTTGCCTGTCGATGCGGCGGGCGCGCCGCACGACGCTTCACTCGAATTCGACGATCGCTTGGCGGATTCGCTCACGCGTGCCGCATGGATCAAGCTCGCGAAATTCGAAGAACTGGCAATCGCGGTGCTTGAAGCGAGCGCGCTCATCGCCGGACACGCGAAGTGCGATGCGTGCCGCGATACGATCGTCGGCTGGCGGCAGATGCTGTGCGCGGCGAACGAGTGGCCGCGAGACGAAGCGGACGCGTTCGTCGGCCACGCATGTAGACCGATCCTGAAGGCGTTCATGAACCTCGCGTCGTGCGCGACCGACGGCCATCAGTTCGAACTCGCCCGCGCTGGCGATTATGCGGAGACCTGGTTCGAGTTCGAGCATTTCTGCGCGAATGTCGATGCCCAACCCGTGACGGAATGGGGACGCAAATATCGGAATCAGGAAGCGGCGACGACAACGCTTGGGCCGTTACCGCGTGTATTCGACATCCATACAGCCAGGCGGCCTGTCGTCTGAAGGGCGAATGATCAGAATCCGCGACGCATGAGAAACGTCATGCCTTTTTCGCGGTCGTGATTCACGCCGAGTTGGGGATTCGCCTGAAAATGCCATTCGTCGTCTTCGCTTGCGAGGTCGCTTCGTGACCTTTCAGGATTCGGCAAGGAATAAGGAGAAAGCGCCTGCGGATATCGACGATTTTCCGGCTCGAAACGCGGAGCCAGTCCCGTTCGCGACAGCGATGCTGTCGTCGAATATTTCGCGCTGCTGCCGTAGGAAAAATTGGCATGCACCGTGCGCACGGAACGTATGCCGGCGGTCGAAACAACTGCCGGGTACGGAAAAAACACCATGCCGGCGGCCGCTCGTTCCAGGGGAAGCAAACGGGCCTGCTCATTGGCTGATGCAAAACCACCGACGAAACATATGACGCCGGCGATCCAGAACTTCCGAATAAGACGTGTCATTGAATGCCTGCGAAACGCTGAAAATGATTTCCGGCACTACACGTTCAGGATACTTGCTTTATTGAGATGCGATTTGGTTAATCGTCAGATTCGTGGTAAATCAGCCACTCTTTTGGGACGATAAATCTAATTGGATTCCTTTCGATATCCTGAACTAGGGCATATTGCGATGCAGCGATTTTGCGGGAAAACGCTGCATCGGGATGATTGAGAAATCGCTTTGCATCGTCGACATCGCATCTATGCCGATCGCTGGAAAACGGTGCAAAACGCACCCGGCGAACGCACGTAATACTCGCGATCGAAGATATCGTTCAACTGCAACGACGCGTCATTTACCTGCTGAACCGATAACCAATCTGCGCACTGAAAATCGCATAAGCGCCGGCATGTCAGCGCTATCTCCCCCGCGATTCAACCCACGTCATCCCGCGCTACCACTCAACGCAACCCGCCGGAAAAACTGCGCGAGCACGTCTTGCGCGAACTGCGCCGGCACCGATTGTGGGTCCGACGAATAGAAGAACTGCACGCCGTCGCACAGCGCGATCAGCCCGAGCGCCATCTGTTCCGCGGGCATCGTGAGCGGCGTGCCGACGCGCTCCGAAAACGCCTTGATGTACTCGGTCGTCGTTTGCCGCAATTCGCGCATGAGCGCGTTGAAGCTTGCGCGGAAGGTCGCGTCGCGGCTCGCGTGCAGCTTGGCTTCGACCCATAGCAGAAAGCACGCGTTGTCCTGATAGCACTCGCTGTAGTACTGCAGAACGCGCGCTTCGAGATCGGCGCGCGAGGCCTCGGCATCTTCGAAAATGGTCGAGAGGCGCTGCATGATGGTGTCGTGGTCGCGCTTGAGTACTTCGAGCAGCAACTCGGCCTTGCTGCCGAAATTCGAATAGAACGCACCGCGCGTGTAGCCCGCATCGGCGGCGACATCTTCGACGCTCGCCGCGCCGAATCCCTTCTTCGTGAATACCGCCTGCGCAGCATCGAGCAGACGCTGACGTGTCTGGTCACGGCTCTGTTCACGGGTAAGGCGTACGGGTTTCATGCTCGAAGTGTAGCATCGGCGGGCTTACAAATCCGGCTTTGCATTCAGATACAACTGTGTATTAGAATTCATCACGTATTTGCGTCCGGGTTGTCGAAACCCTTGCCAGACGGCGCTTTCCGGTCCATTGCAGCGACCGCTCCGTTCCGGCTCGTTTCTCGAAATTGCTCGCCGGACCCGCTGTTTCCCTGCTTCGTTGACGATTGGCGCGCCCGGTTTTCGCGGCGCGCGCACACGCATGCCCTTGCGGGCGCCGAGGTTTCTGTGAAGCTCTTCTCAACACGCGCACCGGCCGTCGTGCGCGCGGCTTTTCTTCCGCTCGTCTGCATGTCGCTTGCCGCCTGCCAGCGCCACGAGGCCGCCGCGCCCGCGCCGCGTCCGGTCGTCGCGGTCGAGGCGAAAACGGACGCACAAGGCAGCACGTCGAGCTTGCCCGGCCAGATCCAGTCGCGCTATTCCACACCGCTGTCCTTTCGCATCGGCGGCAAGATTCTCGAGCGTCGCGTGCGGCTCGGCGATACGGTGAAGACAGGGCAGATCGTCGCCCGGCTCGATCCCGCCGATGCCGAAAAGAACAGCGCCAGCGCCCGCGCACAACTCGACGCAGCCGAGCATCAATTGGTCTATGCGAAGCAGCAGCTCGACCGCG